>NZ_JAHKSP010000078.1:0-9703 GCF_021733735.1 Mycetohabitans sp. B2
GCCCACCCCAGCAAGGCAAGGCGATGGGAGCAGCCACTAACGATGACAGCAGCCGCTAAGATGACAACTGTTGAGCCGGCGCCCAGGGGCGCCGGCCGCTTAGCCAATCCCTCCAGGCACGCGGTTTGCGAGACTGTTGGTTGTTGTTTTATGGAGCCACGACCAATATGTCAACCAAGGAACACATTTCGCGTGACAAGAAAGAGGAAGCAATCGATAAGTCGGTCGAGGACACCTTTCCTGCCAGCGATCCGCCCGCGACAGGCGGCGTGACGAAAATCGTGCCCGACGAGCAACCGTCGCACGGCAGCCAGGACGATAAGGAGAATCCGCCTGCGCAGCCTTCGGGCAAAAACTAACCGCTTTCCTGGACCACTACGCCGCAATGTCGGCGTGGTGGCCGCACCGGTCGTCACGCCGACGTGAAACACTTACACGCCATTCACGCGGGGCAAGCGCCACCGTCTTGTGTATCAGTGATGTCGCGTCTGCGACACGCCCTCCAGCGTATTGGCCACCTCGTCATGCGACGCGCCGACACTACGCGTGGCGACATCTCCGAGCGACAGCACGCCCACCAGTTCCTTCTGACGATTGATCACCGGCATGCGACGCAGTTGCGCGTCGGCCATGCGCTTTTGCACAGCATCCAAATCGTCATCTTCCATACACCATTCGACCTGCGGCGTACAGACCTCACTCACCGGACTGTCAAGTTCCTTACCGGCCGCCAGCGCGCGCACCGCAAGATCGCGGTCCGTAACCATGCCGGTCAGCTTGCGGCTTTCGCATACCGGCAGCACGCCGATATCGTACTGGTCCATCAACTCGGCGGCATGTCGAATCGTATCGGACGGGCTGATATGGACGACGTCCCGAGACATGATTTCCTGAACGCGATGCATGGACAACCTCCGTGAATATGAGTGAACGATTGCCTTTAGCGTCGAGCAACGGACGTGCCGCATGCTCGCATACGCGGCCCCACTATCACGTCGCCGTTACGCGACTGCTTTTTACAATCCACAGGCAAAAATGCATGGCGTGTACACGGCATCTGGAGCACGGCGACCCGGGACCGCAGGCACGCATCGTGCAAGAGGGTTGCCAGGAGTTTCGTTATGACCGAGCGCATGATGACCACGCGCAAACCGACGACGCAGGAACACGGAAAGATCGAAATCGAACCGCACCAGCAGCCGCAAGGCCTGGACGATTGCCGGCGCTGTGCGCTGTGGCACGACGCGTCGCAGCCGGTGCCGGGCGAGGGACCCGCTCATGCACCAATCATGATGGTCGGCGAACAACCCGGCGACCAGGAAGATCGACAAGGCCGGCCATTTGTCGGTCCGGCTGGCGTACTACTGGACGACGCGTTGCGCGAGGCCGGCGTTGCCCGCGACGATGTCTATGTGACGAATGCCGTCAAGCACTTTAAATGGGAACCGCGCGGTAAGCGGCGCATGCACAAAACGCCCGCACAGCGCGAAATTGAAGCGTGCCACTACTGGCTCGACCGTGAATTCGATACGGTCGCCCCCGCGGTGGTCGTCGCTCTTGGCGCGACAGCGCTCAAAGCCGTGCTGCAAGATCGGACCGTGACACTGCAGCGTTCGTTGGGCCAAACGATTGAGTACGGCGGGCACTTTGTCATCCCAACTTACCACCCATCGTTTGCCCTACGGGCGCCCGATGAGCCGACGCGACAGCGCGCCTATGCGCAAATCGTCGACGCGCTGCGGCGGGCAGGGAAGCTGGCACAGCAGCTCGAGCAGCAGGGCTAGCCGCCACGCCACTGAGCCCGGGATAGCCCCCGTATCGCCGCCGGAGGATCAGCGATCGGCTTTTTAGCCATTAGCTGGATTGCCCCCTTACATCCGGACACGGTCTTACACTAAGGTTGATAAAGTGGTCCTGCGTCGTAACTGTATTGCTCGAGCCAATTGCTCGACTTGCGCACGATCCTGCTCGTTGGCCAGCGTCACATGCAGTGCTAGCAATTGCCCCAGCATGTTGACTGGCAGATGTATCTTGAAACTCTTGCGGCGCTTCGCGCTATCGTAGCCGGCGCGCGCACCGAACTGCGGCGTGGACTGTAAGATGCGGCTATCCAGGATTATGGCGCTAGGCTGCGCCTTGCGCCCATCGCATATGCGCAGCATTTCCCATAAGTCGTGCACGATCGCCTCGAAACACCCCGCGCGCATCCAGCGCTGCGTCTGTTGGCAGACCGCTTCCCAGGGGGCAAATCGTTCGCAGCCTACGCCACGGCGCGCCACTCCTGACCAGCCAGCGCAGCATATTGAAAACTTCACAAAGCTTTCAACAACGTTGTTTGCTGCGCTACGCACGAGGATAAACTCCTTTTCATGTGCATGGCTTACCAACGAGGTAAAGTCGCTGTAGAGCCAAATCGCGTATCATCCAAACATTTTTCTTTCGCAAAACTGCCAAAATCAACATAGAAAAGCATTTGAGCAGCACGCCACCGATACAGGAAGGTAGCAGTGGTCGAAAAAGAGGTAATAATTATGTTGTCCATATCTATGCAATTAATTCTTTGGAAAATCTCGTTCACCTGTGCTCCACGTTCTCCCGCTCTTGACTTAAGCGCGAAGTGCAGAAAAAATCATGTTGGACTAAACTAGCATAGTGCTCTATTTTTATAAGCAGACATCCGGACACACAGCGCTTTTCTTGATCTACGTCACGTCAATTTTTTAAATTACAGCCATGATGTCGAATATTGGATAAGCCGTGGGAAGACTCGCTGCTTCTGCACTGCATAACAGAAGTGCATGCGCACCAACCCTGGCCAGCTGCAACGACCGGCTGAATATTTCGGATAGCCGCTGGTCAGAATAACGTACTGCTCGAGATGGAAGGCTTATCTAGCTGCACCAAACAGTGCACAGCGTCGTGTGTGTCCTAACAAAGTTCTGGGAGCTGCCAGGAAGACCATCGGCAGAGTAGCTAAGCGATCTTGAAATGGTGTACAAGTGCATTTATTATTTAACTCTATTGTGTAAGTGAAACGAACATGGGAACGAGATACGAGCAGGACGTGGTTGCGTGGGCAAACGAGCAGGCCGCCCTGCTACGCTCCGGCAAGTTGTCGGCCATCGATGTCGAGCATATTGCCGAGGAGATCGAGGACGTGGGTAAGAGCGAGCAACGCGAGTTAGCGAGCCGGATGTCGGTACTGCTGGCTCATCTGCTAAAGTGGCAATTTCAGCCTTCGCGCCGCAGCAAGAGTTGGCAGTTCACGATCCGCACGCAGCGTAAGGAAGTCGCCTATGTACTAAACGAGGCCCCGAGCCTTTGCGGTAAGTTCAGCGATGCCGCGTGGCTCGATATCGTCTGGTCAAAGGCCCGCAGCCTTGCAAGCAACGAAACTGGGCTAGATCTCGATGTGTTTCCGGCAGAGCTGCTGTGGTCGGTCGATGACGTGCTATCGCAAGAGTTTTATCCTGAATAACGGAAAAATCGCCTGGAGTTGCCCCCCTTAGTCCCGGACACTGCCTCAAACTCAAATTAATGAATCGATCCTGCGTCGGAACTTGCATGGCAAGCAATATTTCAACGCGCTATGAGGATACTTTTCGTTGTAGTGCTCAACTGCAATGGCGAGATGACGCGCAGCCTGGCCACGTCGGTTTGAGCATGAAAGCCACGTAGGCGCGCTTCATCGTCTTCACCCCGCACGCCTGGCGCAATACGCCCCAGACTTGCCGATAGCCGTAGCTCGATAGCTCGGCGATGATCAGCCGAATCTCTCCGACCAGGCCAGCATCGCCCGTTGCCCAACTCGTGCGCCTGTCTCGCCAATCGGTCGGCCGTGCCAGCGTTGCCGCCACGTTCGAGCACGCTACACCGGGAACCTCGCAGAGCTGCTTCACTGCTCGTCCAGCGGCAACGAGACAAGCACGCCATCTATTTTTTGCTCAACCGTACTGCACGACTTCGCACAGGATTTTCACTCCCATCGTTTTGTGCCCAGCAGCCGTTGAAATGACTTAATCAGTTTCAGCGCCTCCAGTTCTAATGCCGACACGGATGTCCTCAGCCGCGCTGGCTGCCGTCCTAATGCTACTTACATCAATGAAATCGCTGATTCAGATTCACGCCGCGTTGACGCGCCGCCATTGAGACGGTCTTGCCCACATCAAAACTCTCCCGCACCACTGCCAGCTTCTTTTGCGCTGACCGCCGCCGGCGCCCCGCCCCACCCCGCCAGCACTTCCATCACTTCTCGCTTGTTACTAATCAGAAACACAGTCGTATGCCTACCGATATTTTAAATAGCAAACTGTGTCCGGAGATTCATGAGGTTGTTCAATAACCCTCATTTCCCAAGATTCAATCACAAAGACACGGAACAACGCAACGCAGATTTTTAGGCGTTCCCGAGCCAATGGTAGAAACTGTTCAAACAACTTACCGATCGACACGCCACTGGCACCGGAACACAATAATTGCTCTACCATGGAAACGTCAACGTGCCGCGTGACGTTGGAAGGTAAATTGCTCATACCGCATTTATAAAAGCTTTGCCTTTGAATTTATCTCAAACCACAAAAATCAAAATTTCAAATTACAAGGGTAGCGTCATGCATTGAATTCTCCATCAGATAATTTTATTTACCGACACGCTTACCCCCATTGTTTATACACAAATTTTATACAACATGGCTATCAGTCGCCCCCAAAGACTGAGCCATTTCATTTCGAATAAACATAGCAATATTTTCTAGATACGGAGTAAGCGACTCATCTTTTTCAAAAAACGGCAAAAAAGACCGTACTGAATTATAAAGCATAGCAGTATGAGTTCCTAATTTATCAGCACCACGAATATCAGCTGCTTGACACGCACACAGAAGTTCGAAGCTTATAACATAAACAGTATTATTAAATATTTCCTGTGCACGCCGAGCGGCCACAAGACCAAGTGATACAATATCTTGGAAGTCAGCTGTTGAGGGCAATGAGTGAATGGAAACTGGCACACATAAAGACCGGTTTTCCGAGGCAAGTGAAGCACTCATGAACTGGCCTCCCATCAATCCAAGCCGAATTCCTTGTTCGTTCGCACAAAGAAATGGTGGCAATCCATTGCTATTATTTTTATCCATAAATCTATCGATACGCCGATCCGACAAATTACTCAGCGTAACCAATGCGATAGATAAATGGTCCATCGCCATCGAAATATACTGCCCATGAAAATGCCCATTATGGTACACATCACCATGCTTCGGAATAACTAAAGGATTATCATTGCTAGAATTTAACTCATTTTCCACTACGCACTTAACATAATCAACAGCATCCCTAATCGGTCCAATTATTTGCGGAGTACAACGCAAAGAATATGCATCTTCGATTTGATCGGTAACACTATCTATCACATTATCGAAAAGTTGCGAACGAAGATTTTTTGATACATCATCCTCACTACTTATCATATTACTGTCCGCAAGCGCATTATAGATATTTGCTGCGGACGCTTGCTGACCTCGATGCGGTTTTTCTTCGTGCACCAACGGCGAAAATACCTTACGTTTTCCCTTCAACGTTTCTAAAGTTAAAGCCGTTATTGACTCATACGACTTAATCAATTTCTCCACATCATTTACCATTAGACACGCCAACCCAGTCATGGCTGAAGTTCCATTTATCAACGCCAAACCTTCTTTATAACTAAGTCGGAGTGGTTCAATATTAGTCTTGCGTAGCGCATCCGATGCACTCATGATTTCCCCTTGATACCTAACCTTCCATTTTCCAGTTAGCGCCAATGCAATAGCAGCAAGTGGGCCCAAGTCTCCACTGGTACCAAGAGAACCCTTCTGAGGTATGCAAGGGCAGATCCCTTTATTAAAAATTTCTACAAATTTTTGAATGTTCTCTAGCGAAATTGCAGATACCCCTCGCGCAAGCGAGTTGATACGCGTCAACATTGTCGCTCGAACCACAGAATCATCAAAGTATGGACCAACGTTTGTTGCGACTGCTGCAATGAGGTTTTCTTGCGTTTGCGTGGCATACTTTTCTGGGATAAGGTATTTAACAAACCCACCCATACTTGTATTTACACCATAAATTACCTTTCCTTGCAAAAGAAGATCGTCAAGCAACTTTCGTGACGCAACAATAGACTCGCATGCTTTTTGACCAAGGCGAACATGAATATCAAAATCATATGCTGCCCTGGCAATATCACTCGCTCTTATGCGCTCACCTGTAATTTCTAGCATGTTATTCATAAAAACCCCTCTCAAAAGTATAGGTTACTAAACATTTTCAACACACCAAACATTCATGCTCAGACACAACCACACTGCAGATCGCACCCAATTAATCGAAACAGCACAAATTAATTCAAAATTTATGTGCCATGCTTTTTCATGCTAGCCTCATCATCAGGACTAGTTAGACAGCCCCGATACACTCCCTGGATAGTTTTAAACGGCCTAATATTCCGTAAAGACCTACTGCACTGCATCAGTCTCTCCTTGGATATGTTTATCCACCGGCTCATTCAACTTACGAGCTAAAATTTCACCAATTACAGTTGCTGGTTCCTGCCTGAGCATTTCTCCGTGACTACAGTGCACATCATAAACTTCTATATTTCCAAGCACGTAGGGCTTCCACACATCAGGAGAAATTAGTACATCATCTTCAACCTCTGTTCGGGTAGCTCGAAAGAATACCGCATTACCAGCGTACACCGCCGGACAAAAATCTTTTAAAATTCGTGGATTATTTTTTGCAATTTCATAAGCATTTTCCAAGAATTCTTTACTCATGGATTTAATAAACTCATCACCGTAGTGATCGGCAAGGGCAGCATTCACCATTTCCTGGTCAATTTCGCCTTCTTTGTTTACAAAATACGATCCTGGCCGACTATCTAGTAAAGCTAACAACGCCACCTTTTCACCTTGCTGCTCAAGTTGGACGGCCATGCTATGCGCGACTATGCCTCCCAAGCTCCACCCTAACAGGTAGTAAGGTCCTTCTGGCTGGATTTGGCGAATTTGCTCTAAGTAGTCTGACACCATGTCATTAATGGTAGACGGAAGTGGCCTTGCGCCGTCAAACCCACGGGCTTGCACTCCATAGAGGGGCTGGTCACTGTCTAAAAAACTTGACAGGCTAATGTAGCTCCAGCTCAAACCGAATCCGGGATGCATGCAGAAAAGAGGAGGACGACTGCCTTTAGGCTTGAGAGGAAGCAAAACAGAAAACGAACTTTCTTGAACACCATTGAGCTGGGCCAAACGTTGTGCTAAACCGGCGACAGTGGGTGCTTCAAATACCGTGCGAATGGTAAGGTCAACCTTTAACACCTTGCGAATACGATCGATCAAACGCATGGCCAACAAAGAATGGCCGCCTAAGTCAAAAAAACTGTCGTCAATGCCTACGCGAGGCAAGTTCAGCACTTCTGTGAAAAGTTCCGCCAATGTCTGTTCATGTGGCGTACGAGGAATGCGATATTGGGCTGGTGCCAAATCCGGTTCAGGCAGCGCGCGTCGATCAAGCTTGCCATTCGGCGTGAGTGGCAAAGCATCCAAACGCACGAATGCAGCCGGCACCATATAGTCGGGCAAGCTAGCGGCCACATGCGCACGCAACGTATTCACCAACTTTTCATCGGCGTCGGCTACCACATATGCAACAAGCTGCTTATTAATGCCCTCACCTCGCACGAGCACCACCGCATCACGCACCTGCGGGTGTTGCACAAGAGACGCCTTGATTTCGCCCAGCTCAATGCGAAAGCCCCGAATTTTGACCTGCTCATCATTGCGGCCTAGGTACTCCAGATTGCCATCGGGTCGGTAACGAGCCAAATCGCCCGTTTTGTACATGCGTGCATCGGGTGCGTCCGAGAACGGATTAGGTACGAAGCGCTCAGCCGTCAACTCGGGACGGTTCAAATAGCCACGGGCGACACCGACTCCGCCGAGATACAACTCCCCAACCGTACCGAGTGGCACCGGCTGGCCGTGCACATCAAGCAAGTAGACCTGCGTGTTCGCGATGGGCCGCCCAATTGGGATAGTGTCTTCTGCGCATGCTGCTGGACACGTCCAAAACGTTGTACCAATGGGATTTTCAGCTGGCCCATACAGGTTGTGCACTTGCACGTCGGGCAGCAGCGTTTGACACAACCGGGCGGTTACGCCGGACAGTGCCTCACCACCGCAAATTAAATGTTTCACGGATGTGCAGCGCTGAACGCCTTCCGTATCCAAGAAAATACTCAGCATGGAAGGCACAAAGTGAACCGTCGTGATGCGCTGCCGGGCAATGAGATCGATCAAAGCGACAGGCTCTTTATGAGCATCGGGGGCGGCTACGACAAGGGTCGCGCCATTGAGCAACGTCCAAAAGAACTCCCAAATTGATACATCGAAGTTAAAGGGTGCTTTTTGGAGAACGCGGTCAGCGGGCGTCAGACTATAACCTCGTTGCCGGTCAATCAGCACCTGATCTTCATTTGAGATGCCCTTGGACTTTGTCACCTCGAATAAGCGTGTGATTTGAACGTGTTCGATCATCACGCCCTTCGGTGTGCCGGTGGAGCCAGACGTGTAAATGACATACGCCAGATGGCGAGGCGTCAGTTCGGCTACCCGTGGGTTGGGTGCAGCTTGATCGAGCGGTACATCCAGCTCAAGTACGCTTCGGTACGCAAGCGCCGCTTCCCCCAACGTGGCTCTACCCGTTGCATCCGCTAGTACGATCGTTGGTGCTGCATCACTCAAAATATGCGCCAGGCGCTCGGACGGATACGCGGGATCAAGTGGCACACAAGCGCCGCCCGCCTTCATGATCGCCAATAGCCCCACGACCATCGCCGGCGAGCGCTCGACGCAAATCGCCACTCGGGCATCCGGCTTAACCCCCAATTCAATGAGCCGATGCGCGAGGCGGTTCGCGCGTGCATTGAGCTGCGCATAGCTTAGGGTCTGCGCTTCGTACACCAGCGCAGTAGCATCGGGGCTACGCTCCACCTGTGCCTCGAACAGCTGATGAACACACTGGTGGGCTGGGTAGGGAGCCGTCGTCGCATTCCATGTTTGCAGCAGCAGCTGGCGCTCATCCGCCCCCAGCATCTGAAGCGTCGCCACCGGTTGCTGTGAGCAAGCCGCCATCGCCTGCAACATCGTCGTCAGATATCCAACGTGCCGCTCGATCGTCGCGGGGTCAAACAACGCACTCGCATAGCACAATGCCCCGATAATTTCGTCGCCTGCTTCATACAGGTGCATTTCTAGGTCAAACCGGACCATGTCGTAATCGAGGTTGGCAGACGTGACATCCAGTCCGGGTAAGCGCCACTGCCCTGTCTCATTACTCTGCCACGCGAACAGCACTTGAAACAGCGGCGTGTGATTGAGCCGGCGCGGCGGCTGCACAATCTCAACGACCTGCTCGAACGGCAAATCTTGATGTGCCTGCGCATCCAACGTCGTACGTCGCACGCGCTTAAGCAGTTCGCTTGTATTGGGCTCGCCGGACAAATCCACGCGCAACGCCAGCGTATTGACAAAAAAGCCAATCAACGGCTCGATCTCACGGTGCCCCCGGTTCGCACTGGGCGTGCCAATGACTAGATCATCTTGGCCCGACAAGCGCGCGAGCACCGCACTCCACGCCGCGAGCACTGTCATAAATAGCGTCG
>NZ_JAHKSP010000079.1:0-2247 GCF_021733735.1 Mycetohabitans sp. B2
CGAGTATCAGGCCATTGCTCGTTCAGTGGCATATAGACGCCGCCGGCTTTGATGACGGCCAACGCTGCGACCACGCGCTCGGGCGAGCGCTGCATCAACACTGCCACGGGCGTCTCCGCTACCACCCCCAGCCGGATCAGCCGATGAGCCAAACGGTTCGCCTGAGCATTCAGCTCCGCGTAACTAATGCGTTGTTCTTTAAAGATAAGTGCAATGGCTTCAGGTGCTTTGTCTACCTGCTCTTCGAATAACTGATGCACGCACCGATATGACGGATAGTCACGCTGCGTCGCATTCCATGTTTCGAACAGCAAGGCTCGTTCGTCTTCGGGCAACACCTCTAGCTGCCGAACGGGTCTATCCGGTGCATGCTCGAGCGCTTCGACAAGGCTTTCCAGTGCCCGCTGCATATACCCACACACACGAATCGGGTCAAACGGCTGTGCCACTTGGCAGCTCAAGCTTAAAGCCTCCTTAAAATCGTTTACCGCCAACATAACCGGATAATTAGTACGCTCTTCTGCACTTAGCAATTGAGCACCGCCCGTCATTGTGCTCTCAGCCGAAGGCATTTCATTATGTCGGTAATTAAACAGCGCACTGAACAACGGCATGCCCACTGGCACCCCACTGCAGCGCTGCGCGAGTGCCAACGACGCATGTTCATGCTCGAGCAGTGCGGCCAAGCGTGTATGTGTGTCCCGTACACTGTACTCAACATTGCCGTGTAAATCTACAAGCAACGGTAGCGTATTAATAAACACCCCCATCGCGTTGTCCGCGCCGTCTCCCCCTTGCATCCGTCCAAAAAGCACTGTGCCGAACACGACTCGCTGCTGATTGCTCACGCGCGCAAGCACTTGCGCCCACGCGAGATGGCACAAAGTAGCCACGCTTACACCCAAGCGTCTGGCCTGCGCGCGCAGCCGATCGTTTAACTCTTGCAATAGCGTTTGGTGCGATTCGGTGATTTGGCTACCATCGCAATGTACATCGGCCAGCCCGAACGGCAGCGTGGGCTCCTCTACGTCAGCCAGCATGTCAATAAAGAAACGCGCATGCTCTTCTTCACTTACACCCAGGCGTGCCTGCGCGACCAAGTTACGGAACGGTTGAGCCGGTGGCAATCTGTCACCCCGTCCCTCGATAAAAGCCTGCACTTCGTTATCCATGACCTCCAGCGTCGAATGATCATTAATTAAATGATGCACCAACTCGACTAATAACCAGCGGCCATCGCTATCTCGCGCGATTACAAAATGCATTAAGGGGGCTTGAGTTAAATCGATGCGATGCTGGCGGGGATTGAAGCGCTGGGCCAGTTGTTCGCTGGCTGGTCCATCAGCCGGATCTAATACGAGTTCAATAATCGGCAGCGACACGTAACGCCAGACGACTTGTGCAGGCATGGACATACCTTCCCACACGAAGGCAGTGCGCAAAATATCATGACGATTTACAACCTGCCGAACTGCATCGAGGTAGCAATCGAGTTGTTCTCGATCAGCAAAGGCCTTCTGAAAAACCACCAGATAGGGATCACCGTCGGTGGCCAGCAGATGATGAAACAAGATACCATCTTGTAGCGGCGACAGTGCGTAAATATCCTGAATGTTCGCTACCCCATCCGGCACCTGCGCGACGATCCGGTCAATGTCGGCTTGGGTCAGGTCAATCAGTGGCAGCATCTCGGGCGTGAGTGCAGTGGTCACAGATGTAATGACATTGGGCGGCACCACCACTTCACGGTGCTGGCCTAACGATTGAGCCAACGCACTCAACGTGGGTTTGTCAAACAGTGCACGTACAGGCACCCCCAGATCAATACAGCGCAGGCGCTCAATCAAACGCACTGCCAGCAACGAGTGGCCCCCAAGTGCAAAGAAGCTATCATGCCGGCCCACACGCTCGACACCGAGCAACTCCGCCCAGATTGTCGCCAGCGTCGTCTCTAGCTCGCCTTGCGGCGCTTCATACGCGTGATGCGCAAGCGCACCAGCGTCTGGCTCAGGTAGCGCACGTCGATCCAGCTTACCATTGGGCGTGAGCGGCAGCGCATCCAGACGCACAAACGCAGCCGGCACCATGTACTCGGGCAAACGAGCAGCCACGTGCGTACGCAGCGTGCTGGCCAGCTGCTCATCGGCCTCAGCCACCACATAGGCCACCAGGCGCTTGCCATGGCCCTCACCCCGCACAAGCACCACCGCATCGCGCACCTGCTCATGTTGCACCAGGCACGCCTCG
>NZ_JAHKSP010000080.1:0-3323 GCF_021733735.1 Mycetohabitans sp. B2
AAGTCGTTGGCGTGTGTTCCGCGTCCTCTTTGTCTGGCGAGCCCAAACGCAATAGCGCTGTAGACGCCGAAGCCGCAACTTCGGTGTGCGCGTCGGTGAGCAACAACTGGGCGGCGCAATCGCTGATGATCCAGCTTTGCCGTTCTGTGGGAGCGCGCGGATCAATCGGTACATACGCTGCCCCTGCCTTGAGAATGGCCAACTGCGCCACCACCAAATCAATTGAGCGCTCGAGCAGCGTGGCAACATAGTTGCCAGGTTGGATGCCCAAATCGATAAGCCGATGCGCCAGCCGATTGGCCCGTGCATTAAGCTGCGCATAGCTCAGTGTCTGCTCTTCATACACCAGAGCGATGGCATCCGGGCTACGCTCCACCTGCGCCTCGAACAACTGATGAATGCACTCGTGCGCCGGATAGGAGGTCGTCGTCGCGTTCCATGTCTGAAGCAGCAGGGTACGCTCTTCACGAGGCAACACTTCTAATTGCCAAACCGGCAAATTTGGTGCATATTCGAGCGCTTCGGCTAGGCTTTCTAGTGCCTGCTGCATATAACCGCACACACGGTTCGCGTCAAACGGCCGCACCACTTGAACGCTGAGTCTTAGCGCTTGGTCAGCATCATCCACCGACAGCGTGAGTGGGTAGTTGGTACGTCCTTCTACATTTAACAAACTTGCACTATCTACCGGTTGGCCCTCAACCGGCCGCGCCGCATTGTGCCGATAATTAAACAGTGCGCTAAAGAGTGGCATGCCCGCCGGCACGCCGCTGCAACGCTGCGCGAGTGCGAGCGACGCATGTTCATGTTCGAGCAACGCAGCCAAGCGCGCTTGCATATCCCGCACGCTATGCTCAACGCTACTGTCTAGCTCCACTCGCAACGGCAGTGTGTTGATAAACGGCCCCATCGCACTGCCCGCGCCATCGCCCCCTTGCATTCGCCCGAACAACACCGTGCCAAACACTACCCGCTGCTGGCCGCTCGCACGCGCGAGCACCTGCGCCCACGCCAGATGAAATAAGCTGGCCACGCTCACGCCCTGGCGTCTGGCCTGCGCACGCAACTGGTTGTTCAATGCCTGTGGCAACCTTCGCTGCGCTTCGGTGACTTCCGCGCCGTCACGATGCACGCCGGTGAGCCCAAACGGCAGTGTCGGTTCGTCCACGTCAGCGAGCATGTCAGTGAAGAAACGCTCATGGGCTTCTTGGCTCACGCCCAGGCGTGCCTGCGCGACCAAGTTACGGAAAGGTTGAGCCGGTGGCAATGTGTCGCCACGGCCTTCAAGGAACGCCCGCACCTCAGTGTGCATGACCTCCAGTGTCGCGTGATCGTCGATTAGATGGTGCACCAATTCCAATAGCAGCCAGCGGCCATCGCTGTCTTGCGCGAGCACAAAATGCATCAACGGAGCTTGAGTTAAATCGATGCGGTGACAACGAGGATTGAAGCGATGGGTCAGTTGCTCGATAACGGGTCCCTGGGCCGGATCCAAGACAAGTTCAGTAATCGACAGCGGTGCATGGCGCCAGACAACCTGAGCGGGTGCAGACAGGCCCTCCCATACAAAGGCAGTACGCAAAATATCGTGACGATCAACGACTTGCTGGACTGCATTGAGGTAGCGATCGAGTTCCTCCCGATTTCCAAATGATTTCTGAACCATCCGCAGATACGGGTCGCCGTCAGTGGCCAGCAAGTGGTGAAACAAAATCCCGTCTTGCAGTGGCGAAAGCGCATAAATATCTTGGATGTTTGCCGCCCCACCCGGCACCCGTTCAACAATTTGATTGATGTCCGCTTGAGCCAAGTCGATGAGCGGCAGCATCTGCGGCGTGATTGTCGTGTTGTCGGGTGTGATTACGTTAGGTGGCACCGTCACTTCACGGTGCTGGCCAAGCGATTCGGCAAGTGCGCTCAGCGTGGGCGAGTCGAACAACGTGCGTACCGAGAATGTCAACCCAAACCGACGCAAGCGTTCGATCATCCGTATTGCAAGCAGCGAATGACCACCCAGTGCAAAGAAGCTATCTTGGCGCCCCACCCGCTCGACCCCGAGCAGCTCGGCCCAAATCGCCGCAAGCTTGGTTTCCAACTCCCCTTGCGGCGCTTCATATAGTTGACCTAATAGTGTACTGTCTGGGGCCGGCAGCGCACGTCGATCAAGCTTACCGTTCGGCGTGAGCGGCAATGTATCCAAACGCATGAAAACGGCCGGCACCATGTATTCGGGTAGTCGTGTTGCTACATACTGACGAATATCTGCGAATTGATCTAAGCTTGTCGGGTTATTTGCATGAGCATGAGGGGTTTGCCCACTACTGGAGGAAGGCGGCAAATAGAGATCCGTCGGGACGGCGCAAGCCATGTCGCGTGCCTGCACCAGCACAACATCTATACATGCCGGAGCAGTATGTTCCGACCACGTAACACCGACCCAATAACCCAACGATTCACCCAATGCGTAGAAATCTTCAACAGTGGGCGCAGTAGTCTGTGCATAACCCGTTTTGAGCCGATGCTGGATCAGTTCAAGATCACAATCAGCGTTATTCAACGCCTGCGTGGCTTCAAGTTCGCACGCTACGCGCATATTGGGCACACCGACAATTCGCAAACAGGCGGGACGTTCAGTGGCTAAATGCGTTTTCACCGCCTCAAGCGTAGTGGCCTCTGCCCAATACAGTTGCGGCGCGTGCGCCAGCGGTAGCGTGTTGACCGACCCTTTACGCAGCACCACATCGTAGCGATAACGGCTCAATTCATTATGGTAATCGCCATGCTTGAGCTGAATATCAATCGCCGCGATTTCATCAATGGCGCGGTGCAGCGTACTGAAGAAGGCCGGTGCCAGGCGCAATTCCTTTCTGGCCAGTTGGCTTTGCTTGATCCGTCGGCGCAAACTGGCATAGTCATCCGTGCTGGGATCCGCTTGGTATAATTGGACGGCACTAGTGAAGCACTCGAACAAGCGCAAGTCTGGCACATCCCCGACAAAAAGAGCGCCTCCCGGCGCAAGTAGCGCCATCGCCTGACGTAACACATCAAGCAAATAATCAGCGTTCGGGAAATGTAAGACAACGGAATTAATGACGATAGTGTCAAAATAGCCTTGCGGCAAGCCCTCAGTAATATGTGCGGCTTGCGTGCGCAACTCAACGCGTGCCGCTAATTCAGCGTGCTGCGCCACCTGAAGCTTGAGCGCTTCAATAACGGGGGCGGAAATATCCGTACCCCAATACGCTTCACAATGGGGCGCTAAGTGCGCGAGCAGCAGTCCCGTGCCTACACCAATCTCCAGCACCCGCCGCGGTTGCAACTCA
>NZ_JAHKSP010000081.1:0-3279 GCF_021733735.1 Mycetohabitans sp. B2
CGAGTATCAGGCCATTGCTCGTTCAGTGGCATATAGACGCCGCCGGCTTTGATGACGGCCAGCGCTGCGACCACGCGCTCGGGCGAGCGCTGCATCAACACTGCCACGGGCGTCTGCGCTACCACCCCCAGCCGGATCAGCCGATGAGCCAGACGGTTTGCCTGAGCATTCAGCTCCGCGTAACTGAGCGTCTGGTCTACGCACACCAGTGCAGTGGCATCAGGGGTACGCTCGACCTGTTTTTCAAACAACTCGGGCAGCGTCGCGTCAGGCACCGGTTGCGCGGTGGTGTTCCATTCGACAAGCAAGCGCTGCTGCTGCGCTGCATTGAGCCAGTCAACGCCGCTGATAGGCCGAATAAGCTCGGCGTTGAGCGCTTTAATGAACGTTAGGAAACCATGTTGAGGTGTGGTGAGTTCACTTGCCGTGTCGAATGCGCGGTTCGCATCCAAAGCAATCCGCAGCATAGGGCTATCGGGCTGAGCATGGGCCACGACAAGGAGACTTTCGATCGATCCAGTGGCTAAAAAATGGCTCGTTGACGAAGACGCACCAAATAACAGATGGTTATCCACCACTCCGACGTCCAATAGGGAACTCAACAACCGCTGAGTGGGCGTCAATCCCAATACGTGGCGTAACGCATCAATCGGATAGCGCTGATGCCGCAGTCCCTGATGAATTTTTTTTGCTACTTGGTCCTTCAGCGCCGAGAGGCTTGTGCTTGGCCGAACAGTCAGCCGTACCGGCAGTATGTTAGATACCCTACCGGGGACGCATCGGCCCATACTCGAGCAAACTGTCGCCGGGACGCCGAGTACCACATCCTGCACCCCGGTTAGCCGATGCAGATAGGCCGCCATGGCGGCAGTAACAAGTTGGACTAAATCAATTGCAGAAGACTCAAATGTATCAATCCCCTGGCTATCGGACTGGACAAGATCAGCAGTATGGCATAAATGAAGATGAGAGGCGCTCGCAAGCTGGCCTGCATATACCACCGGTTCAGGCCAATTAGCGCAACGCTTGAGCCAATACGTTTCATCGCGCGCCCATTGTGCCGAATTGCGATATTGGGCATTCTTCTTTAACAACTGAGATACGGACCTGAAAGTGCATGGAGCGGGCTTGGCGCCCTCACACATCGCGCTGTACACCTGCGCGACGCGTTGCGCGATAAGGTGCATACCCACGCCATCCATCATGATAGAGTGATAGCGCTGGTACCACAGCACCTGATCCGAAGCGGTTTTCAGCAATGCATAATGGAACAGCGGTCCTTGTAAAATATCCAATGGCTGTTCATAATCGGCGCGCATCCATGCTTGAGCGGCGGCTTGCGAGTCCGCTTCCGCACTGAGGTCAACCCGCGATAGCGACCACGCTAGCGAACCAACATACTGTTGAATGCCTTCATCGGTCTCAACGAAATACAACCGCAGGCTATCCGCTTCATGGATCACCTGCCGCAACGCCGCTTCGAACAAGGCTGGATCAACGACGCCTTCAATGACCGTGTACTGACCAATGATATAGGCAGGGCTGTCTGGATAGAGCTGCTGAGCAAGCCAGATTTCCGTTTGGGCAGTGGATAACGGATACGTAAGTGGCGTGACGCTAATAGACATAATTGAGCTCCAATCCAGACGAGAAGCAATCCGTTTACATAGCTGAATCAGTCAACCAATCATCTTTGACTTTGTGCAACCTTTAGTAGTACAAATTTCACAATAACTATTACGTCTGCTTCTGCTTGTACCAATCGACAATCTTTCAAGGGATAACTTTATAGGTCTTCTTAGCAGATACCATGCCCACCATGAAAAATCGGAAGCAATCACTGGCCAATATGGCAACCCATGTGCATGCCAAACCAACCCCAACGGCACATCGCAATACAGCGCTGCTAATGTTCATACCCAACGGGCCACAGTGGCTCACCGCTCTGCTTAGGCATACTGATGTTAAGCGTGGCAGCAAACCGCGCTGACTGCATTAAACATACATTACCCGTCTGTTGAGTGACCAGCCATACCTGCTGTTTTGCTGTCCATCAACTTGCATGGAATCCGCAAAACCGCTTCCCCGCTTAGCGAGTCAACTGGACTCGATAAAGCGTCGCCCCCAATGGGACGATACAACATTGCAGATTAACAACTGAAACGTGAACAATTCAACTATATCCATGCCCATGTGGGCTATTGCCCGCAATTAAGGCGCCATCGCGCCGCCGCTTACAAAGCAGGCTCAAGGCAAGAAGGATAGGGGGAAGTGTGCATACCGCATAAGACAACTTGGGCTGGTGCTATATTAGGATACTTCGTCATTACGTTTACTCCAGACATCGCCTGTATGAAACGGCAGTCGCGCCTGCCGACGAATCATCCCATTTTTTGGATAAACTGCACCACGCGCAAGGATGAGGTTTCGTGCCCACATGAACAGTTACTGTGATGCAAAAACACTATAGATCGTAATTTCAAGCAGCCAAAGCTTTTTCCCTTCCTCAAAACCGACAAAATCAGAACAGAAAAGCATTCAAACAGCATGTCGCCGGTAACTGAGCTGTCGCAGCTGACAAGAAATACGAAGATATTTATGTTATTCAAATTTATAAAATTACACCTGCGCCAATTAGCTAACAACAATTAACCATAAAATTAACCCAATGCGATATTTTAAGAAACAATCAAGAAACCGCCGTGCTTACTGTTCCAGCCACAATGCCCTGACGCGACTGCATGACGCGAAAGGCTCTATCACGGTTACCGTTTCCCGGCGCGTCGATCATGAGCTGCGCGGTTCGGTGGTACTTTCGCTTCAGCCTGGGGTTGCGTGACATCGAGAACTGCTGCTTGAGCGCGTTGTGACGGTGACGTACAAATCGTTAAGCCGCTGGTGCGACCGACTCGGCTGGCCGTTTCCCTTCATCCAACGCGCGCAAAGACAGAGAAAATGCGTGCAGAAAATTGGTTTGAAATGTCCATTTCTGTCCTCGCAACAAAGGGCCACCGTGGGAGTGTGCCCCGCGCGCGCGATGGTAAAGTAAGCGGTCCCCATAATCCACGTCCGCTATGAAACGCTCCTCGACGATGACGCCGCACGATGCGCTCTTCAAGCAGTTCCTCACGCATCCGGAAACCGCACGGGACTTTTTAAGCCTGCATTTGCCCACGCAGTGGTTGGCGCAGTGCGACCTGGACACGTTGCGTCTGGAGTCGGGCAGCTTTGTGGAAGAGGATCTACGCGCCTACTATTCGGACGTGCTGTGGTCGCTGC
>NZ_JAHKSP010000082.1:0-155171 GCF_021733735.1 Mycetohabitans sp. B2
TGGTGTCGCTGATGCATTATATGCTGCAGTGGGGCGACACGACGGATCCGGAGCGATTTATCCGAGAATTGGCGCTCCGTTCCCCGCAACACGAGGAGGTTTTGATGACGATTGCACAGAAGCTCGAGCAAAAAGGCCTGGAGCGTGGCCGGATGCTGGGGCGTGAAGAAGGACGTGAAGAAGGGCAAAAGGAAGCTGCGCTGAAGATCGCGCGCACGTTGCTAGCAAACGGCTTGGAGCGCGAGACGGTCAAGCGTATGACGGGCTTGTCCGAAGCCGAGATGAAGCAGATCTGCCACTAATCATCAGGGCAATTCAGGGTTTAGGCCCATACTTCACGTGCTGACAACGCCAAGCGCGTGCTGCGCTTGAGTGCTGCGGCGTGGCCAATGGTCACTGGCCAGCTGCACCGCTATCGGGCAGCAAAGGCCGAGATAGCAGCGCTTGTCAAGGTAAAGCCCGTGTTTGTGAAAGCAGCATCCCGGATGACACCAAACCGAGTATCACCACCCGCCCACACGGGCACGTGAATGATGCATGCGTGGGGGTCGCAATCCGCCGCGCATCCCAGCGTTTCTGTCGTGTTTCGGCCCGATCCGGCCACCCTTTCCCGCCATCGCCAGCTACCTTGCGCCACCATACGGAATGAAGGTGCGCTTCTTCGCCTAGCAATGTTGGAAGGGGCTGAAACGTGGATTCGTCGGCATATTGGCGTGAGTTTCCTGCAAATTTCGACGAGGGTTGAATGGATCCGAAGACGCCGGTGCCAGAGGGGGATTTATTCCGCCAACCGCTGCGCGAGCAGATCGACTTGAAGCATCCGTTGGTGCAATTGGCCGAACTGATCGACTGGGACCGATTGAGCACGGCGATGGGCGCGAACTTCGTATCGCAGCGGGACCGGCCGGCAACGTCGCCGCGTTTGATCGCGGGGCTGCTGTACTTGCAGCACGCCTTCGGGCTGTCGGATAAGGACGCGGTCTGGCAGTGGCTGGAGAACCCGTACTGGCAAGTGTTCATCGGCCAGACGTATTTGCAGAACCGGCTGCCGTTCGACCCATCGAGCCTAACGCGCTGGCGCAAGCGACTGGACGAAGCCGGCGTTGAAGAACTGTTGGTCGAGACGATCGAAGCAGCAAAGCGGGCCCACGTCATCAAGACCTCGAGTCTGAAGCGGGTGATCGTCGATACGACGGTGATGGAAAAGGCGATCGCCCATCCCAGCGATTCGCGCCTGCTCGAACGCTGCCGGGCACAGAAACAATCAAGGAGCCGCCGCGCTTACTGACCCAGCCATAATGGGATTGGCCTCGTACTTCCAGACACGGTCTTACACTAAGGTTGATGAATCGGCCCTGCGTCGGAACTCGCGCGGCAAGCGATACGGCATGGTCGATAGCTTCAATCCGATTGACGACGCGAATGCCCGTGGCGCGACAGCCATGCGAAACGAGATAACCTGGCGCGCTCGCCAGCGAAGGGCGTCGCACCGCCGCGCCGGCGCCGTGTCGGCGTCCACGCGCCGAGCCAACCGTTCGTCGCGCCCAACTCACCGGCACGCGGCTTGCTGCACGCGTCGACAGGGATGCCGACCCGCGTCATATCCCGCGTTCAAAGGAGCAACGTTGCACACCCGCTCAACCCATGGGCTGCTGGAAGTCGGCCGCAACTGCGACTCACTGTGCCACGCCGATCGCTTCAGCGTGCTGATCGACGCCGCCGTGTATTTCTCGGCGTTGCGCGAAGCCATCCGCGGCGCGCAGCATACCGTTTTCATCGTCGGCTGGGATATCAACAGTCGAATGAAGCTGGTACCGCAGGGCGCAGCAGACGGCTTCCCGGAGCCGCTTGGCGCTTTCCTGCAAGCCGTGGCCAGCGCCAACCGGCGGCTGCGGATTTACGTGTTGGCATGGGATTTCGCCATGATCTACGCGTTCGAACGAGAATGGGTGCCCGTCTATTCAACCGGCTGGCGTTCGCATCGACGGATCCTATTCCGGATGGATAATACACATCCACGCGGCGCTTCGCACCACCAAAAGTTCGTAGTTGTCGATGACCGGCTCGCGTTCGTCGGAGGGCTGGACCTGACCCGCGCGCGCTGGGACACACCGGCTCACGCTGCAAACGATCCTTGGCGCCGCAACCCCGACGGCTCGCCGTACAACCCGTTCCACGATGTCCACACGGTCTTCGATGGCGAAGCCGCGCGCGCAATCGGCCAATTGGCACGAGGCCGCTGGCGCCGCGCGTGCGGCAAGGCGCTGGCGATCCGCGCCGACCGCAACCTGGGCGGCACCGACCCATGGCCGTCGAGCGTGCCGGTGGACGTGCACAACGTCGTGCTCGGCATTGCATTGACCGCGCCACCTTACCGCAACGAGCGTGGCGTGCAGCACATCCGTGCGCTCACCGTCGACATCATCGAGGCCACGCAGCACAATCTCTACATCGAGAACCAGTACTTGACCGCCGCTGTCGTGCGCGATGCGCTGAGCCGACGGCTCGGGGACCCACACGCGCCCGACGTCGCGGCGGTCGTGCCGCGCAACCACAGCGGCTGGCTGCAGGAAGCGACGATGGGCGCGCTGCGTGCGCGGCTACACCGCGCGCTCACACGGGCCGATCGCCACGGACACTACCGGCTCTGGTGCCCGCACATCGACGGGCTGCGCACGGGGTGCCTGAACGTACACAGCAAGCTGATGATCAGCGACAACGAGCGGCTTTGCGTCGGCAGCGCGAACCTGAACAACCGCTCAATGGTGCTCGACACAGAATGTAACGTCGTATTGGACGCCAATGGCAGCGACCGCGTGCGTGCGGTGATCGCGTCGATTCGAAACCGGCTACTGGCCGAACACCTGGATGTCTCGCCCGAAGCGGTGGCTGCCGCACTGCAGCATCATGGTCGCTTGAACAGTGCGATCGACGCATTGCGGCACCACGCACGCACGCTCATGCCACTGGATCCCACCATCGCGCCCGAACTCGAAGCGTTGGTGCCGGTCAGCGCGTGGGCGGACCCAGAAGTTCCAGTAGAGGCGGACGCGCTGGTCCGGCAGTTCCTCGACGATGATCAGGGCGCGCGCTCGGCGGCCCGGCTGCTCCTCCTCGGGGCCCTCGCACTCGCATTAGCCACGCTGGCCGCGCTGTGGCGCTTCACCCCCGCCGGTCAGGTATTGAGCGTGGCCAATGTCGTGCATTGGGGCGAACGATTGGCCGCATTGCCGCTAGCGCCAGCGATCGTGCTGCTGGGCTACGTCGTCGCTTCACTGGCGGCCGTGCCCATCACACTGCTCATCGCCGCCACTGGACTGGTTTTTGGTACATGGCCGGGCGCGGTATACGCGCTGGTTGGCTCGATGCTGGCTGCGGCGGCCACCTACTACGTCGGCGTCGGGCTGGGTCGCGACGCGGTGCGCCGGCTCGCCGGCTCCCGCGCGAATCGCCTGAGCGAGCGCCTCGGCAAGCGTGGTTTGCTAACCATCTTGGTGCTACGACTGGTGCCAGTCGCGCCGTTCTCAATCGTCAACCTGGTGGCCGGTGCGTCCCATATCGGGATATGCGACTTCCTGCTCGGCACGCTGCTTGGCATGGCCCCGGGGGCGGTGCTAACCGTGACGTTCGCACACCAACTGATCGCATCGATCCGGCGTCCCGACGCAGGCTCACTCGCGCTGCTCATAGGCATCGGCGCCGCGCTGGTGGCGCTGTCGATTCTATTGCACAAGTTGCTGAAAAAACATTGACCACTATGGCCTACTCAGAACTGCGTATTGCGACCTACAACATCCATGGCGCTGGTGGTCGATGGCGGCAACGCTCAACGCAACGCATCGCTGGCGTTGTTGCCGAACTGGATGCCGATATCATCGCCCTTCAAGAGGTCCCGCTGAACGGCGCCTCCAACGCGCCCGGCGTGCTGGACGATTTGCAGCATGCCACCGGCATGGAGGCGGTTGCCGGGCCAACGTTGCAGACCGAGCGTGGAGACTACGGCAATGCGGTGCTGTCACGGCTGCCGATTCGCGCGGCACGCACGCTGGACTTGTCGTTCACGCGGCGTGAACCGCGCGGCGCGCTCGATGCGGACATCGAATATGCGGACGGCGTACTGCGCGTAGTGGCAACGCACCTGGGGCTGTCGGCGATCGAGCGCAGCGCACAGGTGCGCACGCTGCTTGCCGCATTCGACAGCAGCGCACTGCCGGTGATCCTGCTGGGCGACATCAACGAATGGTTCGTGCACGGCCGTGCATTGCGCGCGCTGGTCGGGCATTTTCGTCGGGCGCCGGCGCCACGCACGTTTCCGGCACGCTGGCCAATCCTCTCGCTGGATCGCATCTGGGTCCATCCCGGGGAATGGCTGATCGATGTCCAAGTGCATCGTAGTGCGCTTGCGCGCGTCGCGTCTGATCATCTGCCGTTGATTGCGCGCATCCGCGCAACCGGCAACGGCACTCGCCCTCTCGAGGTGGCCGGCGTCGCTGCCCCAACGGGCCTGCAAGACAGCGCGACACGCACCGGTGAGGATCCGACCGGGGACATTCGTTCGCTGCCGCGATAGCATAGGCATGGGCTCGCTAGAGCGCACGGCGCGCCAGCATGGAGCGAATATGCCCTATAGCGGCCGCGGGATTCAAGCCCTTCGGACAGACATCCGCACAGTTCATGATCGTCCGGCAGCGGAACAGTCGATACGGATCCTCTAAATTGTCTAGGCGCTCGCCAGTGGCCTCGTCGCGCGAGTCCACGATGAACCGGTACGCCTGCAAGAGGCCAGCCGGGCCAACGAATTTGTCCGGATTCCACCAGTACGACGGGCAAGCGCTCGAGCAGCACGCACAAAGGATGCATTCATACAATCCGTCGAGTTGATCACGCTCCTGCGGCGTCTGCAACCGCTCGCGCTCCGGCGGCGGCGTCTCGTTGATCAGATATGGCTTAACCGAGTGGTACTGGTTGAAAAAGCTGGTCATGTCCACGATTAGGTCACGCACCACTGGCAGACCGGGCAATGGCCTGAGTTGAATGTGCACCGGTAGCGATTGCATGTTCGTCAGGCAGGCCAATCCGTTCACGCCATTGATGTTCATCGCATCCGAGCCACAGATCCCCTCGCGGCACGAGCGACGGTAGGCGAGCGTCTCATCGAGCGCCTTGAGCCGTCCCAGCACGTCGAGCAGCATCCGGTCCTCGGGCTGCGGCTCGATCTCGTAGCGTTGCATGCGGGGGCGCTCGTCCCGGTCGGGATCGTAACGGAAAACATCGATGATGCGTCGCTGGGTCATGGCAACACGCTCCGGAAAGTCGAGCAGCGGGAAAACAATGGTGCGCAACAACCATTCCCATGCCGGCGCGGCGCTGCCGACCCATAACGGCCGGTTCATCCGACCTTAAATACGCGCAACTCAACGGTAAGATCGTCGGTGCGCTGCTGTACCCGACAAGAATGGAGTTTGCGGTGTGCGGGGACGACCCGAAGCTGCGGAGGCAATCAACGCCGTGCTCGACGCGATGCTCGATGACGACGGGTATCGCGGCCTCAGCCAGAAGTGGGGGCTTGGCGCGGATGTGCGCTAACGCTGCCGGGTGGCCCGAACGCGATACAGCCGGCATAGCCGGCAACATCGTCGATCCAGTGCAGTTGCAGCGCCGTGATATCCCCCCATGCACCTCTCGCCGGTGCATCAACGCGCTGCACGCCTTGGGCAAATGGATCCACCGACACCTGCTGCAAACCATACCCAATACCGACGCCTAGCGCCTTGAGCACGGCCTCCTTGGCCGTCCAGCAGCGGAAAAACCCGTGAGCGCCGTGCACGTGGCCGCTCATGCGCAGCGCACGCTGCTCGGCGTCCGTGCATACCGTGCCGAGCAATGCCTGCCAGTCGAGCACACGCTCGATACACTCGATGTCCACACCCACGCAGCGCCTGTCCGATAGCGCAATGAACGCATGCTGGCCTGCATGCGTGACGTTGAACGACAACGTGTCGCCGTAGCCGTCAAGTTCCGGCCGCCCGAACGGCCCCGACGAAAAGCGCAGCGACAGCGGCACGCCACCGGTATGCCTAGCGAGCAACGTTCGCAGCACGGCACGCGTCGCAGCAAAGCGCAGCCGATCCTCGTCACGTCGATAGCGCAATGCCTGCTGCTGTTCATCGTCGGATAACCACGCCTGTAGCCGGTTCCACGCAGTGGGAGCGAGCGGGACCCGCACGTGCCACAGCATCACGTCATCGGGCCAGCGTCCGCCGGGGCGCAGCAGGGTTGTCATCGTAATGTGTGTCGCGTCCTCGGTCATCGCTTGTGTGCGGGAGAGAAAGTCACGGCCCGTCGCAGCGCTGCGACGGGCACTTTTCGCTTATGCCCCAATTGTAAGCGATGCAGCCGGCCCGGCCGCGAATCGAAGCCGGTCTGGTGAAACGCTCGCGACGATATCTTGTACGGATTCCGAATCGGCCATGCTCCGCTGCCCGTTTGGTGGCCTGCATCTGGTCGATGCGTGGACGCATTCAGCAAACGTTTCCAGCCAAAGTCTTCGCTATTCGTAGTCGTCAGTCTGCGAGGCGCCACCGCTTGGTCAAGCCAGCCGGCAGCGGCATCTAGCGCACTACGTCAATGTAGAACGCAATCGTAAGTGCTACACTGAACCCTGAACCGAATTCGGTGCGGTGAACCTACCCAGCGTTTCCGTGTGGGCGGCGTTGGGTGTCGCGATGCGTCGGGTGCTGGCGTGAGCCCGCGCGTTCCCCGGCGCGCGGAGGCGGACTGCGTCGTCTACGCCGCCCTGAAGCTGATCTACACTGCGTTGGCGAGCAGCGCCCTGCCGGCGCGTGCGCCGTTGGGCTTGTCAATCGCGCGGCTGATGAAGTCGCCCGCCGCGACCACTGCGTTTAGATCGACACCTGTCTCGATCCCAAGTCCGTGGAGCAGGTACAACACGTCTTCCGTGGCCACGTTGCCCGTCGCGCCTTTCGCGTAGGGGCAGCCGCCGAGGCCCGCGACCGATGAATGAAAAATGGTGATACCGGCCTGCAGCCCCGCATAGATGTTCGTTAGTGCTTGTCCATAGGTATCGTGGAAGTGCCCGGCGATACATTCGAGCGGAAAGACAGATGACACGGCTTCGGCCACCTCCAGCACACGGTTCGCGGTACCTACGCCGATGGTGTCAGCAATGTCGATCTCATCGCATCCGAGATCGCGCATCCGGGTCACCACATCGACCACGGCATCGACCGCGACGTCCCCTTGGTACGGGCAGCCAAGCGAGCACGAGATGCTGCCGCGCAACCGCAGTCCGGCCTCTTTGGCGGCCTTCGCGACAGGGGCGAAACGCGCGAGAGATTCAGCAATCGAGCAATTGATATTGCGTTGCGAAAACGCTTCGCTTGCCGCACCAAAAATCACCACCTCGTCCACGCGCGCGGCCAGCGCCGCTTCGAGACCTTGCATGTTGGGGGTCAACGCCGAATACAACGTGCCTGCCCGCCGTTGGATGCGGGCCATCACGTCGGCGCCGTCGGCCATTTGGGGCACCCATTTCGGTGACACGAATGACGCCGCCTCGATGTTTGCGAAGCCGGCCGCGCTCAGCCGGTCGAGCAATCCCACCTTAACGTCGGTCGGCACCTGCACTTTTTCCGCTTGCAGGCCATCGCGGGGCCCCACCTCGACAATCTTCACCCAGCCGGGCAACCCGGGCACGTTGCTGCGGGGCTCAGCCGCCGGGTCGCTCCTGTCCTCCGTCATGAAGTCACCTCCAGCGTCAATAGCTGTGCGCCGTCGTCCACCTGGTCACCGACCGCGTACAAGATCTGCTCGACCTTGCCGGCCGCCGGCGCCTCGATCGTGTGTTCCATCTTCATCGCCTCCATCATGATCAGTGGCGTGCCTTTGTTGACCAGTGCACCGGGTTCGACCAACACCGCGATCACCTTGCCAGGCATCGGCGCGGTCAGCCGCCCTTCGCCGTGCTCGGCGTGCGCCGTGTGGGCCAGTAAATTTTGCCATTCGAACGCAAACGCGTCGCCGCGCAAGAAAACATGGAAGGTATCGCGGTCGATGAATACGCGTCCGGTGATGCGCCGCACGCCGAGGACCATATTCAATTCATGCGCGCCGTCGCCGCCCCACCATGCGAACGGCAACGCTTTGCCGTTCAGCTCCAGCACCGCGCCATTCGCATCGCACTGGAAGCGCACCGCGAGCCTTGCATCGCCTGCGCGCTCGAGATCGCGCCATTCGATAACCTGCGTATAGGGGCCATTCAAGCGCCAATGCGACAGTGCGCTCCAAGGCGACGTATCCCGCTCACGCGCCAGCAACGCGGCAGTGGCCAGCGCGAGTGCTTCGCCCACCGGCTTTTCGCGGCGCGCAAACAAGGCCGCATGATGGCGCTCGATCAGGCCCGTGTCGAGCTTGGCATGCGTGAACGGCTCGCTGGTCGAGATTCGATGCAGGAATTCGATATTCGTATGCGGACCGACGATCTCGATCTCGCGCAGCGCGTGTGACAACCGCGCCAACGCGTCACCACGGTCCACGCCGTGCACGATCAGCTTGGCGATCATCGGATCATAGTACGGCGTGATCGTATCGCCCTGCCGCACCCCGCTGTCGATGCGCACCGGTGCACGCGATGCCGGTCCGCCCTGTGCACCGACACTGAACTCGACGGCATCTGGCATCCGCAGGTGCAGCAGGGTACCGGTCGACGGCAAGAAGCCGCGCGCCGGGTTCTCCGCGTAGATCCGCGCCTCGATCGCATGGCCACTCACGTGCAGCGCATGTTGTTGCAACGGCAGCTTTTCGCCGGCGGCGACACGCAGTTGCCACTCGACCAGGTCCAGTCCCGTTACCCTCTCGGTGACGGGATGCTCGACCTGCAGCCGCGTGTTCATCTCGATGAAATAGAACTCGCCGCCCGGCGCCATGATGAACTCGACGGTACCGGCACCGACATAATCGACCGCGCGGGCCGCGGCAACCGCCACCTCCCCCATGGCGCGGCGTGTGTCGTCCGACAAGCCGGGCGCCGGCGCCTCTTCGAGCACCTTCTGGTGACGCCGCTGCACCGAGCAGTCGCGATCAAACAAGTACACGGCGTTGTGATGCTTATCCGCGAAGACCTGCACTTCGACATGGCGCGAGCGCACCAGGTACTTTTCGACCAGCACGCGATCGTCGCCGAAACTGCTTGCCGCCTCACGTTGACACGAGGCCAGCGCGGCGGCAAATTCCTCGCGCCGCTCGACAACCCGCATTCCCTTGCCACCACCGCCCGCGCTGGCCTTGAGCAATACCGGATAGCCGATTGCATCCGCTTCACGCTGCAATCGTGCCGGGTCCTGATCTTCGCCGTGATAGCCCGGCACCAGTGGCACAGCAGCGGCCTGCATCAGCGCCTTGGCAGCCGCCTTCGAGCCCATCGCGGCGATCGCGCTGACCGGCGGCCCAATAAATTCGATGCCGGCCGCCGCGCAAGCTTGCGCAAATGCTTCGTTTTCCGACAGAAAGCCATAGCCTGGGTGGACCGCCTGCGCGCCGGTGCGTTGAGCGGCATCGATGATCCGCTCGATGCGCAAATAGCTTTCGGTCGTTGGCGCTGCGCCGATATGGACTGCCTCGTCACAAGCACTGACGTGCTTGGCCTTCGCATCGGCATCCGAATAGACCGCCACGCTGTGAATACCCAGGCGACGGCACGTCGCAGCCACACGGCAGGCAATTTCGCCGCGGTTGGCGATCAGTATCTTCTTGAACATGGGCTCCTATCCCGTTGAACCGCGCCGGCGGCACGCCACAATGCCCACAGCCAAGCCAACGCGCGACCCGCTTCACATGCGCCACCTCGGCGCGCGCTTCTCGAGAAACGACGCCACCCCTTCACGGCCCTCCGCCGAGGCCCGCACCCGTGCGATCCGCTCGGCGGTCTCGTCCATCCATTCGTCGGTCAATGGCCTGCCGGCGATGTCCTGCACCAGTCGCTTGGATTCGGCGACCGCAGCGGGGCCGTTGGCCACAAGCGCATCGGCCAGCCGGCGCACCGTCTCGTCCAGCGCGACTTGCGGCACCAGTTCGCTGACCAGCCCGAGCCGCAACGCGGTCGTGCCATCGAACGGCTCGGCGGTCGTGAAATAGCGCCGGGCCGCACGCTCGCCCATCACGCGAATTACATAGGGCGCAATCGTCGCTGGGATCAGGCCGAGCCGCGCTTCGGACAGGCAGAAACGTGCATTTTCCTGCGCGACCACGATGTCCGAGGCCGATATCAATCCCATCCCGCCGGCGTAGACATCGCCGTTGACGCGTGCCACCACGGGCTTAGGACAGCGGTAAATCGTTGCTAGCATTCGCGCGAGCATGCACGCGTCAGCACGGTTCTCGTCGTCCGAGTAGCCTGCCATCTTGCGCATCCAGTTCAGGTCGGCGCCCGCACAGAACGCCACCCCATTGGCAGCAAGCACGATCGCACGGATTTCGCCGCGTTGGCCCAGCATGCCGAACACCGACGTCAACTCGGCGATCATCGTCTCGTTGAATGCATTGCGCACCTGCGGCCGGTTCAATGTCACGGTCGCCAGCGTATCCTCGCAATCGAGCGTCAAGGTGTCGTATTGCATCGCTTCGCCTCCTCGCATCCGCAGAACAGGAGAGCCACCAGCGCCTACATGCGGAACACGCCGAAGCGCGCCTCGCCGATCGGCGCATTCATCGCGGCCGACAAGCTCAAGCCGAGCACATCGCGGGTCTGTGCCGGATCGATGACACCATCATCCCATAGGCGGGCGCTCGCGTAGTACGGGTGGCCCTGATGCTCGTACTGCGCCCGGATTGGCACTTTGAAAGCCTCTTCGTCCTCGGCGGACCAGGTCCCGCCCTTCGCCTCGATACCGTCGCGACGCACCGTGGCCAGCACGCAGGCTGCCTGTTCGCCGCCCATGACGGAGATCCGCGCATTCGGCCACATCCATAGCATCCGCGGCGAGTACGCGCGGCCACACATTCCGTAGTTACCGGCGCCGAACGAGCCGCCGATGATTACCGTAAACTTGGGCATCTGCGCGGTCGCGACCGCAGTGACCATCTTCGCGCCGTGACGGGCAATCCCTTCATTCTCGTACTTGCGTCCGACCATGAAGCCGGTGATGTTCTGCAGGAAAATCAGTGGAATTCTGCGCTGGCAGCACAACTCGATGAAGTGCGCGCCCTTGAGCGCCGATTCAGAAAACAAAATACCGTTGTTGGCAACGATGCCGACAGGATGTCCCCACAGGTGCGCGAATCCGGTCACCAGTGTCGTGCCGTAGCGCGCCTTGAACTCGTCGAACACCGAATCATCCACAAGGCGCGCGATCACCTCGTGCACGTCGAACGGCTTGCGTGTGTCGGTCGGGATTACACCGTACAACTCCCGCGCGTCGTAGCGCGGCGGCTTCGGCTCACGCAGTGCAAGCGACTGCGGCTTGACCCGGTTCAAGTTGCCCACGATGCGACGTGCAATCGCGAGCGCATGCGCATCATTTTGTGCAAGATGATCGGCGACACCGGACAGCCGGGTGTGCACGTCACCGCCGCCCAGGTCCTCGGCCGTGACGACCTCGCCGGTCGCGGCCTTCACCAGCGGCGGGCCGCCGAGGAAAATCGTGCCCTGGTCCTTGACGATGATCGACTCGTCGCTCATAGCGGGAACATAGGCACCGCCGGCGGTACACGAACCCATCACCACGGCAATCTGCGCGATGCCTTGCGCGGACAGGTTCGCCTGGTTGTAGAAGATGCGACCGAAATGATCCCGATCCGGAAATACCTCGTCTTGGTTCGGCAGGTTGGCCCCGCCTGAGTCGACCAGGTAAAGACACGGCAACCGGTTTTCCTGCGCGATCTCCTGCGCGCGCACGTGCTTCTTCACGGTCATCGGGTAGTAGGTGCCACCCTTGACCGTCGGGTCGTTACACACGATCACGCACTCCTGCGCGGCAATGCGGCCGATGCCGGTGATGATGCCCGCGCCCGGCGCATCGCCACCGTACATGCCGTATGCGGCCAGTTGCGACAGCTCGAGGAACGGCGTGCCGGGATCGAGCAATTGCGCGATCCGCTCGCGCGGCAACAGCTTGCCGCGGGCCAGGTGCTTATCCCGGGCCGCTTGACCGCCGCCCTGCGCGAGCGCGGCGATCTTCTCGCGCAGGTCGGCGACCCGGGCCTGCTGCGCCGCCTCGTTCGCACGGAATGCGTCGGAACGCGGATTCAGCTTGGTTTCGAGTACGGGCATCGTTGACGTCCCTCACATCGTCTCAGCAAATAGCTCCCGACCGATCAGTATCCGGCGGATCTCGCTGGTGCCGGCGCCGATCTCATACAGCTTCGCATCGCGCCACAGACGGCCAACCGGAAACGCGTTGAGGTAGCCGTTGCCACCCAGAATCTGGATCGCTTCGCCAGCCATCCATGTCGCCTTCTCCGCCGTGTACAAAATTACGCCGGCGCAATCCTTGCGCATCTGGCGCACGTGCTCACTCCCGAGCTTATCCAACTGGCTACCCATCGCGTACAGGTACGCGCGACAAGCCTGCAACGTCGTGTACATGTCCGCGACCTTGCCCTGAATCAGTTGAAACTCGCCGATCGATTGGCTGAACTGCTTGCGATCGTGGATATACGGCACGACCGCGTCCATGCAGGCGCGCATGATGCCGGTCGGGCCGCCGGCGAGCACCGCTCGCTCGTAGTCGAGCCCGCTCATCAGCACCTTCACGCCGCCACCAACCTGGCCCAGTACGTTCTCGTGCGGCACCTCGACGTCCTCGAACACGAGTTCCCCGGTGTGCGAGCCACGCATGCCGAGCTTGTCCAGCTTTTGCGCGACCGAAAAGCCCTTCATGCCTTTTTCGACGATGAACGCCGTCATCCCGCGTGCGCCGGCCTCCAGGTCCGTCTTGCCGTACACCACCAGCGTGTCGCAGTCCGGTCCGTTCGTAATCCACATCTTGGTACCGTTGAGTACGTATCGGTCACGCTTCTTGTCGGCACGCAGACGCATGCTGACCACGTCTGAGCCAGCATTCGGCTCGCTCATCGCCAGCGCGCCCACGTGCTCGCCGGACACCAGCTTGGGCAAGTACTTGCGCTTCTGCGCTTCATTACCATTGCGGTGGATTTGATTCACGCATAAGTTCGAGTGCGCGCCATACGACAGCCCGATCGAGGCGCACGCGCGCGAAATCTCCTCCATCGCCACTATATGAGCGAGGTACCCCATGTTGATGCCGCCATATTCGGCGGACACCGTCATGCCGAGCACGCCAAGGTCGCCGAATTTTTTCCACAAGTCCATGGGGAACTGGTCGGTGCGATCGACGTCGGCCGCGCGCGGCGCTATTTCCTTCGCGGCGAAATGGGCGACGCTCTTGCGAAGCATCTCGATGTCCTCGCCGAGCGGAAATTGCAATCCGGGAATGTGACGCATTTTTTCCTCCGAACGGCACACGACGCGACAGTAGCGTCTGCCTGTGCACCGTCGACGGCACCCTGGCATAGAATTGAGTAACACTCACCTACCGGGAAAACCAGCATTGAGCGAGTACATAAAGTAATTCTTGTCCACTCCGGCGCTTGACGCAAAGATTTTTTGAATGACGCTCATATCATGATCGATTCCCCCACTGTCATGAACGATCCGATCACCGGGCCCACGGCCCCCACTTCTGGCAGGCCCCCGTTGCCCCGGGACACCGCCACACGCCGGGTGCCGGCAGGCGCCAAATCGCAGCAGCGCGTCAGACAGATCCTGAGCGTAGGCCGCGACGTGTTTTCCGAACGCGGCTACGAGCATGCGACGACCGCCGAGATCGCCCAGCGCGTGGGGATTGCGGAGGCGACAGTGTTCAGCTACTTCTCTAGCAAGCGTGAGTTGTGCGCACGCGTGATCAGCGATTGGTACGACGAGATCATCGAAGCGACCGAGCGCGGCCTGCCGCGCGACGGCTCGGTGCGGCAGCAATTCGCGTTCATCGTGCGCACGCACTTGCGGTTAATGCTGCTCAACGGCACCGGGCTATGTTCGCTGGTGCTGTCCGAGGGCCGCACCAAGCACCACGAATTAAGCGAAACATTCATGCAGTTGCAACGCCGCTATACGAAGCCACTGATGGATGTGCTGGCCCACGGCCAGCGACTGGGGCAAATCCGGCGTGACGTGCCACTGCGCCTGTTGCGCTCGATGATCTTCGGCCCGATGGAGCACGTGTTGTGGGATGCGACGCTGACCAAGCGGGCTACGGATATCGAGGCGACCGCCGAACAACTGATCGACATGTTGTGGAGCGCGCTGCAGCCGAGCCACACGGAATGGGCTGCATTGGTGCAATTCCGTGACGACGTCGAGCAGGCGCTGGGACGCCTGCCAGCACGCTAACGTCCCGATCAATTCGTGAGCGGAAAATGCATTCAATTGACCGTGCTCGCCTCGCTCATGCAGGATGAGGTCGCACCGTGCTGATCATCGGCACGTGCTGCATGGCCGCTCGACAAGGGGCATGACAATGAACGATGCGCAATGAACGGTGCGTTTTCCCATCGAGGTTATCTTGCCAACTGCTCGCCCGCGCGCAACCGGATGGAACCTACCAGCCGTATATCGTGATCGCCCGCTGCAGCGACGGGGAATGGCTGGTCAACCCGTTTTTTCCGCCTACCCTACGCTTGCCCACCCGAGACGCCGCGATCGAACATGCGCGACAATGAGCGAGGGATTGAATCAATCGCTGCGGACCGGCGGTGTAGCGGCCTGGCCGGCCCTGCGCCCTGACCGCCCGAACAACATGGCCGACATTAAACCTCACTACGACTCGACGCACCCGCACTGGAACCTTGATAGCGTCGTCGCCAAGCTTCGCGCGTCGCGTGAAGGCAAGCACCGCACCCGGCACCCGAAAGGGCTGCGCGAGTTGCCGTCGCGCACGGCAATGGCGCAAGTGCTCACGAACCTGCGCGCAGTGCTGTTCCCGACGCACTTCGGCACGCCCGATCTGACCGACGAGAGCATTGATTTTTTCGTCGGCAACACACTGAACGAGGCGCTGCGCGTGCTATACGAGCAGTTGCGTCGCGCACTGCGTTTTGCCCCGGACAAGGAAGACCTGCCCGAGGACGTGTTGCGCACGCTCGCCGAGACGATCGCACGGGACTTCGCCGCTTCACTGCCGGCCACGCGCGCGCTGCTGGTCAGCGACATCCATGCCGCCTATACTGGCGATCCGGCAGCCCAGAACACCAGTGAAGTGATGCTGTCCTACCCCGGTGTCGAAGCCATCATCAACCACCGGCTCGCCCATACGCTGTACCACGCCGGCGTGCCGCTGCTACCGCGCTTCATCTCGGAGATCGGCCATTCAGCGACTGGCATCGACATCCATCCTGGCGCGCAAATCGGCAGCAGCTTCTTCATTGACCATGGCACCGGCGTGGTGATCGGCGAGACGGCGATCATTGGTGATCGCGTGCGGCTGTACCAGGCGGTCACGCTCGGCGCAAAGCGCTTCGAGGCCTGCGGCGATGGGGCGCTAGTCAAGGGCAATGCACGGCATCCCATCGTCGAGGATGATGTGGTGATCTACGCGGGGGCCACGATTCTGGGTCGCATCACGATCGGTCGCGGCTCAGTGATTGGCGGCAACGTGTGGCTCACGCACAGCGTGCCACCGGGCAGCGCAATCTCGCCAGGCCGCGTGCGACATGGCGACACCGACGTGTCCGATGCGGGCGATGCGCTGAAAGCGTGACGGTGTCGCCCCGCCCCGGATTGCCCTATCCCGGCAGCACCTTGCGCGGACTCATGATGCCGTGCGGGTCGAGCCGCACTGGGAATTCAGCGATACATGGAATCGCCGACGGGGCCGCGCATCCGCGCCCGACTGCGCGCCGGTGGGAGCGGCGCAGACGGCCGCTACAACAGCGGCACGTGCCGCGAGCACCATTCAGATCTTCCATTCAGCACGCCATTCGATTGACCGCAGTCGATGATCGACGGCTCGCTGCGGAGCGTAGGATTGCACGATGCATCAACAAATTGCCGGTAAAACAACTCAATATTTCATTATGCGCAATAGCGTTTCCTGGGCCTAAAAATTGCGCCCTCCTTGCGTAAGCGAACATCCGCCCAATGGAGTAGTGAAATGAAATACACATTGATCGGCGTGTTCGACAACCGCAACGATGCCATGCGGGCCGAACACGCATTAGCCGAAGCCGGCTTCCCCCATCCGGACATCAAAATCCATGACGCGAGCCGCAGCGCGCGCCCCCTCAGCGAGAATCAGGAGCAGGCCGAAATGGCGACGCACGCCGAGCCGGCCCCCACTGCGCCACGCAATGGGACCGCTGCCGCGCACACTGCGCACGATACGCCATCGCCTCTCGGCACCAAACTGTCGGCGCCGATGGCGCATGATGCCGAGACACCGGCAGGCGCTAAAGAGTTGCCAGGCCATCTCTCGTGGGAGTCGATCGAGCACTGGCTTGCTGCTGTGTTTCGCCACCGACGCTTTCCATCCCAGGCTGCCCGGTATCGGCAAGCATCGCGTGACGGATCAGCGCTAGTCAGTGTCGACGTCTACGCGCACCTGCAGGTGCCGGTGGCGCGAGACACGTTGCTGTCCGCCGGCGCACGGTGCGTCGATAGCCACATCACCCCACCACAAAATGATGATGTACGCACAGGCCGCACCGCGCGCCCGGATGCCTCCTGTGCCGAACCCACGCCGCCACACGATCCGGACAAGGACGACGACCACAACGTCGCCCGCTCTTTGACCGATGAACTGGGGCTCACCGACCCGCTGGCGGGCCACTGTCGCCGGCCATTGAATCGCCCATCCGCACAGGCCGGCAACGCAGGCGCCACGCGCGGTGCATCACGGGTTGCCCTTGCGAGCGACGGATGGCACCGGCTGAAGGCGTCGATCCGGCACGGCTGGAACCGCATCGTTGGCCATCGTTGACGATGAGAGTTCAGCGGCGGCGCGCTAAAGCAGCCCCTGCGACGCTAGTCTTATGCACGCTAGGCAATCGCCGCGCGCGCCGCGATCAGGAAGCGCCACGCGCGTCGATATACGCTTGGCGGGTGCCCATGACCTTGCCAATCTGGTAGCCGTACGCCGCACATGCATTGGCCGGCTCAGGGCCGCCTTTCCACTGTAATCGGTAACGCTCCTCGGACGGCGCGACGGGCGCCGGATCGAACACCGGCCGGTGCATTGCGCCGTTGCCGGGCGCGCCGCCAGAGGCGGCAACCAGGCCGTTCCACGTGGTGATATACCCTGTTCTCACACCATCGACGAACGCATCGGCATCGCACACCTGCGCCGGGGGAGTCATTTTCAACGTGACGTGATAGCCCAAATCGCCACCTACCACAATATCCCGTGCCAGGCCATGCTGTCCTTTTGCGGCATTCGACGACGCGGCTTCGGTGCCGGATGCCGCCGCGAGAGTCGGCGCCGTCGCTGAGGCAGCGGAGGATGGCTGCCCGCCGTGCCTAAACCCGGCCCTCAGCGACGCCGCGTCGGTGGGACCCGCGTCACTCGGGCCGGCGACCGGCGCGCACGCGCCAAGCCATGCCAATGCCGCAACGGCGATCGTTGCGGCCACGATTGGCCGCCTATGCCGGGAAATCTGCAAAACTGCCACATCCACCTCGCTACTTCGTCAAACAAAGACTCGAAACTTTACCAGCAATCGGCACGGCTTCCGCCGGCCGATACCGATCTTGCCCGATCAAGGTAGGCAACGCTGCCCGCCCAAGCGCTGTGCCGAGGCGACCGAAACTGCCGACCGTCACCGCAACCTGGAATGGCGGGCCAACCTTACGCAGTGTTCTGTGCCCCCATCATCGACTGTTCAAACAGTCGCCCTTGACAACGCAAAATCTGCTCGGGAAAAACTTCGTGCCTTTTACCCGTGACCAGATTGGCGGCAGCCTATCGTCGCTCACAGTGTTCCGCGACCAGAAAAATCTGGCTGACCCGAATGGTTGCATCGTCATCTAATCTGGATAAAGTTTGCCGACTGTCCTTTTCCGGCTACGAGAGAGGCTGCCTGCCCGAGCAAATCGTCCGCGACGATCTGGTGCGTCAATGCCTGTGACGATTACCGCCGGAGCAAGGCGTAATCGATATCGATGTTCATCTGTTCTAGCAGCGCGCGTGCAAGAAGAGCGGCGCCCGACGAAACCCGTATCGCATCCGTCTTGCCGTGCCCGGTGCATCCTGTTACCCGGCATCATCTGGCGTGGCTGCATCCCGCTCAATTAGCCAGGACATCGGTACACACCATTGCAGGCGACTGCGCTGCATGGTGCCGATTGGAGTCGATATGTCGTTTTTGATCGTAATCGCCGCATTAACGTTTCTGATGTTTGCCGCCTACCGCGGCTACAGCGTGATCCTGTTCGCCCCCGTGGCCGCTTTGGGCGCGGTACTGCTCACCGATCCGAGCGCCGTCGCCCCGGTATTCTCCGGCATCTTCATGGAGAAACTGGTCGGCTTCATCAAACTCTACTTCCCCGTGTTCCTGCTCGGTGCCGTGTTCGGCAAAGTCATCGAGCTATCTGGCTTCTCCGAGTCGATCGTAGCCGTAGCTATCCAGTATATCGGCCGCTCGCGTGCCAACGCCGTCATCGTCGCCGTCTGCGCGCTGCTCACCTACGGCGGCGTGTCGCTGTTCGTGGTGGTGTTCGCCGTGTATCCATTCGCCGCCGAGCTATACCGGCAAAGCAACATCCCAAAGCGGCTGATACCCGGCGCGATCGCGCTAGGCGCGTTTTCGTTTACGATGGATGCATTGCCCGGTACGCCGCAGCTCCCAAACATCATCCCGACCACCTTCTTCAAAACCACCGCCTGGGCTGCGCCGGCGCTGAGTATGGTTGGCGCAGCGTTCATCCTGGTCGTGGGGCTGGCCTATCTCGAATGGCGCCGGCGCGCCGCCCTTAAACGTGGCGAAGGCTACGGCACGTCGCTGGTCAACGAACCGGAGCACGTCGAGTTGGCGAATCTGCCCCACCCGGCGCTGGCCATCGCGCCGCTGGTGCTCGTGGGGGTGGCCAACTTCGCGCTAACCGAACTGCTTCCACAATGGTACGGCGCCGAGCACACCGTCAGCGCCGAGGTCTTCCCGGGCATCGCCGCACCACTGAATACACCGCTCAAGAGCGTGGTCGCGGTCTGGGCCGTCGAGGGGGCGATACTGCTCGGCATCTTGCTGGTCGTCACCACCGCGTTCGGGCGCGTGTCACGGCGATTCATCGCCGGCAGCAAGGCCGCGGTCAGCGGCGCGTTGTTGGCTTCGCTCAATACCGCATCGGAATACGGGTTTGGCGCCGTGATTGCAATCCTCCCCGGTTTCGTGGTCGTCAGTGACATGCTCGGACGCATTCCTGATCCACTGATCAACGCCGCAATCTCGGTGTCCTCGCTCGCCGGCATCACCGGCACGGCCTCCGGCGGCATGAGCATCGCGCTGGCGGCGATGTCCGACACGTTCGTGGAGGCCGCACAGGCTGCCCAGATTCCGCTAGACGTGCTGCACCGGGTCGTGTCGATGGCCAGCGGCGGCATGGACACGCTGCCGCACAACGGCGCGGTGATCACGCTGCTAACCATCACCGGGCTGACTCACCGCGAATCTTACCGCGACATCTTCGCGGTCACCGTCATCAAGACGCTCGCCGTGTTTTTCGTGATCGCGGTGTTCTATGCGACCCGCTAGCGCAGCTTCGCGACGTCGCATTCGGTGACCGATACGGCCGGATTGCCAAACTGTCGCGTGACGTAGTTCACCAACGCAGCGATCTGCGCATTCGTCAGGTCTTGTGCAAATCCCGGCATGCTCACCTCGTTGCCGGCCGCGTTGCGTTGCACGCCATGCAAGATTACCTGGATCAGATTGGTCGGATTCGTCGCGCCCACGGTCGAGTTATGCAGCAGTGGCGGATAGTAGCCATCCGGCGTGCCCTGCCCGCTTGCGTGATGACACGTCGCGCAATTGCCAAGATAGAGGCGCGCGGGATCGCGCACGGCATCGGGCGCAACGCCGCGCAGTGCGGTCACGTCACGCGCAGGACTGCCCCATCCGTGGCGGGCCCGCCGCGCATCACCGCGCACGGCCGGCACCGTGTGCAGGTACGTCGCGATTGCAGTCAGGTCCGCGTCGGTCATATGCGAGAAGCTGTGCTGCACCGCCTCGGCCATGGGTCCGGCAGCCTGCGCGAGCCCGGGTACGCTGCCGGTGCGCAAGTACTGCACGATCTGCTGCGTCGACCACCTGCCGATGCCACTGTCAGGATCAGAGGTAATGTTATAACCCTGCCAACCGGCGAGCACTGCGCCGCCCAGAAAACGCTGGCCGGTCTCGTCCAGCGCCAGTTCCTGCAACGCAAAGCCACGCGGCGTATGGCATGTGCCGCAATGGGCTAATCCTTGCACCAGATAGGCACCGCGATTCCATTGTGCATCCCGGCCAGCCTTGGGCTGGTACGGACCGTTTTTTAGGAAGATCGCATTCCAGATCTTCAGCGGCCAACGCATGTTCAGCGGCCAACGGATATCGGCGGCGCGCTGCGGCTGTCGGACCGGCTCGACCCCATGCTGGAAATAAGCGTAAAGCGCGCCAATGTCCGCATCGGTGAGTTTGGCATACGATACATACGGCATCGCCGGATAGAGATTGTGCCCGTCCTTGGACACGCCGTGACGCACCGCGCGCTCAAAATCTTGCAGCGACCATGCGCCAATGCCCGTCTCCTTATCCGGTGTGATATTGGTTGAGTAGATCGTGCCAAGCAACGGCATCTTAAGCGGCAAGCCGCCGGCGAACGGCTTGCCCTGGGGTGCGGTATGGCATGCCATGCAATCACCCGCTACCGCCAGATATTCGCCCTGCTTCACCAACGCAGCATCCGGGGCAGCCGATTGAGCCCAGACAACGCCGGCCAGGCCAAGCAGCACCGCCAGCAACATCGAATGCACACGTGTTGGCACGTCAAACCTCCGTCTTGAGTTGGTCTGCGATACGCAGCGCCAGCGCCGCGATCGTCAGCGTCACATTTACGGTACCCACCGTTGGCATCGTGCTGCTGCCTGCAATGAACAGGTTCGGGTGATCAAACGTGCGGCAGTCCTTATCGACGACAGAGTCGCGGGGGTCGCTGCCCATCACGGTCGAGCCGGTGATATGGTTGTTCGGCGCAAAGTCGTCCCGAAACACTACGTCAGTGCCACCCAGCACCTTGGCAAGGCTCGCGTAGACCTGCCTCGTATGCGCGGCGCCGCGTATCACGTAGTCATCGATCTTATAAGTGATCTCCGGGCGTGGTATGCCCAGCGCGTCGGTCTGGGTCGTGCTAGGCACGATGCGATTGGCCGGCTGCGGCAAGATCTCATGGAAGCAGTCAAACTGCACGTAGCGCGCCGATCGATCGCGGATCTGCGCATCCAGTTCTTCGGGCTTGAGCAACTTGTTTTGAGCAAAAATACGCGTCGTTTCCTGGTCGATTCGCGACAAATTCGACAGGTGAATCTTCTTGGCTGCCTGGCGGGCGCGGAACGCCCCATCACGAAAACCGATTAGCGACGTCATCTCTTGTGGCCCACGTCCCGGCCACAGTTCCTCGCTCGCGTAGAACGACACACCGGTGCCGGGGTGGTCCATCAGGTTGCGCCCCACCATGTCTGAGCTATTGCCCACACCATGCGGAAAGTCCTGGCTCGTAGACATCAGCATCAGCTTAGGCGTCTCGATGCCGTTGGCCGCCAGCACGAAGTATTTCGCCTGCACGCGGTGCTCGCCGCCTTGCGGATCCCTGTAGCGCACCGCGGCAATGCGCCTTTGCGCATCGACATCCAGCCGATACGCCACCGCGCAGTCGATCAGCTTCGCCCCTGCTCGCTGCGCCTTCTCGACGTGCACGATGCCGTTGTACATCGCGCCAATCGGGCAAATCGGCATGCAATTGTTGTTGCCGCAACACGTTGGGCGACCATCGTAGGGTCGGCTGTTGCGTGCCACCGGTTCGGTCACCACATGTAACGCGGCATCGTACCGATTCAATGCGTCCTTGACCGTCTGTTCGTTATACGACAACGGCAGCGGCGCCATCGGATACGGCTGCTTGCGCGGGGAGCCAAGATCCTCATGATTCGGCCCCGAAACGCCTAGCACCTGTTCAGCGCGATAGTAGTAGTGTTCGAGATCGTCATAGGTGATCGGCCAGTCACGCGCGACGCCATAGACGCTGTGCAACTTGAAATCGTTCGGCAGGAAGCGCCACGTCGATGCCGCCCAGTGCCAGGTCGTCCCCCCCACCGCGCGGATATACTGGGATTTGAATTGATGCTCGCCCTTGAAGATCAGGTAGTTGTTCGGCGCGTCGTATTCCGGGTGCGGCGCCCATCGGCTGGACGGATACGGCGCCGTGAAATTCATCTTGTTCGGCTGGTTGCGAAACCGCTCAACGATCTGCCAGCGCGGCATACGCGGGCCTGCCTCGAGCAGGATCACGGACTTGCCGGCGAGCGCGAGTTGGTGTGCAACGATTGCACCCGCGACGCCAGATCCGACCACCACGACGTCGGCTTGTTGGGTATCGGCCATGGTCAGCTTTGCCTCTCGATCGGTTTGCTTGCCCAGAAGCCGGGTTTGTTCGGACAGTAAGTGCGAATTACGAGCATGTCGGACACGACGGCGAACATCAGTGCCTGCTCGTAGATGACGACCATACCGTCGACCTCGCCGACGTACCATGCCTGCAGGATGCGCAGCGCCAGCGCCGTCTGTGCATCGTTCAGCTTACCCGAGGCCAACGCACCGGCGAGCTGCTGCACGCGCTGCGCCAGGTCCGGCGTTTTTTTCTGTAGCGCTTCAGCCAGGCGCCCGCCTACGTCGCGAGGCAGCGTCGCCTTGCCCGTCAATGCGCGGGACACGGTCATGAATGCATCGAGCAATGCGTCATTGCCCTGCGCGGCAGCGCGCAGCAGCGGCGATCCGACCAGACCTGCCGCGACGCACGCCAACGTCTTTTGCAGCCAGGCTCGACGCGCACCCGAATGCACGGTGGCTGCCGCCTGATCCACGGTGTCTCGATTCACTTGTCATTCTCCTTTCGATTCATAATGCAGTCCAAAGGACTGGGCGGACTGCGCAGAAGCATGTAGCGCGCCCGGGCGCGCTGAGTCCGCGAAGCGCTGCGGCCTGGATACAAGCGTCGGCCCGGCATATGCACCATGTGCGGTTATTCGAGAACTGGCCGGCTGCGTTGCTGAATCCATACAGGCCGCCGAACTACACGCCGTAGTAGTTCGGGCTTGTGTACTTGACCGCATTCTTGATCGAGAACGTGTTGTCGAGGTTGTCGTTGTCGAACGGATGGCCAGCGAGATTGTTGCCATATCCGGAGCCCGCCGCGGACAGCGGCGCCAAATAATCGACCACCGAGTCGTATTGGCGTCCCAGGGTCAACGCGCCATACTGATCATTCCGTAGCCCAACATAAGCTTGCCGATTGAAGATCGAACCGCTTTCGCTATATTGCCCATTATTCAAGTTGAAGCCGCTCTCCAACTTAAAGATGGCATGCAGGCCAGTGCCCCAGTCCTCGTCGCCACGCAGTCCGAAATAGGTATTATGGGCGCCGGCGCCGCGTTCACGCTCGCCCGGCCGCCGTGCGCTGCGTAGGCTCAACCCAACGGAAGGTCAAATTGAGCCGTTCAGCAACCAGTGCGGCAGTTTTCGGCACGCGGTGCTTCCATTCAGCCTGCGTGCGGCCTCGCATCACGAGTAAGCTGCCGCTGGTGAGTCTGAGCGCATGCACGGCTCCGGTAGCGTTATGACGCAACTCGAAGGTGCGCGCCGCTCCGAGACTGAGTGATCCAATGATAGGCTGCTGGCCCAGCGACGCTTCGTCATCGGCGTGCCAACCCATGCCATCCTTGCCGTGACGGTAGCGATTGAGCAATACGCTATTGAATCGCGTGGCGGCCACACGCTCCACGATTCGACGCAGCACCAGCACCGTGGGCGTCCATCGTGCCGGCACGTTCCTAATGCCGGAATATACATAGACAGCGTCGGGATCGCCCTGCCAAGCGGTCAACCGCGGCAGCGGAATGCGGCCGCGCGGCGTGTTGATCCAGTCCTGTCGCCACGCGACCTCGTGCGTGAGCTGGCGCAGCGAGTGCGCCGCCACGGCAGGCGTGAGGCAATTCGGATACCAGTCTATGTCCGGTTTCGGAACGTCATCAAATAGATCCAGCATAGAACGACGAAACGACGCATAAGCCCTGATAGTATCCCTTTTGTCCCAACCATTCAGGATGCACACCATGTCGGTAGAACAGATCCGCGCCGCGGAAACGCGTGCCATGCAGCGCGTGGTGACCGCGACCCTTGGCGTGCAAAGTGCATTCGCCGCGCTGCAAAAACAATTCCCGCCCGAGGGCGACGGCCGCCCATCGGGCTTCGCGCTGACTACCTTTGACGCGGCACTGCAGGAGCTGGAAGACGCCCAACAGGCGTTCGACGAAATGCTCAGCGCAATGCTCGACGGCCTGGACTAAGCCCCGCAGCCAACGTCACAAGCGCTGCACCAGCGTGCACGACGCCATGTGGATGCGCCGCATCCTGCAGGGGCTCGCGTCGCAGCAACCGCCCACGCAGCAGGCAGCCGGCGACGGTGCCGAAGCCAGCTCTCGGTCCGCGCATCTGTCCATAGCGCTTGACCGCCAACCGAACATCGCCAACGTAAAACCGCACCATGCGGCCAGCGCGCCGGCTTTTTAGAATTCACCGCGTCGCGCCCGTGCCCGCGCCGCCTTAATATCCGCTTCCCGTTGCGCGTCGCGCGCATCCGTGCGCCGAGCGCGCTGCGTCAAGCTGTTCGACAACATGCGCATGGTCAAAGTGCGCCGCCGCACCGTCAACTCGCCGGCATCGAGCGCACGCGCGACCGGCCCAAGCGCCCAGTGCAGCGCAAGCAGCCATCCGAGAACCGTCCACCCCAGGCAGACATTGAACAGAGCCAGCATCAACGTGTCCGGCCGCTTGCGCCGGTCAGCCACGATCGACGGTGCAAAATACAACAGCAACGCCGCCAGTGCCTGGATGAGTTGAATGATTGTGATCCTCATGATCGACACTATAGTCGAGCCTGCCCCGTGCCGCAGCACGAAGACCGGCGATGCCTGGTGCCGAACGCCCAAGCCGCGACGACCAGGCGTGCGATTCGCAATTCGACAAACCGACAGGGCGACTTGCTGTATGCTCGTCGCTCCCGCCGGTCAACCTGGCCGTCGAAACGGGCAGTACCATCTCACAACGCTGTATGAAGTCCAAGCCAATTCGCCCGCCGCAGCAGGCGGCTCCCGGCACGCCTCCAGGCGCGCCAACGCCGGATGCGCTGTCGGCCACCGGCCCATGGGCCGCGCGCGCCCTCGCGCTGCGCCGCACTGTGCTTATCGTACTCGCCGCCCTGCTGTACCTGCTGCCCGGCATACTTGGCCACGCGCCGTGGAAGCAAGACGAAACCTATTCGTTCGGCATGATTCAATCGTTTCTGCACGGCAAGGACTGGATCGTCCCCCTCAACGCCGGGCAGCCGTTCATGGAAAAGCCGCCGCTGTACTACTGGGTCGCGGCGCTGGTAGCCGGGAGCCTGTCGCGATGGCTGCCGCTGCATGACGGCGCCCGGCTCACGACGGTACTGTGCGGCGCCGTCACGCTGCTGGTGTTGGCGGCGTGGAGCCGCCTGCGCGCGCGCGACAACGGTCATACCGGCGGCGCGGCCGCGCCTGAGTGCCGCGATCCATGGCAAGCGACGCTCATCACACTGTCGCTGTTCAGCGGCACCCTAATCATGGTCAAGCACGCACACGACTTATTCACGGACGTCGCACTGGTGACCGGGACCGTCTGCGCACTGTACGGCTTGTACCGGATCGCGCTGCGCATGCAAGCCGATCACGGCGCAGCGTTCGCCGACGTGGCATGGTTCGGCATCGGCACTGGCATCGCGCAGATGACCAAGGGACTGTTCATTCCCGGGGTGCTAGCGCTGACCGCGGCTGTATTACCGGCGCTCACGCCCGCGTGCCGCTCGCGCCGCTACGTCGCGGCGGTCGTGGCCGCGGTGGGGCTAAGCATGCCGTTTTTTCTCATCTGGCCAGCACTGCTCGCCCATCGCTCGCCTGAGCTGTTCGTCGCTTGGTTCTGGGACAACAACGTGGGCCGCTTTCTGGGTTTCTCGGTGGATCGGCTGGGCTCCGATAACGATCATGCGGTGGTGCTGCGCGCGCTGCTGATCGGCGCGATTCCGAGCGGTCCGCTGGCCCTGTACGCGCTCGCGCGTGGCGGCTGGCGCAAGATCACCGAACCGGCGACCAGCATTGCGCTGATTTTCTGCGTGTTCGGCATCGGACTGCTGAGTCTATCGGCGACCGCACGGGTACTGTATCTGCTACCGTTCGTGGCTCCACTCGCCGTGCTCGGCGCGGATGGCGTGGCACAATTGCCCGCCGCGTTGCGACGCGGATGGAGCACGCTGAGCCTCGTGCTATTTACCGCGTTCGGCGCGTTGGCCTGGTTCGTTTGGGCGGTGATGATGCGGCCGATCGCCGCACACGGCGCCGCCCGATGGTTGCAAAAGTGGCTACCGCTGGACTACGTGGTTCCGTTCCAGCCGCCAGCGGTGGCGATAGCCATTGCGTTGTGCGTCGCCTGGTTCGCCGCGTGCCGATATGCACGACGGCTCGGACCCGCCCAAGCGCCATTTGTCTGGTGCGCCGGCGTGACGCTCGCCTGGGGGCTTGTCTTCACGTTGCTGCTGCCGTGGCTGGACCGCGCAAAGAGCTATACGCCGGTATTCGAGCAACTGGCCACGTCGCTTCATGCCGACTGGCGCAGCGGCGACTGCATGGTCAGCGTCGGCCTTGGCGAATCGCAAGCACCGATGCTCGAATACGTGACCGGCATCGTGCATCGGCCGGTGCCGCCCGACGCGGCTGCATCGAGCGCCTGCCGCTGGCTGATCGTGCAGGATGATATGTTGATGCCGGACGCAGGCTACGAAGGCTGGAAGCGCGTGTGGCAAGGCGCACGCCAAGGCGATACACATGAGCGCCTGCGCGTGTTCGTGCGCGACGACACGCGGTCGTAAGCACACAAGCCAGGGCACGAACACGCGCAGCCCACACCGAGAATGTAATCAGTAGACCGTAACATGGCTAGATTGATACGCAATAAGAAAAAATCTGTCCTGTCCCCGTACATTGTTGGCATACAATCTGACCCATTGCTTTCACCCAACGTGGATCGCAACCAACTGACCCGCCGATGGATCTCGACATCAACGACGCTTTGAATGCCGTCAAGTCCGCCGTTTATGCAACCGACGGCCGATACTCCGTCCAAGCCGCTGCCGCGCCCCCGCGGCCCGCGCGCACCGACCACGTCGTTTGTAGCACTGCATTGCCCGCGCCAGCAAGCCGAACCACCTATGACGACCTGCCGCCGGAGGTAATCCAGCAAATCGCGTCGCACCTGTCATACGACGATATCGCGCAGCTTTCCGCGCTGAACCAACGCTCCTATCGGATACTGCGCGAACGACGACTGGCGTGGCACAGCTGCCAACAAATCGACACGGTCGTGGATCTCGCGTCGCTGCAACAGTTGCTCGACCAAACGCAAGATATCCAGTTCGAGCCCAGCCTGCGCCTGGACTCCATCGTGGCACTCTGGTACCGGCTGCCACGGCTGCCGGCCGCCGAACAGCCGGAGGCCTTCAAGCGTCTGTTCCGCGCGGCAGACGGAATCCCTGGACATGGCCATGTCGTCCAACAAGCCATGATCATATCGATTGTCCAATACGCACCGCAGCAGCGCGTGGAATTATTCGACTTCGCGCAGGCGATTGCCGAGCAACATCGGAACGGCCATCAGAGCCTGTGGGCGTCGCTTGCCTCGACGCTGTCGTGCCTGCCATTGTGGCCATCGCAATTCGCGGCGCGGTATCAAGCGCTATTGGGCCGCCTGCCCTCGCTTGGCCAGACACAACAGGCCGAACTCATCGCCGTGTTAGCGAAGCAACTGTCCGCATTGCGAGACGGCAACCACGGCGCGGCCCTCGACGTGTCAACGGAATACGGAATATTGCAGGACTGGACACGGCGCCTGCCACCCTCGCTTCAAGGCGCGCCAGTCGGCGCATTGGCCGCAGCCGTGAGCGAACTGTCCGATGCACAACGCCCGTTTCGCTACGCAGACATGCAGCAGTTGGCGTTGAGGCTGCCCTCCGACCAGTTGATGATCGCACTGCAACCACTGCTGCTGGGGCTAGCCACCCTGCCCACGGCGCGGCACGCCCACGAGCTATCGACGCTGGAGTCCACGCTGTTGCGCGCGTCACCCCCGGTGCGCATACAAGCGGTCCACCAGCTGATCGAAACCACGCCCCGGCTGCACGGCACACTGTCGTGGCAGATTTGGCAGCGTGCGCTGCGTTTGCTCGATGGCGGTGGCACGGACGGCGTCGATGCGCTGAAAGTGCTGGAGGCGGCACGGCGCGACGGCGTGATCAACATGCTGGGCAAAGGCCAGCGGGAGGATGCCGTGATGGAGACAATGGACTTTATTCAACGCAACCACCTCACCAAGCAGGCGAGCGCAGCCCTGCTTGCCTGTCTCATGCCGTGACCGCGAAATCCAATGGCAGCCGACAACAAAGTGTCGAATTGGAGTGGCCCGCTGCCATCATCGCGCGATACAAAACCGATAACCGGCGCGTCAGATGTAACCGCTCGGCGTGCTGGATTCACCTTCCGTTCGCCGCATCGCCATCACGCTGAAACACTTGGGTCTGCCGTTCGAGTACCGGCCAATAGATGACATTGTATCGTCAGGTCATCGCTGTATGGCAGCGTGTGCGTTCTCGCACACGCTGCCTACGCGCACCGTTGGGCGGTTATTTCTCGGGCGAGGCCGGCGGCGTCGGTAGGTTATGCCAACGCTGCGCGGCGAGTTCTGGCACGACGCGGATCGGCGTCAGCCTCGAGCCCCGTCTGCGCGCATCGCCGTGATTGGATGCCGTCGACTCCGATACGCTGGCCCGCGGCAAATTGGACGCGCCGTCGTCCTGCGCGAAAACATTGTCGATCGAATGGCGTCTTGTAAGATGGCCCGTCGCGTCCATCTGCAGACAATTTTCAGCTTCCTGCAGCAGTGCAAAGGACAACTTGCACGCTCGTTCTAGGCACTCGTCCTCTGACAGATCTTCCGCAAACGGACTGCTTAGCTGATCGATCCAATCGCGGTTCAACTGGCTCGGCGTCGATATCCCGCTCTCCTCGTACTGTTCGGACACGCTGTCCGCCAGAGGGTCGCGCGTTGTGTCCTCCATCATGCCCAGCTCCAGGCCGCCATCGCGCTCTTGCAGCCATGCACCGGATCGTTCGGTCATCCGACTTGGCTTCTCGTTGTGTGACAAACCGTCAACGGCCGCATCGTCGCGCGACGCATAAAGCCACCGGAGGCCTATCCGGAGTCGCATCCGCGATACGTCGTCCAGGTAAAACAAGTCGCGCCGTGAATCGCCCTCCGGAAAACCGCGATAGCTTTCCACCTTGATCCGATTGGCAAGCGCGGGAGGCGCATTCAGGCGACTGAGTTCAGACGAAAACGCCTGCTTCTGGACGTCCGAACCGTATGCGATGAACAGACGAGGCGCGTCGCCTGCCGGCACCGCTTCGACCAGTCGATTAGCCGACCATGGCGATGCCTCACTGCGCTGAACCCAAAACGGCTCATTGGCGCACCGCCGGACATCGTCAGCGCCGCTGTACGGCGACCGCGTCAGACGATCGAACTCGGCAGGCAAATGACGCGCGACGTCAAAACCAAGATCGTCATCCAGGTGTATAAGCCATTGCACGCCTAATTCCCAGGATATCTCCACAGGCGGCTCCCGATGTTCGGCACGCCCATCCGACCCCAAGGTCGGCGAGATAAACGCCATGCCGGCGAACCCGTGAGGCCTTGTCTTCAATAAATCGATCGCATGATCGGCCACGCGTGCACCGTGAGTGACCAGGTACACGGGCGAGCCACGCCTCTGATTCGTATCCAGATAGGTATCGATGAAATGCATGGCCGCCCTCCCCGCCTGAAGGTTGCCCCAAAAATCGCCATGACAGCCCGATTGGGTAGGATGGACAAAAACCAGATCGGACACGTCAAGCAACGTAGAGAGGTTGTCATATCGATCCCAGTTTCCTTGGCCCGAAAGCTCTCCGACGATAGGACCGACCGATGCCAGCAACAGATAGCCGGTGGAACGCAGCGGATCATCTCGAACGCTGTCACCGAAAAAGAATGTGATGGGGCGGGACGAGGGCTCCACATCGCGTTGGGTATAGGCTACATAGACGATCTGGGCATCGTCGGGTGCGCCCTCGATAGGGACCATGCCGGCGGTTGCCGCTAAATCTAATGTTTCATCACCGTGCTGCATTTGATGATACGCCGCGACGGGCATCGAAAGCGACCTTTCGGACGGCACCGAAACCGGCTTCTTGGACAGCACCGAAGCATGAAGGGCGGTCGCGGTCCGCGTATCGGGCTGACCGCCACCTATGGCGTCGCCGACACCAGACTCGCCTCCCCCACCACCACACGCAGTCATAGACAGCGCCACAGCAATCGCCATTGCGCTGGAGCAAGCTCGGCTCGGCTTAATCAACCGACGAAGACATTTATTTAATTCCATTTTCATGATGGTCACCATTTTAAGTGGATAACAGCAGCCCTCCGACGAATCGGATAACCTTTAAAAAAGACCGATGGTCTTCGATTAAATGTTAGACGCGGAGCAATAGCGCTGCCTCGGCACCGGCGTGCACGTCAACTCATTTGCTGGTTGAACTGCATGTAATGCAATTGAAAGTATGAGGCGCGAAACGTATCATGCGCGAAGCGCCAAGTAAAGATCAATAAAGAAACAATCGTTGCTTATATAACGATTCGGGCGAAATATATGAACCAATGAAGTCACGCACACCGTTTTTATTGGTATAGTACAAAATGGATTAGTGTGTTTTGGATTGCTAACTCATCAGACAATACTGACTAATTTACCGCGACATCACGGTAGCCGGCATGGTGTACCTATCCCGCAGCCTGTGCCTCTAATGCTGAGGCAGTTCGGTCGGGAGCGGCCCGGCATATTTTTCCTGGCATCCAGCATTGCCGGTCGATAGTTCCGAAAGCGAATTTTCTTTGCTCAGGCGCCACATAGCGCTGTTTCAACGCCCATCACTTCGCATCCCAGTTGCTTTTTTCGGCATCCCCGTCGTCGCGCGAGGTGGGATTGCTACGCTGCACGCTGTATTCGCGTTTTCTGATTGCTCGATATCGCAACACTATCTGGGGGGCGCTTGGATATTCTGCTGTTTGCCTCAGCCTATAACGGCATGGTCCAGCGTGTTCATCGCGAACTCGTTACACTGGAGCATCGCGTCTGCATTGAATTGTCGCCGGACCCGGACACGATGCTGGCTCGCGCCAAACAGGTCGATCCGGACTTGATCATCTGCCCATTCCTAAAGCATCGCATTCCCGACACGGTATGGCGCGCCTGGCCGTGCCTGGTCGTCCATCCGGGAATCGAGGGCGATCGGGGGCCGTCCGCGTTGGATTGGGCGATTACCCACCAGCAATCCGAATGGGGCGTTACCCTGCTGCAAGCCAACGCCGAAATGGACGGTGGCGATGTGTGGGGAACGCACCAGTTTGCGATGCGCAGGGCCAGCAAAGGCAGCATCTATCGACGTGATGTCATACCCGGCGCGGTGAAGCTCATTCGGCAGGCATTGGCCGATTTCGCAGATCCTCGGTTCCGTGCGCGTGCGCAAGACTACGCTCGCCCGTCGGTCAAGGGCCGTCCCCACGTGCTGATGCGACAGGATGCACGCCGCATCGATTGGAGCACAGATGACACTGATACGATCGTCAACCGCATTCATGCGGCCGACGGCTTCCCCGGCGTGCGTGACGAGATCCATGGCCAGCCGGTGTATCTGTTCGGTGCGGTGGCAGATACAGGCATCGCACATGAGGCTACGCCGGGTGCGTGGCTGGGTCAGCGGCACGGCGCGGTGTGCCGCGCCACGCGGGACGGTGCCGTATGGATCAAGCAGATGAAGGCGGGGGGCCGCGGACCAGGCTCCGACATCAAGCTTCCGTCGATGCTGGCGCTGCGCGCCGCGTTCGATGGCGCAGCCTGGCTCGAGCAGTTGCCCGAGCTGGATTCGCCTGCTGTCGAAGATATTCGCATCCACGTCGAACATCGGGTAGCATACGTCGAATTCGACTTCCACAACGGCGCGATGAGCACCAGCCAATGCACGCGCCTGACTCATGCGCTTGACGCGCTCAGTCGGCGCCACGACGTGCGCGTGATCGTCTTGATGGGAGGCAACGATTTTTGGAGCAACGGCATCCATTTGCATTGCATCGAGGCCTCGCCGGATCCAGCCGGCGAGTCGTGGCGCAACATCAATGCGATAAACGATTTGGTGCGCACTATCTTGCTGACCGAACGCAAGATCACGATCGCTGCGCTGCGCAACAACGCCGGCGCCGGCGGCGCCATCATGCCGCTGGCATGCGACTTCGTGCTAGCTCGCCGCGGCGTCGTGCTCAATCCGCACTACCAAACGATGGGCTTGTACGGCTCCGAGTACTGGACTTACCTACTGCCGCGTCGCACCGGCGCCGCACGGGCGAAGGCCCTGGTTGACGCCTGCTTGCCAGTGGTGGCAGACGAAGCGCTGGACATGAACCTCGTCGACCACGTGCTACCAGAGGATTGGACTGAATATCACGCTTTGCTGTTGCGCCATTGCCAGACGATCGCGCAAGACGAACGGTTCTCGACGTATCTGAACATTAAGGCGCGCGTGCGAAGCATGGACGAGCGGCGCAAGCCGCTGCAGGCCTATCGGGACGAGGAATTGCAGCGGATGAAAGCCGCATTCGACGATCCGGGTGCCAGCTACCACGCACTGCGCCACCAATTCGTTCACAAAATCCCGTGTGCGGCAACGCCGCCCCACTTGCGCGGCGACGTCGGCATGCGGCAGTCGCACGATACGCAGCGCCGACGGGAGCCGTCGCCCGTTCAAGCGTAACAGCAGGCCGGCACGGATCCAACGGCGGCGCCGGCGGCCGGCACGCGCAGGCTGCGCTACAGCTGGCCCGCGCTATCAGCGTCTTGTTCATCACAGACGGCCGTCACCGTGCGATTGCGACCCATCGCCTTGGGTCAGGTACAGCGCCGCGTCGGCTCGGGCCTTTAGGGTAGCCAGCGTATCGGCATCGCACCGCTCGTCAAGACCGACGCTGAAGGTACACGCGATTTCACCACTGGACCCGTGCAATGTCGATGCAGCGGCCGTGGCCCGCACCCGGTCCGTGAGCTACATCGCCTCGGCCTTAGTTGTGAACGGAAAAGCATCGCGAATTCTTCGCCATGGGTCCAGGTCAACGCGCGTTGTAGCATGCTGCATTGTGGCTTGGCGCACAGGCCGAAGTCCGCCCAGCCCGTAAGCTGCCAGCATGCGTAACCTGTTTCGTCCGTTGGCCATCCTGTTGGCCGTGATGATGTCATTGCATGGCATTGCGTACGCGTTCGAGTTTACACCCGGCGCGACGCCGGCGGTGCGCACCCACGGCGCACGCGTTGCCGCGAGCGAGACAGCATACGCGACGCAAGCGACGGCCCAGCCGCAGCGAGCACACGACAGCGACCGCTGCGGCTGCCCCCACGGACGGCTGTGCTGCGTCGACGCGGCTCGATCATGGGCGCCCGCGCCCGGCCATGCCGGGTGTGGGCGGTCCAATGCTGGCCACGACGGCCCGCCACGCCACGCATCACGTCGTCGCTCGCCTACGTCGGACGTAACTGCATAACCGCGACACGCGGGGGTAACGGAATGAAAAAAACCTTCGATGGACTGGATCTGCTCCGGTTCTTATTGGCCGTCTACTTGACGCTCTACCATACCGTCTACGTGACCCGTTACGGCGCAGCGTTGCCCTATCGCGCATGGCTGGGACTGGGCGGATTCGCCACCAGCAGTTTCTTCCTGCTGTCGGGCTTCATTCTCGCGCACGTTTACCTGGGCCAGCAGCCGGGCGTGCTGCGCGGCGGCGCCAAGCGCTTCTTCATCAACCGATTGACCAATCTCTATCCCGTCCACTGGATATCGCTGGCGCTGTTCCTGACGGTCGGGGTGGCAGGTGTCAACCCGCTCAACCGCTTTTCGTTGATGACACTGGACAGACAAGCCGGCGGATTTGAGTACCTAGACAGCATGACCACGTTGGCAATCATCGTCGCGACGGTATGGATGCTCCAAGCATGGCAACCGCTATACGAGGCCATCAACCCGCCGTCCTGGTCACTGTCCGCGCTGCTGTTCTTCTACGCGTGCTTTCCATGGCTTGCGCCCCGGTTGCTTTCACTGCGCCGGCCAGGACTCGCCTGGGCCATGTTGTGGCTCGGCTATCTGACGCTGCCCGTGGTATTCGCAATGCAGCACTGGTATGCACCGGCCTCGGTCGGCTTCCTCTATACCAATCCGCTGGTGCGCCTGCCCGAGTTTGCCGCCGGTATCCTGCTCTACGGCCTGTACCGCGAGCGCAGTGTCGACTGGCTCTGCGCGACACCCGCCCGTCGCGCCGCCACGCTCGCTTTCGTCGCGCTGTCCTTCATCGGCGGCGTTAAGGCGCTCGAGCATGGCGGATTTGGCTGGCAGTACATCGTCCATAACGGCGCGTTGCTGCCGTCCCAGGCCGCACTGATCCTAGTGTGTGCTCACGTCACAATGCCCGCAGCGGCCGCGCGGCTCGCCACCCGGCTCGGCAACGCAGCGCTGTCGCTATTCGCCATTCATTTGCCGTTGTTTCTCATTTTCACCAAGCTGGGAAAATTGCTCGCGATCGGCATGGACCCGCTGCAATGCGTGCAGCAGTTCACGGCATGTGTCAAAGCATCACGCGACGTCGTGCCGTCGATGGCGCTTTACCCAGCCTACCTGATCGGCACCGTGATTGCAGCAGTCGTGTTCCAGGAGCGGATCGTCGTGCCGCTGCGCAACGCATTGCGCAGCCGGCTGTCGCGCGAGCCGCTCCAGCATCGCGCCGCCGGTCCTTCAGGCGGGCAGGCCGGGTAATTCATCCCGCTCGCTTCGCGCTGGTGGAGACGCCAGCGTTTTGTCGGGTGCCGCACAGATCTCGCGGGGTCGGACTGGTCTACTAGCTTCGCGCACGGGGAGTGCCGCCGCCGGGATTTAAACCACCCGAGCCGGAAAATGATTGATACCGGAGCATCCAATGAAAAATGAATTAAGACAGATCATCCAGGAAGTCGCTCATCTGGAATTATCCGTTGATCGCCTTTCCGACAGTGACGATCTCTACGAAGCAGGTTTGTCGTCGCTGAACACGATTCAATTGATGCTTGCGATCGAAAAACACTTCAACATCGAAATTCCCGACCGCATGCTGAATCGCCATCTGTTCCAGAGCATCGATTCACTGGCTGAGGCCGTCTCGCAATTGCAGCGCGACGTGCAATCCGCATGAGCGCAATTCAATCCGCCAACGGTGGTGAGCCGGTGCACACCATTGCATTGTCTGAACTTGACGCGCGCCCGCCAGACGCCGACGAGCACGCGTTAGACAAAGCCGCGACCGCGGTAGCGCAGATCGCGGCGCGTTTCGCCGATGCCGTGGACCGCGAAGCCAGGTTCCCGAGCGAAGCCATCGACGCCATGCGCGAGCATAGGTTGCTCGGCGCGATGGTGCCCGTCGAGTTGGGCGGCATGGGCGCGTCGCTGGCGGCCGTCGCTTCAGCATGCCGCATTCTCGGCCACGCGTGTTCATCCGCCGCGATGATCTATGCGATGCACCAGATCGAAGTGATTTGCGTATTGGAACACGCGATGTCGGTGCCGTGGCATCGCGGATTTCTCCGGCAGGTTGCCGAGCATGAGTGGCTGCTGGCATCCGCGACGTCCGAAGATGGCGTGGGCGGCAATCTGCGCAACAGCCGCTGCGCGATCGAGCCCGACGGCGACGGTGCGTTCACATTGCACAAGCTCACCCCAACGATCTCTTACGGCGCCTATGCCGATGCCATACTGGCGACCGCCCGGCGCTCGCCGGACGCGCCGGCCGCGGAGCAAGTGCTCGTGACGATCCTGAAAGACGACACGACCCTGACTCGCCGCAGCGGATGGGATACGTTCGGCATGCGGGGCACGTGCAGCGAAGGCTTCGTGCTCAAGTCGCGCGGCCGCCAGGAACAGGTCTTCCCCGCACCGTTCGGCGAGATCGCTGAGCGCACGATGGTGCCGGCCTCTCACATCCTGTGGTCGTCGCTGTGGACCGGCATCGCCAGCGACGCGTTTTCCCGCGCGCATCGCTACTTCCGCACGCAGGCACAAGACAAGCCGACCGGCACATCGCCCGCCGGTAGCCGAATCGCCGAAGCGCTCGGCCTGCTGCAAGCCATGCAGGGACGCATCGACAGCGCGCTGCACGTCCACGCGCGCGCCGGCACCTCGGCCACGCGCTCGTGGTCCGAAACAATGGCCGACGCGGCTCAAATCAACACGCTCAAGACTTACGTGTCCATCACCGCGCTACAGGTCGTGATGCATGCGGTGATGATCTGCGGCATGGCGGCGTACAAGAACGGCACGCCATTTACGCTGAGCCGGCACATTCGCGATCTGTATTCTGCACCTCTTATGATTAATAACGACCGTATCGATGCCAATACGGCCAGCCTATTGCTCGCGCAACGGCCCGCTTCGTTGGAGAGAGAATAATGGTCGATGTCACGTTGCAAAACCCGCCGGCGCACGCGGCCGACATCGATGACTGGCACAGCGTAAACGCACTACGCGATGCACTTGTGAACGCGGGCCTGTTAATCCCGATGGGCGTGCAAGGCCTGTATGGCAGAAGCGAAGTGTTCGAGAACGTGATCGAGGCCATTAATGCATTGGTTACGCGCCTGGGTGCCGATCAACATGCCGAGGTACTGCGCTTTCCGCCCGCGATGAATCGGACCGATTTTGAGCACAGCGAATACCTGAAGGGATTTCCGCAGCTCGCCGGGACGGTTCATAGTTTTTGCGGCTCGGAGCACGAGCATCAACGTGTGCTGCAATGCCTGGACCGGGGCGAGGACTGGACCGAATTTCAAAAGCCGACCTACGTGGTCATGACACCGGCGGCATGCTATCCCGCCTATCCGGTCATCGCGCGGCGCGGCGCGCTGCCACCGCAGGGCAGGACGCTGGATCTGTTTTCGTATTGCTTCCGCCACGAGCCGTCGCTGGACGCCACCCGGATGCAACTGTTTCGCATGCGCGAGTATGTGCGCCTGGGTACGCCAAATCAGATCCTGGCATTTCGCACCGAGTGGATCGAGCGCGGCAAGCGGATGATGGCGCTGCTGGCGCTACCGCACGAAGTCGACCTGGCCAACGACCCCTTCTTTGGCCGCGGCGGCCGCATTGCCGCGTCGAGCCAGCGTGAGCAGAACTTGAAATTCGAAATGCTGGTGCCGATCGAGAGTGACACCCGACTCACTGCCTGCCTGAGCTTCAATTACCACATGGACCACTTCGGCCTGCTGTGGGGCATCAAGACGAGCGATGCCGACGTCGCGCATACCGGTTGCGTGGGTTTCGGCATGGAACGCCTCGCGCTCGGACTGTTCAAGCATCACGGATTCGATGTGCAGGCTTGGCCGGAACCGGTACGCAACGCGCTGTGGAGAAGCTAATGAGTGACGTCGTCTCGCCAATGGCCGTGTCGGACGCACTCACACGGCTGGCATCGCCGATGAAGTTGCCGCGCGACCCGGCGAACTATTGCCCGCACGCGCTGCATAACTCGACCATGGTCTGGAAGCAGACCAATTGCTACGTTGACCTATGGATCGAGCTGTTGTCGCAATGGGACTTTGAGCCCCATGCCATGCTGCCCTTCACCGTCACACAGGACTTTGAGGGAGATCAGTTCACCTTCTTCAAGGTGCCGTTGGAAGACTTAGAGCGGCTGTACGGGATTGTCGTGCAAGAGCACGCCATCTTCGAGCCACTGCCGTACCACATCGATCAGCAGGTCCGGCGCGGCAACGTGATGCTGGTTGAGGTTGACGCGTGGCATTTGCCCGACACCCGTGGCCTCAGTTATCACCGCGAGCACACGAAGACGACCATCGGCATCGACGCGATCGACTTGCAAGCCGGCGAAATCGGCTATTTCCATAACGCCGGATATTATCGGGCCGCAGGCGACGACTATCGTGGGCTGTTCAGCATCGGCTCCAGTGCGTCGCTAGTGCCCTACGTCGAATGCGCGAAGCGGCGCTTCGAGCCGTTGCGCGGCCCGGCGCTGCATGAAGCCGTGCTCTCATTGCTGGCGCGGCACTTTAAGCGCCGTCCCGCCAGTAGCCCGATCGCCGCGTTCCGGGCTGCGCTGGCCAAAGACGCTGCAGTCATCGCATCGCGCTCGCTCTCATACTTCCATTCGTATTCGTTCAACACGTTGCGTCAACTCGGTGCAAACTTCGAGCTACTGGGCCGCTGCCTGCGATGGCTCGGTGCACCCAATGCGAACGGTACCGACGGCACCGGAGCCTTTTCTGCTTGCGTAGCCGCCTGCGACACCATCGCCTCGGAGGCGATGGTGCTCGAATTCCGGCTCGCCAGGGCGTGCGCGCGACGCAACGAGGACCGCTGTGAAAGTACGCTGGAAATCATCGAGCACGCGTACGAATCGTTGATTGACGAACTGGGCGTGCGGTTGGGCGGCAATGACGTACTGCCACGGCTGCAACGCGACTCGAACGCGGCCCGCCCCGACACCCCATCACCGCTGCAATGAACCCGCAGCCTGCCCCGGCCGGACGCAGCACCGCCGGTCTCGGGCCTGGTCATGAGCGAGCGGCTTCGCCCATGTGGCGCTTGTGTACTACTGCGGCCAACGCCGCCACCCGGCCACGTGATCTGCCACCTGCAGATGCGTCGGAGTGGATCGACGCACCCGTGCCTGGAACCGTCGGCCAGGCACTCGCAGCCGCGAACCGGCTCACGCCGCTGGATGCAAGCCGGCTAGGTGAATACGACCACTGGTACCGGCTACCGCTGCGACGCGGCGGCGCCCGCTTAATCCGGTTTGACGGGTTGGCGGGTATCGCGCAGATCTGGCTGAACGACACGTTGCTGCTGCAATCGACGAACATGTTCGTCTCGCAACAGGTACGCATCGACCCGCTGCCTGAGGACAGCGCGTTGTACCTATGCTTTCGGTCACTGGCCCGCTACCTCGATACCATGCCCGCGCCCCGACGCGCCCGCTGGCGCACGCGCCTGGTCGATGCGCCGGCGCTGCGGGCGGTACGAATCTCGCTGTTCGGCCACATGCCAGGCTGGTTCCCGCGCATCGAGCCAATCGGCCCGTGGGGCGCCGTGGCCGTCATCGATACTGACGCCGATACGGCCGCCCAGATCGTGCACCACACGCTGAATGCCTCGATCGAAGGCTGCGATGGGATCGTGGACGCGACCATCACATTTGCCGCACCGGTTCCCGGCCATCTGGACGCGATCCTAGACTGCGAGGGCCATCATGTACGTCTACAACGCCACGACCCGTTCACGCTGCGCGCGCGGCTCACCGTGCCGAACGCCAGACGATGGTGGCCGCACACGCATGGCGAGCCGGCGCGCTACGCCGTCTCGCTGCACCTGGGCGGCACGACCGTGGCATTGGGATACGTCGGATTTCGCACCATCGAGGTTACGCGTGGCCACGATGGGCAGGGCTTCGCGTTGTCCGTCAACGCGCTGCCGATCTTCGTGCGAGGCGCGTGCTGGAGCACCGCCGATCCGCTGGGGTTGCGCGTGTCGGCGCACGACTATCACACATGGTTGACGCTGGCTCGGGACGCGGGATTCAACATGATCCGCGTCGGTGGCACCATGATTTACGAAGACGACGCATTTTATGCGTCGTGCGACGAACTGGGCTTGCTGGTCTGGCAAGACTTCATGTTCGCCAATTTCGACTATCCGTGCACCGCGGCTGATTTCGTCACATCGGTGACGCTGGAAGCCAGCCAGTTTCTCGCACGCACGGCGGGTAGGCCTTCGTTGGCCGTGCTATGCGGAGGCAGCGAAATCGCGCAGCAGGCATCCATGGTCGGTTTGAGTGACGAGCAACGCGATATGCCGTTGACCGCCAGCTTGCTCGCCGAGCTTGCCGCGACACATCGGCGCGACGTACCGTACGTATCGGACACGCCGTCCGGGCAGGTACTGCCATTTTATCCCCGCACGGGCATCTCGCATTACTATGGTGTCGGCGCCTATCTGCGGCCCTTGGACGATGCGCGCCGCGCGGCGGTCCGCTTCGCCAGCGAATGCCTGGCGTTTGCCCACGTTCCCGCAGATGCGACGCTTGCCGCAATCGGCTCGCCGTCGGTGCACGAACCCGCGTGGAAAATGGCCGTGCCGCGCGATCCCGGCGCGCCATGGGATTTCGACGACGTGCGCGATCATTACTTGCGCGAACTATATAGGCAAGACCCGACGCGGCTCAGAGGACAGGATCCATCACGCTACCTCGAACTATCGCGAGCCGTGCTCGCCGACGTCGTATCCGAGACACTGGTGGAATGGCGCCGCACCGCGTCCAGCTGCGCGGGCGCATTACTTTGGCAATTCCAGGACGTCATGCCAGGCGCCGGATGGGGCATCGTGGACGCGTTCCGGCGTCCTAAGTCGGCCTGGTATGCGCTCAAGCACGTGCTCCAGCCGCAGCAGGTGTGCCTGTGTGACGAAGGGCTGAATGGACTGGACGTGCACGTGTTCAACGACAGCGCCGCTCCGTTGCGGGGACGGCTGGAGTTGGTCGCATTGCGCGACGCCACCGTGCCGGTCGCACGGGCGCGTTGCGATCTTCATATCGAACCACACGACGCACTCCAGGTCAACGCGGCGCAGTGCTTGGGGCGCTTCTTCGACTTCACCTACGCGTACCGGTTTGGTCCGCGCGAACACGACACGGTCATCGCGTCGCTGTACGACCACGACAATCGGCTGCTCGCACAATCGTTCTATTTCCCGGAACGTACCGCGCCGGCCGTGTTCGAACGCGGCGATATCGGTCTGAGCGCCTCACTGGAACAGCGTGACGGCCAATGGTGGGTCAACGTCGGCACGCGCGCGAGCGCGCGCTACGTGCAGATCACCGCGCCGGGCCTGCTGCCGAAGGACGACTGGTTCCATCTGGCGCCCGGCGCGAACGTGTCTGTCCCGCTGCTGCCGGAACCGACACTTTTGCATCCTCTTGCGTCATTTCACTCAGGAACCCCGCATCTGGACACGCACGACGGCCCGGGGACGATCGAAATACGCGCAGTCAATTCCAACAAAATCATTCGCTTGAGAAAACCATCGTGATACCGATTACATTCGATGATTGCGTCGGATGGCTGCACAAAGGACACTCGCCGCGGGGCGTCGTGCTGTGCGCTGCCGTTGGCCACGAAGGCCTGTGGACCCACAAACTGATGCGAGCGCTGGCAGAGCGGCTGGCACGCGAGGGCATCTGGGCGCTGCGGTTCGATTACCCCTGCTGCGGCGACTCGGCGGGCGACGACCTGGACAGCGGCCGGTTTGATAAAAGCATTGCCAGTATCGGCCGAGCCGTGCACGCGCTGCGTGCCCATGCACAGCTGACCGATGTCACGCTGGTCGGCCTGCGCGCCGGTGCCGCCCTAGCGCTATTGGCCTGCACGATGGATACACCTGAGGCCGTGCAGGTCGATGCACTCGTCGCGCTGTCGCCCGTCGTGCGAGGACGCACCTATATGCGCGAAGTGACCATGGTCGAGCGTCAATGGCTGGACACGACACCACCCGTGGTGCAGCAAGCCCATGCCGCAGAGCCCTGCCTGAGCGTGCTCGGGCATCGCTATCCCGCTGACTTCGTCGCCGCGTTGCGGGCGATTGACCTGTGCGCCGCCGTCGGGAGCGCGGCTTCGCTACCCTACTCCGTGCTGCTCATCGATACCGATCGTGGCGACAGTGCGGTGCTGCAAACGGCGTTGCAGGCCCGCGGCGTCCAGGCCACCGTGCAGCCGTTTCCCGAATTCGCCACAACATGGGTCGAAGGCATCCGCTCCCGACTGCCGCTCGCCACCATCGAAGCGAGCGTCGCATGGATTGCCACGCGGCAGATGCACGATGCCCCCGTGGCGCAGCCCATACCGGAACCGGCCGCTTCGTTGCGTACGACGGGTGCGCACCTGGTACTGTCGGACGCCACCGAGCACACCGTGCAGATTGGCACCGCGCCGTTGATCGGAACACTGTGCCGGCCAGCCACCCCGACCCCGGGCCGCTCGGGCATGCCGGCGTTGCTGTTCGCCACGACAGCTTCCAATCCCCGCAGTGCCGATGCACGACTCGCGGTGCGTCTCGCGCGGCAACTCGCAGCCCACGGCATCGCCTCGTTGCGTGTGGATGTGAGCGGCGTCGGCGACAGTGGCGCCTGCGTGCTGGACGACCAATCCGTCGTCCCATACTCCGGTCAAGCCGTGGCAGACGTGATCGCGGCCGCGGACTGGCTCGCGGAGCAAGGATACCGCGATGTCGTGGCGCTTGGTATCTGCTCGGGTGCGTATGCGTCGCTTCAGGCCGCGTCGCGTTCGGCGGCCGTAACTGGGATAATCGTGATCAACTTGCCCCGGTTCATCTGGCCGGCTGGCTTGACACTCGCGGACGCGATTGCTCAGCAGACCAATTCGGCACGCGGCTACCTCGCGTCAGCACGCGACCCGCAGAAATGGAAAAGCCTATTGCGACGCCGGCGTGACCTGCGCCCCATTGTCAAGGCGCTCGTACGGCTGACAGCCGCTAAGCTACGCGTGCCAGCAATGCGACTGCTCGAACGGGCGGGTTGGTACCCGCCAGCTCACTCCGAGCGTGGGTTGATGCACGCATTGGCGCGACGTGGGGTAAACGCACTCTTGATCTATGGCGAGTTCGACCCGGGACTGGACGAGTTGTCACGCCACTTTGGGCCTGCTCATCGGGCGTTTCGCAGGCAACGGCAGATCGACGTACACACCATCGCGCAACTCGATCACTCGGTGTATGGAACACAAGGCGCTGATGCGATCATCGAGTTATGCATCCGCACGTTGATGCACTGGCGCGCCGCACCTAACAGCATAAGCGGCTTGCATAGACCTGCGCCCGCTACCGCCCCCCGTTCGGCGACCGCCTCGATGCATGCCCAATAGCTACGTTTTCGAATGTATTGCCATGCCGCGGCCTGACGCCGCGGCCCGTTGCGGCTGCCACGTCGGCCCCGCGCCGGCACCCGCTACCTACCCTTTGCTTTACACCTAAATCGGCGTTTACCGTTGAGCTAATCCCATCAGTGTTTACTATGTTCATTAATAGCAAGTTAATTAACTGCGTAGAATTATTTCAAAATTCAATATGCCGCGTCCCCGCAACATCCACCGTGCTGTATTTACGTGTCAATTGAATGATAGCAGGACGGTTGTTTCAACGTTGGATGGATGTCGAGGTGACCGCCTACAAGCCCAGTGCGCAGTTTGCCGCGACTAATACACCTCATTCAAAAGGTTCCTGCGCTTGTCCGCTCATCCCCCTGTAGTTTAACTAATCGTATAAATTTTTTTGCCAGCTATTGCGGCGCGATTTGGAGCAGATTAATATGCGCTCCTGGCATCGAAAAAAGTGTGTGGTACAACGCAATTCGAGCCGACGCATTATTCTGTCCAGGCTGCAATTAATACCTACTCACCGCGGTTAATCCATTGGATACAGTCAAAAATGCCATCCAGTGGTGGAAGACGAATTATCCTAGCCGCCGGGGGAATTGGCATATTTAACCGGATTTTTTGCAAGCCCAAGTCATTTCTACAGAACCGGGGTTGTTAGTCAGGAGCCGAGAATGTTGAGTCCACACGAATTTGCGACGCTCATGCTCATCAAGCACTCGCCAGACCAGATCGATCTGAGTCGCGCCGAACTTGGCACGCTGCTCGAGCGCCAACTCGTCGTATTACACGATCAGGCCTGCGGCGGCCGCTCGCCGCAGCTGACGCGGGTCGGCCAATCGATCCTCGATGCGTGCTCGCGCGTGCGATTTTCCGCGTCGTAGTTCTGCCGGCGAAGTCATCCAGGCCCGCGTCCGTCTCTAACGTCCCAAAAACATATCCGTGAATATCGTGACCACGGAATAATTCGTCGCCGCGCAAAAATCCGGTATCAATACGCTGTTTGGGTTGGCCGGCAAAGTTTTACCCACATGCGCGAATGGATTGCTCCTCTCATCCCGCCAATCCCGGTCGGTGGGCTTGGACAACCGCAAGAAGTAGGCGGGACGGGTGGCTTATCTCAGGTCAGCAGAAGCAGGCTTCGTGACCAGCGCGAATTCGCCAATCAACGGCGGGCAACACCTGCAGGTGATGCACGGCACGCCAGATAGCGCCCCCGTCCAGGGGCAGGCGCCGGCACACCTAGACGGCGGCGAGCGCAGCCGCATCGAGGATCCGGATGTTCCTACCCTGCGTGTCGACCAGCCCTGCCCGGCTGAAGCCGGACAATATCCGGCTCACGGTTTCAAGCTTCAAGCCCAAATAACTGCCCATCTCCGCCCGCGTCATTCTCAACTGAAACTCGTTCGGCGAATAACCCCGCACGGCGAAGCGCTTTGATAGATTTAGCAAGAACGCCGCCACGCGTTCGGCGGCGTTCATCGTGCCCAGCCATACGCTGAGCCCGGATTCGCGCACGATCTCTCCACTGAGCATCCGGTGCAGATGCCGCTGCATCACCGGCTGCCGATGACAGAACGCCTCGAGCCGCGCAAATGACACCGTACACACTAAGCTGTCTTCGAGCGCAATGGCATCCCAACGATGGCGGTCCGAGCACACGCCCTCGAGGCCCAGCGCGTCGCCCGGCAAGTAAAAGCCGGTAACCTGCTCGCGACCATCGCGTAGCACCGTAACCGTCTTGAACGAGCCGGTCTTGATAGCAAAGATATGGCGAAACGGATCATCGCAACGATGCAGCGCGTCGCCACGGCGCACCAGACGCTTCGTGCTGACGACCTGATGAAACTGCTCAATGTCGTCGCTCGACAATTCCGGCGGCAAGCATAGGTTGCGCAATGCGCAGCTCGAGCAGCGCGACACATCGCGCCGCTTCGACTCGCCGCTGTCGAGCGCAACACGCTCGTCGATGTGGTGCACGCTGTGACAGCTAGCCGCGTTTGCGCGATGCGTGGCATTGGCATCGGCATGTGGCCCGGCATGGTGTTCGGCAATAGAGAGGATCATGGCGCAAATTATACTGGTGCCTGCGGCATGAATCGCGTCCTGCACTGTGAATGCGACCGCGTGACGCATACGGCCGCCGCCCGGCACGGCGGGGCTCCTTCGACCCACACACGCAGGTCACACTGCATAGCATGGACGAAATCAAAACCAATGCGTCGATTAACGCGCCAGCCTGTTCGCGGCTCCAGCCGTTGGTCTTGGCCAATGGGGCGAGCGCATCGGCGGCCAGCGCTGCATTGAGCGGCAACAGTATGCTGGTGCGCGGCTCGCCGAGTACCAGGAAGGGACCCAACACGGGGTCCTCGCGCATCTGCGCGACGAGGCTGGCACGGGTTGCCACCGGCGCCTGCGGGCGCCTCCTCCTCTACGTGCAAGTCGAAGCACGCGAGCAGTTGCGCAGGTGCTGCGGCTGCAACGTGACGAGAACCTGAAGCGACGCAGGCGTTCCGCCGCAAGCCAGGCTGTGTCACCAGCAAGCCGCGGTGACACCGGCAGCGTCAGGATTACCGCGGGACCGAACAAGGCATCAAGATGGCGGACGGTCATCGAAGTCTCGCGAGCAGGTCTCGAATCGGCAGGCTATGCGCCAAATGCAGCGATCATGCCAGTGCCAGGGTGGGCCCGATGCCGCCCGATCGATATCCGTTGTGTGCCGGCCGATATCGGTCAGTATCCTTCGCCCGTGCGTGCACGAATGACCTGGTAGCGCACATACCAGTCCGCCAGCGCAATCCGCGCCCGCGCCCGTACGGCCTGCTCGCGAAGCAGCGCTGATGGCGCCTCATCCGGCACGAGCGCGTACGTGGGGCGCTGCCAGCGAAATGCGGCTGGCTCGCCCACCAGCGGCATCATCGCGCCGTCGCGGCTAAAGATCGTCTTGAAACCGATCACGGCAAATTGCTCGGCCGGCGCAGCGGGCGCGAACAGACTGTGCCCGAACGCCGGATAGCGCGCGTCGGACAGCGCGAGATGGTATAGCGTCGGAAAGAAATCTGCGTGCCCGGCGTAGCGTTCCAAATCCGGCACGAAACGAGGACGGTACTGCGGCGGCACACGGAAGAAGCCTGGTACACGATACAGCTCTCGGCTCTGCTCCGGCCGCTGATACCGAAACAGCCCACGCATGTTGTGATCGCCAGTTGCCGCGACAATGGTCTTGCTACCAAATGGCGCGGCCTCAACCCGGCTAACGAACATGCCCAGCTGATGAGTGGCATACTGATACGTCTGCACCATGCGGCTACCCTTGTCGAAATCGGCTGCAAAATGCCGGCGCATGTCGCTCAAGTCCAGCGGCGGGGGTAAATAATGACTCGGCACGGTGTGAGGGGGACGGTTCGTTGTACTCATGACGAACAGAAAGATCTTCTGGCCTAGCGCATCGCGAGTGGCCAGCAAATCGAACGCGAATCGAAACAGGTACTCGTCGTACACGCCCCAGATCGTGCGTTTTGCGTCCGGGTACCTGCCGATAATGGCTGCCATGTCATACACTTCGTCAAAGTTTTGACGCCGCATCGTACGCGCCACGGACCGCCACGCACCGCAGCCGCCATAAACAAATACGGTTCGATAGCCTTTAGTCTTGAACGGCAGCGCGGCCGATGTCGAATAGGTGACAAATCCCTGGTCACCTTGCGTCAGCGGCGAAACCGGCGAGTTGAGCAATAGCGCCTCGAGCGCCGCGTGGCCGCCAAGCCGTGCTGGGAAAACGTTGCGGAACAGGTAATCGCTTTGCAAGTGCTCTGCCATCACACCCGCCAGGTCGGTGGAGGCCGTGCTAAATTCGAGCGGATGCGCACCCCATGACTCCATCAGCGCAAAAACCACATGGGGTGGATGCGCAGCCAGAAATCGGTTCTCCGGGGTGCGGCGGAACACCACGCTTTCCAGATCCGGCGGCGCACCAGAGGGAGCGCCAACCGCACGGGCCAGTTCATCGGTGGAGCGGAACCCATAGCGCGCCAATTGGCATGCAGGATCTTCGTCGATTCTGGCTTGGCTGCGCCGGTCGACATAGGCGTCGTATAGCGCTTGTGCTGCGTTGCGCACCGAGTCATTGACCCATCCGCGCGAGGAAATCTCCGCGTCGTGTGAGTCGAGCGCGGACTCGCCCAGGCCACCACGGGCCAAGCCGAGCAGCAACACGACCAGCACCGTACTGTCCAGCACGCAACGCATGCGTTCGCGAGGCTGTGCTTGCTCGTTTCGCTCGGCACGCGCGCTCCCGGAAAGCCGCAGGATGATCCACATCTGTAAAGCGGTGAAGACCGCCATCAGTAGCGCACATCGCACGACCGGATACTGACTTCGCGCCGCCGCCAGCATCCCCCATAGATCGGCGCCCAGCAATCCAAACACCATCGGATTGAATGGGCTGCCATAGAAATCGTAGTAATAGAATTGGCAAGCGCAGCCGAAGTTCACGCACAGCAGTATCGCTGCGATCGACAGGCGCTGCAGCAGCCCGGCGGCGCGCTTGAGGGGGCGCCACTTCGTCACCACGAAGACCGGCAGCAGCACCACCAGGATCGCGATCGACAGTACCCTCAAGTCAAATCGCCAACCTATCCAAAGCGCGTGCAACACCTCAGCGCCGTTGTCGAACACTTGTGCGGCACCGCCGTAGTAAAACAAATAAGCAATGCGAAATGCCTCGAAGCTAACACTGCCCGTCATCAGAACGAGGAGTGCGGACCTGGCAAATCTCAACGAGCGCATCATATTCGCTCAGCTTGACCGTTCAAGCCGTGTGACGCACGCGCTGCATGGCAAAATACTCGCTTGCCTCGTCCCACGACAACTCCAGCCCGAAATATGGGCCTTGGAAAAAATCGATATTCAGCGTTCTAGCGATTTCCAACTGATCTCGCGTCTCGATGCCTGCGGCGATGACTTTCAAGCCGAGTTTCCGGCAGAGATCGCACACGCTGGCGAGAACGACGCGACCTCGGGCACCATCCGATCCGCAAACCAGGTTCTTATCCAGTTTTATCGAGTCGAAATGCGTGCCGGCAAGTCGTTGGTAGTTCGTATAGCCGGCGCCGAAGTCATCAATAATCACTTTTGCACCGCTGTCCCGCAAGCGCCCAACACAGCTTAGTGTGCTATCCTTGGCAAGCGGCACACCCGCGCCGAGTTCTATCTCGACATTCAAGTAGCGCAACGCCTTGATCACTTCGTCCAATGCCGGACCGCATGCTATCGTGTCAGGATGAAGCTTGATCGAGACAGCCGGATACATCTCGCGCTGCGCCCATCGGCCAATGGCCTGCTCGACCTCCTCACAGAGCCACACATCGACTGGGCTGACGATGCCGGTACGCTCCAAGCAACCAAGGAAGTTGTCCGTTCCGGCACGCCCAGTTGTGCCTTTGAGACGGGCCTGGGCCTCAAATCCAACGCACTGCAAATCCGACGCGGCGATCTTGGGTATGTAGCGCACATCCAAGCCATCCCGGGCAATGAGATCGATCACTCGGCTGGCGTCGATCCATGCTGCCTCAGCCAACGCCTTGGAACGCCGGGTGTAGATATCCAGCTCCCTGCGCAAGCTGTTTTGCATATCCATGATCATTCGTTCACCCGTCACTCGGGTAAGCCGCCGCCATAATACAGCATCGCCCGTCGCGGCCACACTCATCCGATGGTTGCATCGCACTGCGCGTCTGGCCGGCCACGCGCAAGACGATCAGGGTTGATCCATGCGTCGCCGGGCGGCGTTTCGGTAAGATGTCGGCGACGTGAACATGCGCTTACGGAACAATGTCGCCAGCCGAACACCGCTGCCCAAGCCGGTACGGCGGGCAATTTTGTCGACCGGCAAGTCTGAGCGGACTAGCAGTTCGCATGCCTTCTCCAAGCGGCAACGGAGCAGGAACTCCGACGGCGTAATACCCATCTCCAGCTTGAAACGGCGCAGGAAATTACGCTCGCTCATGGCCGCCGCCCGTGCTGCATCTGAAATCGATAACGCGCGCTCGCATCCGGACTGTAACCGGCGCGCCGCGGCACGAATCGTGTCGCTGACTGCCGCGGTCGGATGCCCCATCCACTCGATGACGCGGCGCGCGCAACGGGGCATCAGAAACTCCGCTACGTCCCGGACAACCTCTTGACTGTAATCACGCGAAACCAGTGACATCGCAGTAAAAAAGCCATCGTTGGATCGATAGCAGTCCGAAACACAACCGGACGCGGGCCCCGGCTTTGGCGAGGAACGGATGCGCCGCAGGCTTTGCTCAGGCCAAGCAGGCACGCCGGCTGCTTCCAGCACCATCGAGCCCTCGCCCACCGCACACACAGTTCGTGTGGATGGACCGATTTTACGCAACCAGCCGACCAGCCCAAAATCTTCGGAAGCCGCGCGGGCGCCTGGGCCGCCGGCAATGAGCACCGTATCCGTGGAAGCGCCGAAATAGCGGGCGTCGAGCCCGTCCGTCCACACACGAATGCCCGAGGTCGACGCCATCACGCCGCCACGCGTGGACATCAGCCTGACCACGTAGCGGTTGCGCCATTCGTTGCTGCGCTCTAGCACTCGGTTTGCGACGCTCAGCACATCCGCTACCGCAGCGACGTCCGCCAGCGAGAATGACTCGTAGAGAAAGATCACGACGACCCGGTCAGTTGAGGCTTTGGCTGCCCCGACCTCGCCTCTGACTTCCTCCAATAACTCTGTATGTCTTAAGTATCCCATATGGCCTGTCAAAACTATCTTTGGCAAGAGCCAATGCATCAACATGCATCGTAAGCTTCATTGCCGGTTTTCGAACACTGCGCGTCGGATGGGCGAAAACTAATGGCGGGTATCCGCTGGTTTGCTTTCATCTTTCCGGTGAGCACCTCCTGGCATTTGGCCGGCGCCACAGCGGGCTGCCACGACATGTCCACAGACCCAGGCCCGCCCGGCCACCTGTGCTACGATTCAGCTCCGTCGCCGCGCCAAGCACGGGCCGGATGGGGCAAGCCTCATCGATCCGGACCACGCGCAGCGTCGTGTTGCAAGCCATCGACCACTCCATTACCATTGAAAGCCGCCTGCCGCGACCGCTCCGAAGTAGCCTCGTCCATTGGCACTTGCGGCAAGTTTTATCACCCAACGGTCATCCGAGGTCACGTGCGATACGCCAAATGCCATGCCGGGCCTACCGCGGTACGACGCACTGGATGCAGTCGCAATGCTTCGTCCAGCAGAAGTGGGTTGCGGCAATCCGGCAACTGCCATCGCCGACGCGATGCCAGCGGACGCATCGCCATCAACGCGGGCAACAGCCTCATCCAATTGCGCCTTATTGACTGCGTCGGTGGAGTGGGTGCCACGCGCGACGTTGACAATTCTGCGTTCGCTACCTGGCGCCCCGACGGACACGCGGGCGTCATCGATGCTAATGCCCGGGGGCAACCTCAACGGCGCTGTCGAAAGCTCAGTGACCAACGAATGCAGCAATTCGCGACGTAGGGCATAATGAGTGGGTTCACTGTCGGATGTTGATTCGCTCGGTGCGGGCCGGTCCGAGTCCGGATATCGGACCAACTCCGAATGCTGGTCCGAGTCCGAATGCCCAATCTCGGGCAAACCTGCGTGGGAAGATGTATTGACAACGCTACCATCTTCAGTGGGAACCGGCGATGCAGCAGCCATGCGCGCCTTTGCTCTCTCGAACAAATGCGCGTAGACGTTTTTCATGTGCGTTTCAGCGGCGGACTGCTGACGGATCGTCTCCGATTGTTGGCTGGCCTCTTCCCAATTCGATAACGCCTCCTTGACCAGTCCAGCCGCCTCCGCCATCATGGATGCACGCTCCCCCAAGTCGTACAGCTGCGCAGGACGAACATGCGAGGACGACGGGAAGTCCGGCTCCGCCCTCTCAGGGGCAGCCATTTCAATGGCTGCCCACTGAGCCTGACCTTCCTTAATCAGCTCCGCAATTTTACGATCCATCCTGTCGAAATCCTGATCCAGTTCAGAGCTAACGTGAGGCAGAATTTGCGGACTCTTGAGGGTAGCGGGTGACTTCCTATTTTCATTGTTGCTCTGAGGGCCAGCACTGGTCAAGCTACACTGGCTACTGGATTGCAAGCGTCGTGGAACCGGCGACACCGCTGGAGATAATGGGGCAACGCTGCGATAGTCGGCAACGTCTCTCGCAACACTTGAAAAGGCAGGGTCGAACGGGCCAATGCCATTATTATTAACATAAACATTATCCGCGGCCGCTACCGCTTGTGAAAGCGCTATTCCCGCAGCGATGCCAACCATGCGCAAATTACCCGATACCCTAAATATGAAGTAATTCGAGCGACACCCGAACGCGATCTGTTGCATCAACGTTGGCCTTGCATAACCGAAACCTCTCATGACTTCGCTCATTCGACTCCCCTTGTAGGCGCTTGACCTCGGATCGGGATGTAAGCGGAATGTATGTCTGCGCACTTCCGAATGCAATCGGACAAGAATATTCGTGCGGAATGCAACAGGGATATGTCGGCTGGGCCATATGCAACTCGTTGAGCAATTTCAAAATTCGCCAATAAATTGGGCACGCTCATTAAATTATTCCGCTTACAAAGGCCATATAAGTCGCATCCAAGCGGCAACATATCGCCAATGTCGCACCAGACGAACGCGATTAGATATCGACTGTTACGGCACGGACCGACCGGTGTTTTACGGCAGCTGATGCACATCCGGAGTCCCGTTGCATCGCACACGCCCCCGCGGGAAGGCGCAGTTACGCAAAAGCCGCGTGGTCGCGGCGGCCGGATCACGCGTTGGTACATTCGCGCTTCGTGCTGACAATGCAGTTGAAAATCGGCTGCAGGTGAAGAATGCAATCGCACCGCGATGACAGTGTCGAGGAGCAGAAGCTTATTCGACAATCGTGGGCCACCATGGCGGCTATGCGAAGCCGTCGACCCAGTCAACGAACCACATGACGGCCCATGCTCGTTACCGATGTCTACCACACAGTGGTAGCAAACAAAATCGATATGGCATGTGATCAATGCGAGCTTTGATACGGGAGGGCTGGTACGGATAGCATTGAACCAACTTCTATCGGCGCACAAACTGGACATACATCGGTATCGTCATAGGGTGACTCGCGCAATCATCGGATGACGCGTCGCCGCTTAAGCCACGCCATAACCCAGCCTTACCCTCTACCTCTCTACCCCTACCTCAATCTGTCGTCATCCTTAACAAAACAGTAATTAGCATTACTTATAAATGTTAAGGAGTCAATGCGACACAAGCCCAAGCGACAAAGGTATAAAGCCAACGGATGGCCCGTGGTTATCGAACCACGCGCCTATCAGCATGAAACGCTCGATGATCAGGTCAACCCAACCCCATGCAATCTGTTGCGCACGCCGCCAGACGCGAAGTCAGCCTGACGCGAGCACCCATTTCCGATATTCATACACGAGTTCGCACGCATGGCCGGTGCACTGTCCCTGTCGGCATACCATCGACAGGGTCGTCGGCGCGTGATCGGCGACACGTCAAGTCCGATAACACACTGTGACATCGCCATGAATGCGCTATCGTCCGTTCGCCGCGCCTCCTATTTAAACTGCAGCGACAAGACAGTTGGCGCGCTGCTACGGCTTTTCGCGTTGGGCATGGCCAGTGTACCATCCGAAGATCTCGACGACCTGCTGCTGGCGTTGCGCGTGCTCAAGCCATCATCAACACAAGTCGACTTCAGCGAAGCGAATCTGCGTGTGCGGCAATCAGACTGGATCGGCGCGCTGCGCGTGCTCAAGTCGATTGAGGCACGACATCAAGGCGGCGCGGCCTGCGCCGCGCTGATCGCGTGTTGCCTTTATCACCTGCGGGACACTGAGTGGCGACGCTATGTCGAGCTGGTGTTGGAAGACGGCAATCCGATCGCCCTGTCCGTGGTCGCCACTTTTCTTAAGCTCGATATGCGCCCAGGGGGCCACACCTCGGAGGTGGACAGCGACGATCACGAGCACATACGCGTCCAGATCGAGCGTGCCGTGGCGTGCGCACGCTGAATGCCGATTACCGTACTGACACGGTGTACCGCCGCGCCGTCACGATCCCGGTGAGAACCGGCGGCGATAGTCGGACGGATTGACATGCAAACGGCGCAGCAACGCGCGGCCGCATCAATTGCCTAGCATTTTAATGCAGGGCGATCTAGAAAACCAATGAAACTCGCAACACTGTCCTTCGATCCACGTTTTTTGATACTGGCGCAGGACACGTAACGCCGGCAAAAGTCGTTTGTCGAATGTTTGTCGATGCAACCTTACTGGCTAAAACAGTTTGCTCCGAACCCGTCAATGCCATCGCCATCGACCCACGATCCGGCATCGAAGTATTGAAACCATTCATGATGTGTCGATCCTGTGCGTCGGTGTGACGCGTGCCGATCATCGTCGTATACAGACAGATAGCGGCGTGCATGTCAACGAGCTACTGGACGCGGGCGCCGACGATTCATGGTCGCGCCGCTGAAATTCCGCGTATTGATACTTCGAATCCGTTTTGCCAATCAAGGGCTGACGCGCCAGCACCGCCCACAAGGCAACGATATTCTCGCGTATCCTCCCTATCGGCTGGATCGCCGGTCCTGGTTGGTGACGCTCAGCGAACGCCGGCTCAACCTCACGCCTCGGGAGTTCGCGTGTGCCTGGCTGCTGTTTTCACGCTACGGCCGATACGTCAGTCGCACGCATATGGCCGGCGCGGTGTGGTGCCACGCAGCATGAGCTCAATGCTTAATCAACTTGAATTTCAGTACCCGCAATACTAGTTTCCACGTCTCGCAATAAAGAGTAATTGCTCTAATGGCGCGATACCCATGCCGATGCCATACCTGCAGTAGGCTGTAGGTTTAAGGCGTCAAAATATATCGCTGGTATGAATATCACAATATCCTTTCAAAATTCATACACATCAATTTAGCGTAAGCTTCCCGTAAACCATTATCCGCTGTACTGTCCGCTGTGACAGCCATCACACTACCGCTACGCTGGGCTTGCGGGCTGCATGAGCTTGGGGAGGGTCTGCATAGCGGTACCCAATAATACCAACGGGCGCGCCGCTCCTCCAAATCTCAAAAATTCGAATTCCGCTTAGCGAGACAAATGGTGGACCGCACTCTTATGACAACTCCCCTACAATGCGGATAAAGCAATGCACGTTCGCTTGTTTGAAACAACGCGTTACATAGTTGGCACTCATATTGCCGTACAGTCGGAATGTCGCATCCCTGCCCGCTCTCTGACATAGCGCCAGTCGCGAAAAGCGGTTCAATTAAGAATCTACTGGAGAAGAAATGGGAATTGCCATTCTTACCGGGAATAAAGGTTTATTCCAATTCATCGAAGCGTGCTTCGAGGCCGACGACGAGCCATGCCAGCAGTTCGTCGACGATGTGGCGCTCGCCCGTGCAGCCTATCGTGAGGAATTTCACGCCATCCTGGTCGACTCAGCCGTCGGAATTAACCCTTTACGCCCATTTCTCGCGCGCCGGGCCTGCTATGCGGACCGTCGCGCGCCCTTGATCGTCATCGGAGCGCTCGAGGACCGGGCGAGTATCGTACACGTGTTGGACGCCGGCGCGGATGATGTTGTGCTCACACCCATCGATCCACGCGAATTGTTGCTCCGGGTGCATCTGGCGATCCGGCGCTTCAATGTCGCCCGTCGTACAGACCATGCCGGCGTAATCGAGTGCGGCCCTTATCGTCTCGATCCGAATACCTGCATTGTTCGCGTCAACGGCGACGCGGTACGGCTGACACCACGAGAGTTTGCGATTGCCTGGCTGCTGTTTTCACACTACGGGGAATATGTCAGCCGTCGGCAAATCGCCGGCGCGGTATGGAGCAGTTCCGAGGACATCGTGGGCCGGACTTTGGAGCAGCATATTTACAAGCTGCGCAAGAAGCTGGAACTGCACGGCACGCATGGCCTGCGTCTGCGCACCATGTATGCACATGGCTATCGGATTGAATCCATCGAGGCTGATACCGCGACGTCGGCGATGATAGGCGGCCCCCTCGAGGCTCCGCTTGCCACGGCCCATATGTCGCTCGACGACGAAAAGGTTTTACGTCGCCACGACGGCGTCAATCCGACGGTGGAATGCGTGCTCGACACCAGGCACGAATGGCAGTGCCCGGCGTCCGTGGCGCCGCTCCTAGAACTCAATGATGCGCGGTGACAATAGGAAGATCCTTTCCATATGACTGCGCTGGTCGCTACGGTATCGGAACAAGCCGCCGATCAGCGGAATCTTAGACAACAGCGGTATCCCCGTTTCGAGGTTGGACGAGGAGTCTGTTCGGTATCCCGCTATCAGCAAGCTTTCGTTCTGCCCTACAAACGCTTCGGTATTGATGGTACTAGTCGTGATAACAGGTATATGATCTACCAACTGATTGGTCACTTGCCCATCCTCGATGTGAACTTCCAGCTTGATCCGTGTACGCCCGTCCTCCTCCACGACCAAGGGCCGAACACGCAATGACACACCCGTGGACACGCTGTACAGGTCTGCCGACGTATAGCCGGCCACACGCACGAAAAAGCGTGTCTTGTGATCCATGACAGCTTCCGCGTTGCTCAATGTCGCGACCTTCGGACTTGCGTCGATACGCGCGAGATTGGCACTTTGCAGCGCATCTACCCGCGCCAGCAGGTAGCGCCCGGCGTTGCCCAGCACAGCCGTCAGGGACGCGCCAAGCGGCGCGGTACTGATGACGGTCGTGCCGTCGCTGCCGCTGGACGTAAATGTGGGATTGAGGGTGCCATCGTATGACGAGGGACTGTGCAAACCATTGCCGGTCTGCAAATCGACATGACTGTTGTGTGCCCGCCAGTCCACCCCAATCTGCTTGAGCGCGTCATCGTCAACTTCGATGATGTGAGCCTCGATTTCCACCAGCCGTGGCTTGACATCAAGCGCGTCAATCAGCGACTGGTATTGGGCCAGGCGCTCTGGTAAATCGCGGATCAGCACCGAATTGGTACGTTCGTCCGCCTGGATGACAGGTAGTGACGCGGTATCGGCAGCCGGCCCCAGGTCACTGGAGAAGCCAGCCGTATAGCGTGCGGCGCCGCCACCATAGTCGCCCGCGCCTTGCCCTGGCAGCCCGGCTATGCCCCCACCCGCGGTACGACTGCCTGAGCCGATCCCGCCCAGCAGCCCAGCCAGACCTGGCGACACCGTACCCGTGGGCATGTTGTCCGGCAAGGGGGGCATCAACACCGTGGGACCGTTCGGTCCGCCGCCGGCTACCGTACCGCCGAGATTGCCGCCGGCGTCAGCCATTGGATCGACGCGCCGCATGTAAGCCTTTGCGAAGCCGCTCTGCGAGCCGTCTCCCGATCCGCCCAGCGCCGCTTTGCTCTCAGGGTGGTACAGCCCTGATAAGACACTGGCCACACCGGCAACGACATAGCGCTGTCCGTCGACCTCGACATTATGGTCGGCGGCCCACGCATGCTTGAGTGAAAAAATACGTACCTGCGAGCCGGCTTGCCGCGCCACGGCCGCATCGACTCGCCGCGCCACCTCGGCGATCAGCTGTACATACTGAGGCGGCCCGTTGACGAGTACCGTATTGCGGGTATCGTCGTAAGACAACGGGAAGGCCGGATTGGTGATCCGCAGTCGATCGAGTGCCGCCTTCAAGTCGTCGACGCTCGCGTGCTGCAACTGGACGACCTGCCGTGTCACGCCGCTCGCGTCGCTGATCGACAACACCGTTCCGTCGTAGAACCAGACAAATCCGAAGGTCGACGCCAAGGTCTCGAGGAATCGTTGCGGCGGCATGTCGAAACGGCCCGTGACCTTGCCGTGAACATCGCCGGATATCGTTGCGGGCACACCCTGGCTAGACGCAAAGTCTCGCAGGACATCCTTAATATCCTTGCCCTCCACGGACACATGGACCATCCGGCTGTGCCAGCGTATCGGTATGTCATCGGCGAAGGCCGGCGTGGCGGACAGGGCAAGCGACGCAATGCATGCCACACACACCAGCTTCTTGCGCATCGTGCCCGCGCCTGCTGAAACCACACCCCGGGTTGTCTGCATCCAGTTCATTGTTGTCATCGATTTACGCGTTGTCAAGGTTGCATGGATCCTTCACCCACGGTCGGACACGCACGGCGATCGACGGGTATTCGTCTACCGGTCGAGCGTCTCCGACGGCGCTTCCTGAAATTCCTTCCGATACCCGCTCACCAGCGTCGACCGGTTCTGCACGCCCCACTTGTTCGCGATGCGCAGCACGCTGCGTTCGCTCTCCAGCGAGTCGCTCAACAGCTCCGCCCGGATGCGCTCCATGCGCTGGCGGCGAATCAATTCGGTTGGAGACAATCCGAGGAAGTTCTTGAAAGCACTTTGCAGCGCCCGCTCGGTCACGCCGACCTCCGCGGCGATCTCGCGCACCGATAGGTCATGCCGGTTCAGGTTTTCCTGCATGTATCGATACGCCCGCCGGTACTTGGCCGGCAGCCGCGCACTGATGTCGTCCAGCTGGCCCGTCTGGGGCGTCGCACGGCTGGAGAACGACACCAACGCCTGGGAGTCGTCCCGCAGGCATTGCGTTGAGACAACCGCATAGCGCGTGTAGTACTGCATCGACTCGTTGACCTTACCCTGGCTTTGCCTGATCTTGGCAAGACAATAGAGATAATCGATTTGCCGGCGTCCGGTGCTGGAGACGTAGTCAACACGGTTCAGCGACTCCACCACCGACTCAGCAAGCTGGGGCGCGCCTGCGTGCAACGCCGCCAATCCAATCTCGATCCGGGTTGATCGCCCATACTCGGACAATCCGTTACGCGCCGCCCAGTCCAAGTGTTGCTGGATATTCATCATTGCGTCGCGCACGCCGTGCGACAACAGTCGCAAGTGGCGCAAGTACATGATTCGTTGCTTGAGCAACGGCATCTGAACACGCTGCGCATCGGTCTCCAGCGCTTCGATCAGCGCACCGGAGTCACGGCTGCCAAGCGATCGTTCGTCAACAGCGCCAGACAGCCAGTAGGCGTGGTCACCAAGCTGGGACGATAACCTCAACTCGCGCTGCACCGCGATATCCAGACGCAGCGTCAGCACAACCTCCTGCCAGCGCTGTGCCACCTCGGGCGGGGCCTCCTCGGTCAGCTCGATCAGCTGCTTGATCGCATCGCGCAGGAAGCGGCCCTGTCCAAGCTCGTGCAATGCGCACACCAGGCCGAACTGAGCCTCCAGACGCTGCAACGGATCCAACTCCGCGTCGTCGACCAGGCGGACAAAGCAGGACAACGCCGTCGCCAGCCGGCAGCGGAACAGCGCTTGCCAGCCAGCATTGCGACAAGAGGCGGCCCGCACTGCATGAGCACACTCCCGCACCGCGCGCTGCGCGCGCCGATACGACGTTTCTGCCTCGTCATCGATACCCAGCGTCATTTGCATATCAGCATGCAGTTGCAGCAGCCCGGCGACCTGTTGATCCTCGCGCTCATCCTCGCCCCACCGGCTTGCTTGGCCACCTGCGGCAGTGAGATTCGCTTCGATCAACTTGTTCATGAACTCGGCCGGCACGTTTTTCGACGACAGGGCTGCAGCCAACGGGAAATACGGTGTTATGAGCATCGTGAGACTCCAATATGCGCGCGCCTCATGGCCTGACGCACGACGTCATTACAAGCGCCCTTGCGGGTCTTACATATCGGAATCTAGTCGAACCATCCTGCAACATTTTCAACAAATCTGACCAAACTGCTATATTTTGAGGACTGTTGAAATTCTTCCGCGCAATTAGGCACGCGACAACGGCACAGAGCATATCGGAACCTCCGCCGGCGGGCTGTAGACAGCAGTCCATTACTACGCCTGGTCATTCATCGTTTCGCGTGGCGTCTATCGGCCGCGGCCCGATAGCGTTGTACTTCAGTTCTTTCCAGCCGATCTTGACGGATACCGCACGGTGAATCCTCTTACATGTCTTCTAAAATGGGCGCGGGCACATCGAGTCCCGTCAAGCGGTAACGACAGGCAGCTGACGAGCCGGCCAGCCGTGCATGGCCAACGCGCCACCATACTGGTGTCGGGCGCTTGTGCGCTAGGGCTGGCGGCTTGTGCGGCGCCCGATGTGCCGCCGTCGAACAGCACGCTGCCCGCCTCGCTTCAAGCCAAGCCAGTCGAGGTATTGCAGGAAGTCTTCCGCGTACACGGGAATGAAACGTATGTATGCCAACGCAACGGTAATCAATTGAGTTGGCATGCCACCGGAACGCTGGCGACACTGGTCGATGCGTCGCGCCACAGCGCGGGAGTTATATCACCGGGCGGATATTTCATAGCAACCGATGGCAGCTACGTCGTGACAAGGTTGCTTGCGCAGGAGATAATCAGCGCATCGACGCTGCCGTGGCAACGGTTGACCGCCGTCCATTCCTCCGCAGAGCCCGGAGAAGCCGGCAGGTTCGCCAACATCACGTCGATACAACGCGTGCAAACGTCGGGCGGGCTGCCGCCGGATCCGGTGTGCACGGTCGAGCGCACAGCGCTCTATGTGCCGTACTCGGCGACTTATTTGTTCTATCGGCGTGGCCAGCCACCCGTCACGCCGGGCGGCGCCGCGAACGATGTCGCGCAGCAAGCAACCGAGGCAAATTGCAAGCTCGACATGTCTGCGTGTGAGGTGAAATAGTCTGCCACCGGGCCGCGCGTGCTCTTGTTTCCGCCATAACGGGCCGCCGGCTGGCTTTTGCCGTTCGAATGCGCAAGTACGTATGCATATTCATGTCACTATCGCGCTGTGCGCGATGGCGAGGTGATGGCGGTGCTGATCGCCGCACGCCAGTGGCCGGGTCAATGCCGGTGCTGGCTTGCCCTTGTAACCCCACGCTCGATCAATGCAGCTTAACTCTTCGATAGCATTGCTTATTCGGCGGGTTTTGCGATGCTGCCGCTAAGAGCGTTCTGCGGAGCTTGTTCGGCTCATTCGCTACCGCTTCGTAAGCGGGAGAACAAGATAAGAGCTTAGGCGGTTAGATCTAGTCTTCTCGTTACAAGAGCATGCAATGAATCCGCTACTCTCATCCATCCGATCCTTCCTAAATCGCTCCGAGACCACTACGCATAACGGTGCGCAAGAGCCATCGGCAGCCCGCACACTGGCGTCCCCTTCGGCATCCCGGCTTGCCAATATGCCCAATGAGCTACTAAGGCCAATTGCACGCCTTGTGCCACCTGAAGACCGTCAGAATCTCCTCTTAACAACTCGTCGGTTTGTCCCGGTCATTGGCGAGGATGTTAGAAGCGGCATGTTAGCGGTTAAACACGTTCCCAAGGTAAAAAATTTTAACCAATTTAAAACTGCGCTGGATGAAATTCAAAAATTCTCCCGATCATGCCGGCAAGAGCCGCTGCTGCCTCTTGCGTCTCAAATTGAACACCTTCCCGAGGAAGACCGAGAAAATGCTTTCAATAAGCTTTTCAAAGCGATCGGCGAGTTGATGCCCGTTGATCAGCCTAGCGTACTAAGCAAACTTGCCAGTCAAATCTGCATGCTGCCGCCAGATAAGCGGTCAGCGGCCTTCCGCAAAGTTTTCGACGCAAGCGACAAGCTTCCTGCCAGGGGCAGAGCCGATGTGCTGAGCAGCCTCGCAAGCAGAGCCGTTTCTTCTCTGCCCGAAAGTGACCAGAACACAGCTATAGACGATCTCCACAAGGCAGCAGACGCTTTACCCGCCAGCCACAGAAGCAAAGTGCAGGAGAGCCTTAATGCTATGCAGTTTGTCATGATGGTCGATATGCAGGTTAATCTCATGATGCAACAGCTTCAGCAGCAGCTTCATATGGCTTTCAGGCCTTTTGGGATGGGCTGAATCGTCCGCCCCCCAGCAGGCGAATTCAGCCGGCTTCATCCACCGCGATGCAGAGGTGGCCAGTCTGGTCGCTGAATTGATAATCAGCTACGGTGGTAACGGTTGACGTGTCGATGCATTCCTGTGCACAGCTATCGGGCCGCTTCTGCCTGGATATTACTGACGCCAGAGGTGTGTTTGTCGATGGCCCTCTCTTTTTTCACCGCAGTCCGTGCGCCAGCTCGCGCATGTAGTCCCTCAATCCTGCAAGCACGAGTTGGCCTCTCACCTGCTCGACAAAGATACCGACGAACAATGCCAGCATCAATACAGTCAATGCCCCTTTGACCGGCTGGCTCAGTTGCATTACTTCCAGTTTCTGTGCGGATTTGGCCACGAAGCCGAACGCAAGGTCGACTAACAAAAGAATGAACATGATCGGCGCGGCGAGCTTTGCCGTCATTTGCATCAGTGTATCCGTTTGATGTAATACGAAACTTTCAAGAATATTGTCCATTACCGGCGTACGGGAGGTAATGGGCCACCAGTTATAGGAGTCGTACAGCACACCAAGCAGAATCGGCATGCCACCGAGTGTCCAAAACGCCACGGTTGCGATCTGCATCAACAGCGTCCCGGTCGGGGTATTTTGCTCGGAACGTACCGGGTTGGTAATTTGAATATTGTTGTAACCGGTCAAGTCATCGATATAGGTTCCGGCACTTTCCGCGACCCAAAATACAATGGATGCCGAAAAACCGAGCGCGAGGCCGATCAGTGCCTCGCGTATGCAGACTTCAACCATCATCCAGCCCGACATCAATTCAAAGAATGATACGGGCTGGCCGTAAGCGATGAAGGAGCTGAATAACAAAACAGCGCCATTACGCGCAACACCCTGAAGAACGCCGTCTGCGGTTGGGGGAAACATGAAAAACAAAATGAAGGCGCGCTCTGAACATAAGCCAAGCATCGCCAAATAGCCATGGATCGCCTCGTGCTGCTCCCCGAAAACTTTCAATAGCTCATTCATCGCCGATTCGTTCCCGATTGTGTATTGATCCGGTTGCGCGCCAGCGCAGCCTCCTCCGCTTCCTCGTCAACCATGTCGTTGGCCAGTTCGTCGAGTTTGCGGCGCAGCATGCTGATGCGATGGTCGCACACCTCGATCCGTCCGCGGTTCCTCGCAATGGCCTGAACTGTACGGGAGATTTCATCGGTTTTATCCCGATATTGCTGTTCGAGCCCGGCAAATTCGCGCTGCATTACCCGTATGCGATCCATTACAAGATCCATGTACCGCATCGAAGCCTGCATTTCTGTAATCGAAAAACAACTGCTGCCCGTCATCATTTGTGCAATGCGGTCCTCGTTGGCACGCACCACGTCCTGCTCACGCTCGATTTGAGCCCGCTTGTCGTCGCAGCTTCTAGCAATCGTCGCCTGTTCGTCACGTTGCCGGGCGAGCGTCTCGCGCAACTCGTCTTCCATGCGCTTGCGACGAGCCACTGTCCGGCGCAACGCAGTAATTCGACGATCAGCCACTGGCATGGCGTACCCGTTAATTGGTTACCAGCTCGAACAAGCGAGCCTGCGTATCGCCAGGATCAGCACACTCGTCGGTCCGCTGGCCCAGGAATTCACGAATCGCGTCAATTTTGGCAATCGCCTCGTCGGCAAGCGGATTACCACCCGGCTGGTACTCGCCGATCTGCAACAACATCTCAACTTCCCGGTGTTTTGCAAGCAGTTGCCGCACGTGCGCGGCGGCCTCCACATACTCACGCGGCATCACCTGCGACATCACGCGAGATAAGCTTCCAAGCACGTCGATGGCCGGGTACTGGTTCTTGGCCGCAATCTCGCGCGACAGGATCATATGCCCGTCCAGGATACCGCGCACCTCCTCTGCAATCGGGTCACTACCACTCTCATCTTCTGCCAATACCGTGTATAGCGCCGTAATCGAGCCGGTCGCACCCATGCCGGCGCGCTCCAGGAGCCGCGGCAACTCTGCGAAAATGGACGGTGGAAAACCTCGTCGCGCCGGTGGCTCGCCTGCTGCCAGTCCGATCTCACGCTGCGCTCGGGCAAAGCGCGTCAGCGAGTCCATCATCAACAACACGCGTTGACCGCGATCGCGGAAATACTCGGCGATTGCCGTGGCGACATACGCCGCCTTCGCGCGCTCGATCGATGATCGATCCGACGTTGCGCATACGACCACCGACCGTGCCATTCCGTCCTCGCCCAGAATCAGCTCGACAAACTCACGTACTTCGCGGCCCCGTTCACCGATCAGCGCGATGACCGTAACATCGCATTGCGCGCCACGCGCGAACATACCGAGCAGCGTACTCTTACCCACGCCCGCAGGTGCAAAAATGCCCATACGCTGTCCCTCAGCAAGCGTCATCATGCTGTCGACGACGCGCACGCCGGTGGCCAGTGGATGCTCGATCATGCGCCGACTCATCGGGTCAGGCGGATCTGCGAAAATCGGCCGCTCATCGTCCGACTCGATCGGCCCAAGTCCATCGATCGGCTGGCCCAGACTATCTATCACACGACCGAGCAATACGTCCCCAACCGGCACCGACAGCGGGCGTCCCAACCCGATCACCTGAGTCGAGCGCGATATGTTTGCAAGCCGGGAAAACGGCGACAACAATGCGACATCGCGCGTAAAGCCGATCACCTCCGCATGCTGAAGCAGCTTGCCGTCGGCCGCGCGCAGCTCACATAGTTCGCCGAGCGTCACGTCGAGACCGCCCACTTTTACAAGCGTGCCAATGACCTCCAGCACTTTGCCACTGCGAGCGATCGCCGAGGTGGACAGTATTGCCTTCTCGATTGCATCGGTTAAGCGATGCGCGTCATATTCAAGCGCCTTCTCATATCCGAAGCCAACAGCCGCGTCAATGTTGTGCACGCGATTCATCGATCTTGCCCCGACGCTGCACCCATGGTCCGCCCCTCCCCGTCTATCGGATCGCCGGTATCCTCGTCGCGTTGGTACTCATCCTCGTAGCTATCTGGCTGGGCCAAGAAGCCATCGTCCAACACGAGTGGGTCTTCTGCATCATTCTCTTCCGTACCATCGACGTCTTCCGTGTCATCGACTTCCTGCGTGTCGCCGATTCTCTCCGTGTCGCCGTCTTCTGGGTCACCATACGCGGCGTGCAGCGACGCATTTGGTTCGACAGCATCGTGCCCATCCTCGCCGCTCAGGGGACTGTCATCGCACGCGTTATCCGGCTCGCCTGCGGATTGTGTGACGCCGTCCCCCGTATGGTCTGCGTCTTCAATATCAATCAACGAGCGTTTCAGTGTTCGTGTAATTGCCGTGCGCATCGCCCGTAGTTGAGTGGCAAGGCTCGCGTCTATAGAACCGAAATCAGATTCGCATATGCAGCTACCGGGAGGCAGCTTGCGATCCGCAATGACTGTCAGCGGAAACGGACGTCCCATTTCCCGCCACCGTGCCGCTAACCGTTCAAATGCGATACAGGCCTTGTCGTGGTCCACCTCACTGACGACCACTCGAACGTAGGCTGCTCCTTCCACGATTCTGTCGACGACCTCCAACGCTCGTTCGAACAGGGCGTCGCTATGCTGCACTTGGACAATACGTTCGATGCCGATGGTGACAATTTGAGCCAACCGCTCACGCATACGCACCTGCATCCGCCGCTCGCTGTCGGCCAACTCCGCCAGGCGCTCCATCCACTCTGATAAAGCACGCTGTTCCCCTTCACGATATCCACGTTCCGCCGCTGTCTCATACTCCCGCCTTGCCTCGTCGAGTATCTGCTGGGCGGATTCTCGCGCCGTATCAATCAGAGCGCTCGCTTCTTCTTTTGCACGCTCAATCGCCTCCTGCTGGTCCGCTTTCAACCGGGCATAGGCCTGCTCAATAGTAAGCAGCGCCCCAAACTCCTCGGCTGGAATAACGTCGCTCGCGGCTCCAACGCGCGCCGCAGACTCACCTGGCAATCGATACGGCGACCTCAGCCAAATAGCCATTTCCACTCCGGCAACCACATGGGCAAGTGCGTTAACAGATTGCGTGTTCCTTGCTTGTCCAGTCCGCTCGCACGCGCGTCGAGCCACCGCGGCGGCACGGCATCGCGTGGCAATGCAAGTCGCAACAGTGCACATGGCCCGTTCAAAACAGTGCTATCGCGTTCGTCCCGGGCCACCAGGAAATAGCCTTCTTGCGCCAATGTCTGTGCGTCCATTTCGCCCAACGAAGGCATCGCTCCACTTAGGGCAAACGCTGCGGTATCGGGCGCACCAGGGGAGGCCTGAAGAATGGAGTCGAGCGGGACCCCGGTCCATTCAACCAGACGCATCCGGCTCCCTTTGTCAATCAAGCGGCGAACCTGCGCGCCACGGAACAACAGTGCACGCGCCCGCAACATGCGTAAGCCATCTTCGGGTGGAAGGACGTCGAGCATCGCGGCGCTTGGTGCAATGAATGTAGTGATATCGGGCATCGACACACCGCTGGCACGCCATAATGCTAACGAGATTGTATCCAACCGCGTGCGCGGCGCGCTCGACAACACGACGCACCACCGCTCAATGGCGCTGACATCAACGCCCAGCGCTTCGGCGAGCCATGACGGGTGCGCCCAGCGGATCGCATCGCGCAGGTTACGGTTGTACGCACCGATTGCCGCAGCAGCGCGGTCGAATGGCGTCATCGGAGCCATAGCGGTTACGGAGCCGGTGCTGCACTATCTTGATTCGATCGTCCACGCAGTCGCTTGCTCAATCCCCCGAACAGTCTGCGACCGTTACGTGCCCCGTTGCGGCACAGCCACCAAGCCACGGGCAGCACTATGGCAAACAGTATTGCCGCGACGATAGGCAGCACGTAGGACTGCTTCTTCGGAATACGCGACAGGTCTAGAGGATCCGCCGGTACTGCCGTGACACTGACAGCCTCGTACGTCAACCCTTCGACGCTATGCACTACAAGTGTCTTGATCTGCGGCACCAGTGCCGCCGCATCAGAATCAGGACGATACTTGATAAATACCGACGCAGACGATGGCTTGGCCTGCGTCGCGAGCGGGTCATTATTCGGTAGTACGATTTGGACTCGAGCGACGACGACACCGTCAATTTTTGACAACGTGTCCGACAACTCCTGCGACAAGCCATAAATGAACCGTACACGCTCCTCGGTTGGCGTGGAAACCAGTCCATCCTTCTTAAACAGGTTCCCAAGGTCATCGTACTTAGCGTGCGGCAACCCACGTGCGCGCAGCACTTCCATTGCACGCACAATTTCCGCTTCGTCGACGCTCAATGACCATGTCTTGCCGTTATCCTCGGTATTCTTGGACGCATCGACGCCGCGCTCAAGCAACGCGACCATCATCTCGTTAACGTCCTGTTCGGACAAATTGTTGTACAGCTCCTTATGGCAACCCCATAACGAGACGCAAACAAGCAGGGCTGACACTAACCGACCAACCCGTATCACGGCGATTCGTTGTCGCGTCGACATGCGTCATTGATTCTTCATCAACGATTCGACAGAACCCTTTGTCGAAGTCAAGAAGGAAGTCATAATAGTCGTATCCGCTTGGAACCGCGCCATCTTGTCCATCATCAAATTCGTTTCCGTTATCAACTCGTGTAATGACAATTGTCCCCCGTAGTGCTGCATAGCCTCGACATGGTCGAACAATTCCTCCATCTGCACATCGCGCGCGCCAACGATTTTACTAAGCGCCGTGACATCGTCGCTCGGGCCCGCGGTGGGCGCTTCGGCGCTGGCCTGCTGCATCAGCGCCTGAAATTTACCGATCGCCTCCGGCGAAGGCATTGTCTTGGCAGCGTCCTGAGCCGGATCTACGGTAGTCGATACATCTATCATGTGAAGCGGCTGGTTCATGTCGCTGCTCCATGTTGTATGGAAACACTACAGTCTAAGAAAATTGGCACTGGGAATAAATTCAGTGCTCACATTGGCTGGCTCGCTACTACTCGATGCCGCGTTTTGCTGCTCTAGTTCTTGCATTTGCGTAGCGCACGATTCAGGTAATGTAAACTTACCTGTTTTGTGGTACGTCTCCATGGCCGCATGCAGATCGGCCCGCGCTCGCAACGCACGCACAAGGCTTCGGCTGTCCTCGCCCGCATCCGAATCGTCGATCTCGTCCGCGAGTTGACGCCATGTTGAGTCGCCACGAGAGAATAACGCGAGCGCAAGCAGCGCTTTCGCGTATAAAAATTTTGGCCTTTCTCGCAGCACCAATTCCAACACATCGATCGCTTCGTCCCATCTTCCACGGGACATCAGGAGCATCCCTTCAAGCGCTCCGAACTCACGGACACCCGGCCGCACGACGCGTAGCGCGTCGACTACCAGTTCGGCATCCTCGGTATTGCCCGCGCCGGGCGAGAAATTATCTTGCAGAAAAGTCGATACGACCTCAATCAGACCGCCGACGATATGTTTATCAACTTTCAAGTACTGCTGCGACGAAATGCTCATAATGTATGGCTCCTGGTGGGTCTCACGGGCAGGTCCCCCAATTTGTTGTACATCGCTGCCAACTCGTCTGCGACGATGCTGATGCCACAACCTTAGCGTGGCGGCAATCATGGCTTGGGCCGGACTGCGAAGCGTACGCCGTTCGCACGAAGTGCGAATGTCTCTTCGTACGCTATGCGCTCGCTTCGCGCCATGGACCCCGTATCCAACGATACATCGGTAGTGTGGGGCTAGCCAACTGGCCCGCGCCGCCGTTCGGGGCAGGATCGACGGAGAACGCCCCATGAGCGACGAAAAAACCGAGGAGCCAACTGAAAAGCGATTACGTGACGCTCGCCGCGACGGTCAGGTGGCAAAAAGCACCGACTTGACCGATGCTGCAGTCATGTGCGCGTCCATCGCCGTGCTGCTCGCCGCCGCAGGCATGTTTGCCGATGCCTTTCGTGCGCTGATCCATACGATGTTGGACTTCATCGCGACGGACCGCAGCAATGCAATGTTAATTGCCTCGGCATTTAAGCTGGGCCGAGTGTCCTTGACCGTGATCGTGCCATGCGTAGCCGCCGCGACATTATGCGCGTTCGCTGCGCTGTTCACGCAAGTTGGCTTTCAGATCAGCACAAAGCCGGTAACGCCGAATCCGATGGCGGTGAGCCCTGCAAGCGGAATCAAACGTATCTTCTCGCTTCGCACTTTGGTCGACATGATCAAGTCGCTGCTCAAGGCATTGCTCGTCGCTTGCGTGATGTGGTACACGATTTGCGGACTGATACCTCTCATCGCTACCTCGCTGTATCAACCACTGCCGGCGCTGTCCCGCCTGTTCTGGTCTATCCTGCTCAAGCTATTTTCGATCGCCGCAATCTTATTCGTCGTTATTGCTGCGCTTGACTTCAAACTGCAAAAAATGATCTTCATGCGGCAAATGCGAATGAGCAAGGATGAAATCAAGCGCGAGTACAAGCAGCAGGAAGGCGACCCACGCCTCAAAGGCGAACGCAAGCGCATTGCACGGGAATGGGCGCAGGAGGCGCCGCCACGTCTGCGCGTTGGCCTCGCAAACGCGCTCATCGTCAATCCGACGCACTACGCCGTGGCAATCCGATATGCCCCAGACGAATATCCGCTGCCAGTCGTTATCGCGAAGGGCCACGACGAAAGCGCAGCCGAACTACGGCGTTACGCCGCCCAGGCACGCGTACCGATCATCGGCAATCCGCCGGTCGCTCGCGCGCTGCACCGCGTGCAAATTGACGAACCCATTCCGGAAGCGCTGTTCGAAGCGGTTGCGGCAATTCTCCGTTGGGTCGACTCTCTCGGTCCAAGGCAGGCAGCATCCGTTGACACTGCCACCTCGGCGCCCTGACTTCCATATCCAATACTGCTATGTCGAAAGCACTGAAGTTGCCCGCTGCCGGCGAAATCGGCGTCGCCGTGGTCGTCGTGGCGATCATCTCGCTGATGATCCTGCCTCTTCCGACTTTTTTGATTGACGTGCTGCTTGCATGCAACATCGCAATCAGCGTCACATTGCTGATGATCACGATGTACGTGCCCGACATCGTCGCATTATCAGTGTTCCCGTCATTGCTGCTGTTCACGACGCTGTATCGCTTGTCGCTGAACATCGCATCGACAAAATCCATTTTATTGCATGCGGACGCGGGACATATCATCGAAGCATTTGGTCAGTTGGTCGTCGGTGGAAACCTAGTGGTTGGCCTTGTTGTCTTTGTCATCATTACCACCGTTCAATTCATCGTCATTGCAAAGGGTTCCGAACGGGTGGCGGAAGTCGGTGCAAGGTTTACGCTGGATGCACTGCCTGGGAAACAGATGAGCATCGATGCGGACCTCCGGGCCAACCTGCTGACCGCTGACGAAGCACGTCGCAAACGTGCGACGCTGGCCGTCGAAAGCCAACTCCATGGCGGTATGGACGGCGCGATGAAGTTCGTCAAGGGCGACGCAATCGCTGGGCTGATCATCACAGGGATCAATATCATCGCCGGCATCGCAGTGGGCGTCGCATACCATGGGATGAGCGCGGCGGAAGCCGCTAATCGATTCTCGGTCCTATCAGTCGGCGATGCGATGGTCTCGCAAATTCCATCGTTGCTTCTTTCCGTTGCTGCCGGCGTCATGATCACGAGAGTAGCCGACGAGCGGGATGCGCATCCGCAGTCTCTCGGCAGTGAAATGGGCCGGCAGCTCAGCTCCAGCACGCGTGCACTCTATTTCGCAGCCATTTTGCTGCTCGGCTTCGCGGCCGTCCCTGGCTTTCCAGCTGCGCTGTTCCTGCTACTATCGGCAATGCTGGTGTTTTCTGGCTACAAGCTAAGCCATAAACGCCCTTTTTCCGAAGAGCATTCCAGTGAGCCGGTCAACGCCATGCAACGGGCAGGTAGCAAAGGTGACGCAGGCGGCATCCTACCCCGCGCGCCGCAGTTCACACCGGCAGTGGGCGTAAGGATTGCACCCGACTTGATGCCACGCCTATCTCCTACCGCATTGGACAAATCATTCGCAGCGGAACGCAATGAGTTGCAAGAGGAGTTAGGCTTACCGTTTCCGGGTATCACGATGTGGGTGAGCGAGAACGCCCGCGCGTCAACCTTTGAAATCTTGATACATGATGTGCCGTATGTAACGATCGAACTTCCGCCAGGCAAGGTCATGCTGCCCGCAGGCAAGTCGAATCCAGACAATGCCCAGGGGGATGCGGCACTGGCTGCGCTGCGCGCCCGCGCCGAGCCACGAGCAGGGCTAGATGGCGGCGCAGGACCGACGTGGTGGATCGACGAGAAATCGGTCTCCCCAAAGATACAGGTGTGGGGCCCCGAGCAGATCATTGCGCATGGCGCGATTGCGCTGCTGCGTCGTCATGCGTCGCTTTTCCTGGGCATACAGGAAGTCCAGTGGGTTTTGGAACAGCAGGGTAACGAATTTCCAGGATTGGTTGCTGAGGTGCAGAAAGCGGTGCCGCCACAACGTATCGCCGAAGTATTGCGGCGCCTTCTGGAAGAGCAGGTGCCGATCCGTAATATGAGAACGATTCTCGAGAGCCTGCTTGCCTGGGGATCGAAAGAAAAAGACATGCTGATGCTTACCGAGTATGTGCGCGGCGACCTTGCTCGCTTCCTTGCGCATCGCGCCGCCGCAGGTGCGCGCCAGCTGCAGGCCGTATTGCTCGACTTGCCCGTTGAGCAGCACATTCGCCAAGCGATCAAGCAAACGCCCACCGGAAACTATTTGGCATTGCCGCCTGACGAAGTGGCCTTTCTGATCGACAAGATTCAGTCGTTCGCAGGAAACGAGTCACGCGATGCGGTGGCACTGGTGACGTCGATGGACATCCGGCGATACGTGCGCCGCATGATAGAAAGCCGTATCGGCTGGCTGCCAGTTTATTCCTATCAGGAGCTTGGCGAGCATGTCGAATTGAAGCCGCTTGGGCGTGTAACTGCATAAGGTTTGCAATATGACATCTATTCGACACCGGCCAGTACGAATCATTGCCCATGAAAATGACCGCCCGGAACCCGTACACTCACGACGTACACGGCCAAACTATGTTTCGCTTGCACGTCGTGATAAGCTGGCCCGCACGCAAGAATATACATTTCACATTCCGCATAACGACAGGTTTGTCGCAGGGCTCACACTCAGCATTTCATCCGGGCACGACGACGATTCCGGCAACGACGACGAATCGGAAAACTCTGAGGATGGCACAGACGCCACCTCATCGATTGTACGCAAACGGTTGCGCAACGCACTTCAGCCGGTTGTCGCGAAAATGCTTCGCACACAGAACAAAGTGCTTGACCTGGTTTGCAAGCTCGCACAGGAGATCGCGGCTTTTTGCGGCGATCGCTCCATTAACGAGACTGGAGTCTGGGACGCTCAATTGCCGCTCGATGCCGATTTGCTACAGGACACGACACTCAATTTGACACTTTCGTATTCGACACTGTCACTTCGCTTCGATACGAGCGACGATGAGACCAGGCAGCTACTCTTGACTCATGCGTCTATGCTTGAACGCGAACTCGGCACCTTGATGCACGCGTGGGACGCGCCACGTCAGATCCAGATTACAGTCTGGTGATTGGTCTCTAGTCACTCAGACCGTGACCTGCGGATCCTCACATAATATGACTGCCATAGTGGATGATTAATCCGACCGTCGACTCGCTGCACGGCGGCGACCGCAACGCACGCTGGCGCCCCCATGCCCTACAGCCCGCCGCCGCTCGTGCGGCACAGTTGTTTTGCGACAACCGCCTGCCAAAAGCGCTCGAGGAACTGCTCGGCGGCGAGCAATGGACAGTAACCCTTGAGCCCATGTCGGCTTCAGCGGCGAACCAGTTCGGCACAGCGGCGTGGGCTAAGTCAGCATGGCTGGAGCTTGCTCATCCGTGTGGACGACTACGGATAGGCTTCGACATAGCCGATTATCCGCTCCTCGAGCCGGTTATAAGAAGCGACGGTTCGTTAGACACCGACGGATCCCGAGACAAGTCGACTCTACGGTTAGCAATCGCGCAGATACTGGTTCAACCGGTGTTGACAGCACTGTCGAACGTCGGCTTCAAGGATCTCCATCTGAATGGCATATACCGCGCAACCGAGCGCAATGGCTTGTCAGATCATCCTCCTATCGACAGGCCGACCGCACGTACAACATTTGTACATGACGGCCGAGTTCATGCAGCAACCATCGTACTGGACGTTTCGCTGTTACATCTGGCACAAAACTTCTTCGACAACTACTATGCTGCCGCCCAGCGGCGCCTATTGATCGACTACTGTCATCCGTTCGCCGACGTGCGTCTTCCTGGGAGGCTGATCGTCGGTTGCAAAACCATGACAGTGGCGATGCTGAGCACAGTCGCCCCCGGCGACGTCATATTGCGCGCTGCATCAGCGGACATTGCGCACCTCGCAACCGGTGCCCATGCTGCAGTACGCGCGACCGTCGCATGGGGCACACCTGGCTTGGTCCGCGTCCACGCACAAGCCGAAATAGACGGCTACACGCTTTCTATCCTCAAGGAACCTTACATGACCGAAGACGTTGACCTGTCGCCCGCCAATGACACGCTCACCGCTGAAACGCGCGATGAAGTCATCAGTGTCGGTGAACTCGAGCTACCGGTTCAGTTGGAGATTGACACCATCGCGTTGCCGCTCTCCGACATCTATGCGCTGCGCACTGGCTACGTGCTTGAACTGCCCAGTCCGGTGGACACAGTCCAGATCAAGCTAGTCACCCATGGACGTACGATAGGCTACGCGGAACTCGTCAGCGTCGGTGATCACCTCGGCATCCGAATCCTCAGAATGGTGCAAGGCAATGTTCCAGCCCAATGAGCTGACTGGCTTGATGCTGATTGGTTTTTCAATCAGCATCGTCCCCCTCGTCGCGATTGTCGTCACGTCATATACGAAGATTGTCGTGGTGCTCAGCCTACTGCGTAACGCTCTGGGCGCCCAGCAGGTTCCACCGAACATGGTGCTCAATGGCATCGCGATTCTCGTGTCACTCTACGTCATGGCGCCGATAGGCATGGCCGCTGCGAAGCAACTTGAAAACCAGCCAAACGCCGGCACACCTTCTCAGTCGGTGGTGCAGGCGTTTGGTGCGGCTCAGGAACCATTCCGCTCTTTCCTAAAGCAGCATGCCAACGAACGGGAAAGGCGCTTTTTCATTCGTACGGCGACGGTCATTTGGCCAAAGGAAATGGCCGACAGTCTTCACGAGGACGATTTCATCGTACTTGCGCCTGCATTCATGCTGTCCGAGCTCACCGACGCGTTCAAGATCGGGTTTCTCCTCTACATCACGTTTGTGGTCATCGATCTGATCATCGCCAACGTACTACTTGCGATGGGGCTCAACCAAGTTATGCCGACCAACGTCGCAATACCTTTCAAGTTGCTGTTGTTCGTCGTGATGGACGGCTGGTCAACGCTGATCCACGGACTAATCTTGACATATCGATAGCGCCGCAATGGACATCAATGCACTGGTTCGGTTTACAATGCACGGCATGCTGCTGTGCATGTACGTGTCACTACCAATTGTCATCGTCGCAGCAGTGGTCGGGCTCGCTGTGTCTTTTCTGCAGGCAATCACGTCTATGCAAGACCAGGCATTGTCCCATGGCGTGAAACTCATTGCAGTGACAATCGCGATCGTCGTGGCAGCCCCTGTCTCCGCGGCCGCGATACTAAGGTTTGCCAATGAAGTGTTCCAAGTCGCCATACCACAATGACCCGCATCGGCAAGTCAGCTCACGTAGACCAAACGACTAATGCAACCGGGTTTCCCACGAAGCGGCGCACGCGCATACAGAGACGCCTGACGGCGGTTTTATATCGAGGATCGACTGCATTCGCGCATTGCTCGGTGGCCCAGGCCAACTTGCTGCATATGAAACTGGTAGCCGCACGAGCCCGCATGCTGGCATCGATGCGTTTGCAGACACGCCTGATACGCCGTCGGTCACGCAACGCGAAGAGCGTGCTAGAAGACGATACAGTCGAGTGGAACGACGACGCAACAGATGCGCCCGACCGCATTTCCGGCATCGGCGAGCGCGACGGCTCCTCAGGCGGCGGCAGTGGGCGCGAGCGCGGACAGCACGATAACGAGCCGGAAGCCAACACCCAAAGCGAAGTTCCAGGCTTTCGAAGAAGTAAAGCGGCCCGACACGTCGACATATCACGGTATGAGTCTGGCCCTTTGCGCGAGTTGGTCTGGTCAGGAGACACAATTGCGGGTCAAGATGCGATACGCATATTGGCAACGCAGCTATTGAATCTAAGAAACCAGTTGCAGAAAAACCCGGGCTCAAAGGCCGATGCCCGCATTCACCAACTGTCGATCGATTGTCTGCGGTTGCAACCACGCGTAATAACAGAAGGCTTGTCACTGCAGCAAGTCGTGGAAATACTGGTCAATGTTCCACAGGAAAGCGCGTCAGGCATCGCACGAGACAAAACTGAAAACTTGGATCGCGTGCAGCGGCTAAATGTCACCACCGCGCTAATCGTGTTCAATGCATTGCGGCGGAGAACACCGAGCCAGCTCGAACGCGCGAAGTCTTACCGCAAACTTCAACTAATGTCGACGATCTCCCGGAGTGTCGACACTATGGCATAGCGCCAGAACCCACCGATAGCGGTCGCACGACTTCGCGCAGCATACATCCGCTTCGCGTCGCACATGGCTTTCCGGGTCCGCCGCGTTAGAGTAATTGACAGCTAATATCACGCCTGCAAAGCGAATACACGTTGACAAATCGAAATGTGACGATCATGAAGCTGTTACGTGTTCTTACCGGTATCCACGCGGGAGCCCAGTTGAAACTGGCGGCCGGTGTATATCGGTTGGCAGCTGATGATGACGCTGACATCCGGCTCTCTGATTGGAGCGGCGCCGAACTCGTGCTGAGCGTCGATGCGCAAGGGGCAGTACGCGCGCAACGTTGCACGGCACCTCTAAACGGGCACGACGCCAATGCGACCCAAGTCACGGACCTTAGCAAACATATTGATCAAAATGCCCAAACGCCAGTGCAATCGGTTGGCCCAGCCACAGTCGAGGCATCGACATCCAGCGACAATCAGGGCTACGAGCCGATACTGCTGCTGGACTTTGTACCGATGCAGTTCGACGATACCGTCATCTGTATCGGTCCCGCCGACTCTGCATGGCCATCGGATGTCGAGTTGCTTTCAACGCTACTGGTCAAGCCAGATCAGGACAGGCGCGAAGCGAAGCGCGCGCGCCATCGCAAGATCGCGGGCATCACGCTGGCCTGTACAGCGGTCGGTATGATCATCGGCCTGGGTACGCTATTGATGTCGGCGCAAGACAGTCGTGCTGCGCGCAGGCACGACATCAACGATCTTGCTCAGCACATCAACCGCCTGCTCGTCGAACAGAAACTCACCGAGTTACACGCGCAGGTTTCCGGGTCGGTTATTCGGGTCACCGGGATGGTCCCGACAGCAGCAGAGGACTCGAACGCGCGCGATCTTCTGCAACGTGCCGCAGCCGGCGTTGCTTTACGGCAGTACGATGTCGCAGAAGTCGATGCGCGCAGTATTGCGGAATCATTGGGCACGCCCGGTGTACAGGTCGCTTACGCAGGAAACGGCGTATTCGACGTGACAGCGAAGGTCGATGACCCGCAACAGTTTCGCCAGTCACTAGAGCGAGTACGGCGTGATTTGAATAAAAATGTGAAGACCTTACGTACTCACATAACGGCCATTGATAAAAATTTGCTGCCTTCCACGTACTCGGAATTGATCGAATCCGATGCGATCCAGTATGCACAGGCCCCCGATGGCACAAAGCATATATACGTGGCGGAACAGTCATATGGCCAAGCCGTAACGCCGGAAAGTAACCCCCCGGACAATACTACGGTTTCGCCGGATGCAGATCCAACCCGTATGACCGCTCAAGTAACTGCCCCCCCGCCAATCCAAGTCGGTAAGTAGAGTAGGAGAACGCCTATGTACGAAGCACTGGAAGCATGCGCAGAAGACTTCAATAATCTGCCGCAAATTATCACCGATGCGTCAAAGGTTGGAACAATCCGCTTGGCACTCGAAGCCACCGCGAGACGGATCTCCGAAGACATCGGTGAAACCGAAGTGGATCGCGATAGCTTGGCCAAGCTGTGTCGTGGTCTTTTCGCCGCGAGCCGGATCGTCGCGGATTTGCACGAGAAGCGAAGCGCTGCATAATCCGGTTTCGCTTCTTTTTCTAATCCTTAATATTGGGAGTTTTATATGGGCGGTTTCACTGATAAAATTAAACACGGTACAGAAATAGCGGGTACTGGTACAGGTGCTTTCAACTATGGAAAAACAGGCACTCAAATTGCAGGCACCTCGGCGGCTGGCAATACCGCCATGGATGGCGTGGCTCATGAGATAGAACAGACCGAACAACATGCCGGGCTTTTAAACTTTCGGATGAACCTTGCGACGTTGTTTAAAGAAATCTGCAGCCACCAGATGTAATAGGCTAACCGGTGCGCATTTTTGCGCACCGGCCCCTCGGTCTCAAGGGATCGTAAATGGATAGCTTGCAATGAACGGCGAACGGTACGGAGAACTGGTTCGCGAACTATGCGACGTGGTCGGCCTGCCCGATCCCGAATACATCCTCGAAACCCGCACGATAGAAGTTCAAGGCTACGACGTACGCCTCGAATACTTCGACAACGACCTAGACGCAATCTACCTAAACTTCCATTTCGGCACAGTAACTGCAGGCCGCACGCTCAACGTATTCCGGTTGATGCTCGAAGCCAACCTGCTAATCTACGCGCAAGATCAAGCGCAAATGGGCCTTGACACCGATACCGGCGGCATCATTCTTATAATTAGAATACCGATGGATCCCGACCTGGACGGCGAGACGCTGGCCGACCTGTTGTCTCATTACGCTGAGCACGGTCATTACTGGCGGCGTAACATCATCGAATCGACGGACGAGATGTTCGAAGGCATCGTGGCGGGCGATTTCACGTGGCTGCGTGCGTAAAGCTGCGCATGTCCGAACATGTGATCTATTTTGATCTAGCAGTACGATACGCAATTACAACATACTGTTGCCTGCACGTAGTTCGTCACTCTCGCCGTCCAACTTCCGTCCATATACTCGCTTCACTGCGGTCGCGTGGACCATCGACACACCTATAGGGAAAGGCCTGCATCGATGTCAATTCAACCCGCGATGATGGCTATCGCATTCGGGCGATACCAACTGATCCTCGATCCGGCACAACTGAATGTAGACGGCAAACCGGTCGCGATTGGTTCCCGGTCGCTCACGATTCTTCGAATACTGCTGGAGGCCAATGGCCGCACAGTCAGCACCGATGAGTTGCGCGAGAAGGTGTGGCACAACGCGGATGTCAGCGTGACCTCGATTCAGTCGAAGGTTGCCGCACTACGGCGCGCGCTCGGCGGCGATGAGCATTTGGTCGCGACGGTCCGGGGCCAGGGTTACCGCTTCACCGGCGAGCAGCGTCTCGTGACACTTGCGCTCGAAGCACCGTCTGGCGACGGCGCCGTCACGGCGATGGGAAGCGCAAGCACCGCTCAGGCACCGCCTCATCATCGCGTCGAATCGGCACAGGCCAATACATTCTCCGAAGAAGTGACCGGCGCGCCGCAAACCCGTGCGACCTTGATGCTGCCGCGCGGTACAACACCGTTTATCGGGCGCCATGCCGAAGTATCAGAATTGTTGGCCGTGGTTCCAACGGCCCGCATCGTCACACTAACTGGCCCAGCGGGCATAGGTAAGACACGCGTCGCATTGGAGCTGGTCCGCCGTCTGGGCGCGTTGTATCCGCACGGCGTCGCCCTTGTGCACTGCGCGCCACAGCAGCACGTCGATGCGTTTGCCCGAGCATGTATTCAAGCGTGGCACATCGAAGCGTACCGCGGCGACGCGCCGGGCCAATACTTGCACAAATGGCTCAAGCCGCGCCGTATGATGCTGTTGATCCATGATGTAGACGGGCTACCTATCGAAACGACCCGGTACATCAACAGACTAATCGACGAAGCGCCAGGAGTGTGCGTGATCGCAACGGCCAAAGATGCGCCGGGCATATACGCCGAACACGTCGTGCGCGTATCACCGTTACAGACGCCCTCCCCTTCTTGTGGCACGTCGTCGTTGATCCCGCAATGCGACGCGCTTCAATTACTGTTCGCCCGTTTGCACATCTTGACGAGCCCGCGCGGCGCCATGCAACAACGGCGCCCGCCGACGACCGCTGGTTCGACGTGGTACGCCGACGCAAGCCCGGAGGCCATCGCGATGGCGGCGCGGGTCGCGGCACTGGCCGAGGGCATGCCGCTCGCATTGGAATTGGCGGCGTTTGCGCTCGCACAGCGGATTCGTGCCGGGGAACCGCTCGAAACAGCGCTGGCGACGCTGGCCGACACGATGCGTCTTGCGGCCAGCGACATCAGTACCAGCCACGCAAGCATGGCGGCGCCCGGCGCGGCGGCGTTCCTGCCGCTTATCGGGCAATGCATGGCTCAGTTGAGCCCGTTGGAGCACGTCATATTACGCAGTCTGGCGACATTCGAGCACGCCGTGACATACGACGCAATGCTGTATCGATTAAAGGGAGCACCACAGTTAGCATCGATGCCGAACGGCGCGGTGCTCGATGCATCGCTGTCGAAGTTGATCGACTCACGCTTGATACGGGACATCGGTATTGCCGGCCAAGCCATGCTGAAAGTCAATGAATGGCTGGCTGCCAACGCCGATGCGCCTTTCTGGTGCCTCAACGAAAACACCCCTGGCAACCCGTGGCACACTTCGTTTGATGCCACATCGGAGCGCTAAACGTGACGATATGACACAGCGCAGTGCAATAGTGGGGCCGTTGACATTCTCAGCCAGCGCCGACCATGCCCGCCGATGTTATCGTTTCGCCCTCGCGAGGCGTCATGTGCACTGCCTCCCCCGCAGTCGAGCACGCCGGCCCAAAATCCAATAGCAAAAAAGCGCTCGGATCCGCCGCTCGCAAGCCGGCCGCCACGTCGCGACACACGGCGCCGCTAGACGAGCTGCGGTCCAAGTTAGGCGTCCATCTTCGTGGTAAGCAGCCTCCGGCGTCGGTCGGATCCACGATGCCAGGCCGTGCGGTCGGCTCCACGATGCCGGCCCGTGCGATCGGAGTCACACCGGCGGATCGCGACACGCCCGGCTACAGCATCGACACGGTAGGCGTGCTAGGTGTCGATGAGCCGCGCCACTGGACGCGTGCGCAGTTGCTGAATCATCTTGTCGAAGCCAATTATCCAGGCCCGACCCTGGCGACAGCTGAGCTGGCGTACCAACTCCATACAAGCTTGGATGACGGCACAGGCGAAGTGAACGCCGCGCGCGTCCAATTAGTCTTGTTTGCGATGCACGAAGCAGGCCTACGCGACAACACGAGGGCCATGATGGACAGCACGATGGCCACGATGGTGTTGCAGCAACTGCGCGTGTTGAACTTCGACCAGCCTTTCCACGATGCGCCCACCCCAGCGGGCGATGCCCATTTGCCCGATCAGCAACTGCAAGCGTGGCGCGCGTCGTGGGAAACAGCTCGCGTGCTCGCTCGTACGGAAGAAGGGTTCGAGACGCTGCTCAAGCTGCGCGCAGAGAAGTGCGCGCCGCTATCCCGCAGCGTGGACCGGGACATGCTCCACGTGCTGTTGGATAGCGCCGACCGGATCGATAACCACGTACGATTGACTCAGCCGCACGACAGTCACGCGACGCCGGTGCACGCCGCGCCCGATTTCGATGACCCATCGCCCTCGGGAACTGACAAGCGTCAGCAGTGGCTGCAAGGTCACTTGGCCATGAACGGGCAGGACGCCAAATCCACGCTGCTGGCCAGCCAGGTCTTCGCCATCGCCAAGAAATTCTTCGACCAAACCGAACCTCCGCACAGCGCGAGTGGTCCCACGCCAGAGGGTCGTTTCGCGTCGTTCATTGAAACACTCACGCCCAACGAAAAAGAGGCATTATTCGACTGGCAACAGCGCTTCCACGAAAGCGGCCGGGGAACCGACAAGGCGAAGGCATCGGGCCGTTTGAACAATGTTAGAAAGGTTGTAACCTCGATTATAGGAAAACTCGTACCTGGCGAGGTTGCCGCATTTTTCAATCGGCGACCAGGCTTGCACGAAACCGATAAGGCGAAGGCATCGCACCGTTTGAACAAGTTCGTATCGGAGGTCGCGACCAGGGACCGTGAACATTACGGCTCCCACCTAATACAGCGGGTTTTCGGAACCATGAAAGCCCCGATGGTCGCTGCTACTCGCATTAAATCAGGTGCCGGCAAAGCCACCGAGGAGTCGAGTGCTGCTGACGCGCAGGCCTCGGCGCCAGACTACGCGTCAGCGGCTTCAACGGCAGGGGCTGCCGAGCCGACCCGTGCGGCATCGACCGCGACTCAGTCGATCACGACTGCTGTTGCTGACGCATCCGATAGCGGCTGGGATGCACTAAAACGCATCGTGCCGTCGCTGCGTCCCGGCATGGCGGTCGAGTTCAGTGACGGGGGAGCGCTCACCGTCACGACAGAACGGGTATCAGCTTCGGTCACCGCCGCGGTAAGCCAGGCCGCCCAGGCGAGCCCGGTACCCTTACCCGTGGTGGTCCCAAGCATCAACGCCAAGCGCTCACGCAAACGCAAGGCCACAGTGCAAATGGGATGTACCGAGCAGCACGCCTGGCTTTTTATCGGCACGGCCCATGCGACGGGCCGCGGCGCGGGCGCCGGTGTGCTGGTCGGCGCATCGTTCCCAGGCAGCCTTGTCGGTGGCACCGTCGGTGTGCAATTCTACGATTCGGAGCACGCGCGCCCCCGCGGCATCCTCGTTCAAGTGGCCCGCCAGCCAAAGGCGGACGGCTCCGGCTACGACGACGAAGCCATGGAAGCCAGAATGGGCCACATCATCGACACCATGATGAGCCTATCACCCGCCGGCGCCACAGCCGAATCACGCGGCACCCGCGAGCAATGCTGGAACGCACTGGCGAAATCGCTGGTCGGCGCGCGCGATGTGTCCGTCGGATGGATCGACGGCACCGTGGATGAAAAACGTCATGGCTCGTCGACGGGACCCGTCGTCAGCGCTGGCGTTCCCATTGGGCTTCCGCACCCGTTCGGTATGTCCACCAGCGTTTCCGTCCCGGTGTCTGGCAAGCACGTGAACAACATATCGACGTCCCGCAGCGACTCCGGCCGCATGCCAACCGAAAAGCGGCACGCGGAGCGCAGCATCGAGGTCAAGGTAGAGGTCAAGGTCGGCGCTTCCGTTTCAGCCACCCTCTCGAGCAACCCGAAGAGCGGTGTCAACACCGGCCCAAGCTCCAAACGCTTATGGGACAAGCAACTCTATCAGGCGAAGGTGTCACTTTCGCGCACGTTGCAGTCCTACCAGGGAAAAATCGAACCACGCGCCTGCTTTCTGGATGTCGATTTCCCGGACGCAACCGCATATGAATATGCGACGCGCCAGCTGCTTGACCACAATGGCGACCGTGACGATGCCGGAATCAAGGCGGTTCGCACGTATCTCGAACAGAAACGGGCCCAATCGGCCAAGCCGCTGGCGGACCAGGCGGCCAGCGCGGTAAAAAACGTGCTGGAGCTCGGCAATGGAACGAGGCAAACGGACAGCCATATCCATCGCTATGCGCTGACGGACCCGGCTGCGGAACAGATCAACCTGTTGCAGGCGCACTTCGAGCAACATTACCTGCGTCCTTGGGAGGCCGGCTTGCGAGAACGCGTGTCCGCGAAGGATCTCGAGAGAATGAGGCAGGTCCTCGAGGCAAAACGCGAGCAGATCCTGGCCGATCCCGCTTCATGGAGATTGGCTTCTCTGGTCACGAGAGAACGCAGCGAGGCCCATGAGTCTGTTCCCGATCTGTCCCCGTGGGTAAGAGGCGCGGCGACAGCGCTGCTACTCGTGGATGCCAACGCGGGTGCGACTCGGATCGACGAGAACGAGGTGGTTCACCACCGCTTCGAAACCGACGTCAACGTTAAGCCGCTGGTCGACGTCTCGATGTCGTCCGGGATCACGTTCGAGCGCCTGCGTCGCGATGGATACCATGCTTTCATGGGTAAGCCGGTCGCGGCTACCAAAGCTACCAAGCTGCCAAAGCTGCCAAAGCTGCCAAAGCTGCCAAAGCTGCCAAAGCTGCCAAAGCTGCCAAAGGGACAAGGCAGCAAAAAGGCTAGTTCGCGAATTTAGTCGACAAGCGCGACGCCAAGGCTGCGCGTTCGCGCCCGATCGCGCGACATCGCGTGCGGCGCGCTCAGTGGCCGAGTTCGCGCAACAGCGCCACGACGTCATGCGCCCATTCGATCCAGGTTTCTTCGGCACGGATGCCGTACCGCAGCACCGCATGCTGCAGACGTTGTTTCGTCGAGAGTACGGGGGCGGCGAAATCCCGCTGCTCGATGTTCCGGTAGGTATCGAGGCGGGCCTGCCACTGCTCGAGCAGTCGCGCTAGCTCCTCCCCCAGCCCGTCCGGACCGACAACAGCGGCCGCGCGAAGCTTGACCAGAAACGCTTGCCGGCAGTTTCGGTCTCCATCGTCCAATGGCTCGAGGATCCACCGCACGAGTTCTGCCCTTCCGGTCGGCAACACCTGATAGCATTTCTTGCGCCGTGCCGGATCGTTCGGGTCATCAACGGCCGCCACCCACCCGACGGTCGCCATGCGGGCAAGTTCGCGATAAATCTGCTGGTGCGTGGCGTGCCAGAAATAGCCGATCGAGCGATCGAAGCGGCGCGCCAGGTCGTAACCCGAAGTTGGCTTTTCGAGCAGCGACGTAAGGAGGGCGTGCTGGATGGACATGAGCCGCATTTTATCCGCTTGGCAACGTTAGCGACGCCGCATTTGAAGATATTGACGCTGTGCTGGCTGTCCCTGGTGCGTCACCTCGCTTGACCGGTCATGACTTCGCATCGGTTGTCGCGTCAAAACGACAACCGCCGACGATGCGCAGCCTGTATCGTCGCGCCGTTACGCTTGCATGTGCCGCGGCACGACAACGAGCGCCGTATCACGGCCGGCATGACGCACCGCCAGATCGAGCTGCTCAGGCAGTGAGATTATCCTTACGTCTTCGGCGCGTTCCATTTTCATATGACCTTGTTCAATACACTAGCCAGCGTGATGTCATCCAGTCGTTCTGGACGTCGCAAACGGTGCTGCTCAGCGACGTGCCGCTCGAACAAGCGATGTTTGCCCATCGAGCCCGGCCCCGGCGCGCCTTCTTGAACTGTTGCGACGGGATCCCGTTGGCTGCCACCGGGCACGCGCGATGAACACAACGGCACGGGCACGCGACGAATTCCTCGCACAGATTGGCCGCGCAGCTCACGCGACGCGGTCGTGAGACGGCGGCACATCGCGAGACGGCGGCACAGTTTGCGACGCGGCTCGAGCGGCGGCCCGTCTTTGCACTGCCCGACCACGCCACGCTGATTTCGGTCGACAATTCTGGCGCGCTCGAAGACGCTGGCTGCCGATTGATTGAGGCCATCGAGCGTGGCCGGCTGCCGCATCTATGGCTCGATGACGGGGCCGTTTGCTGGACAATGCGAGAGGCAGCGGCTCCCCGTTGTTGCGGATCGGGCCACGGGCGCGAAGCAAGCGCCGGATAACCGCTGCGCCGGACCACAATAAAAGGCGTGCCGCCCCGGCACGCCGCCAGTCTGATACCATTTGAGCTTGAACCGTGGTTCCACTTCGCCGCGTTCCGTATCCCTCAACCTCTAGTGGTCATGCATTCGGCATCGATCACTACGCACGCTCAGCACAACGCATGGCGTCAGAATCCGGCCGGTCGCAAAACGACATCCTCAATTCAGCGCGCAAAGAACGCAAGCGCGTCCAGATCTACTTGGTCAACGGCATCCGTGTCGTCGGCCATGTTGAATCGTTTGATCAATATGTCGTGATGCTTCGTACTCCTGGCGGCATGCAGGTCATCTATAAGAAAGCGATTTCGACGGTCCAGCACGACACGCCCGACAGCCGTGCCGCCCGGTCGTCGACATCGGGCCGCGGCGCCGGACCCGCTCGCGGGGGGCCAACGTCCCGCATGTCGGTGCGCCCGCGCGCGGGTGCACCGACAGACACCGCCTCCCGGCCGGTGGTGGTCACCCGAAAGCGCCGCGTCACGATTCCGAACAACAATACCGGCGAGTAAGGCTGCCACCGCGCTTATCGAGAACCCGTCGGACACACGAGTCGCCGCGCCGCCGCCCGCCGCCCGCCGCGTCGAGCCAATACTCAATCGTCCCGATCAGGCAGCCTAACGCATGCGACTCGCCGAGATCGACGACTCAGCGGGATCCCGAACAATCTCACCTATACGGTGGCCGGCTCCGACAAACCAAAAAAGCGCAACGCGTTTTGACCAAGGATCTTGCTTTTCGCATCATCGCTTAGTTCCGGGTGCGTCGCGACCAGTTCGCCGATCAACTGCTCTCCGAGCGGGAACGGGTAGTCGGAGCCGAGTAACACCCGATCCTCCCCCATGGTATCGACCAGCATTTTCAGCGCACGTGGATCGAAGACCGCGCTGTCCACGTGAAACCGATTCAAGTACGACAGCGGCGGGTGTGGGCAATTTTCCCGGACGATATCCCGGTTTTCCCACGCGTTCTGCACGCGACCGAGCAAGAACGCAAAGCTGCCGCCGCCGTGCGCGAAGCAAAGCTTCAACGAGGCCGGGATACGCTCGAAGGCACCGGACAGAATCAACGACACCATGCTCAACTGCGTCTCCGCCGGCATGGCGACAAGCCACGGCAGCATCCATTTCTTCATCCGGCCATCGGTCATCATGTCCCACGGATGAACCAGCACCGGAATCCCATCGTTTGCGCAGTGTGTAAGAAACGTGACCAGTTGCTCGTCGTCCAGGTCGCGCGAGCCGAGGTGATTGCCGATCTGCACACCGCGGTGTCCGCAATGGAACGCGCGCGTCGCCTCGCGGCACGCTAGCTCGACGTCCTGCAACGGCACCTGCGCCAGCGCCATCAATCTGTCCGGTGCATACGCGCACATTTCCAGCGCGAGATCGTTCATCCGTCGCGCCCATTCGTCGGCCGCCGTGGCGTCGTAGCGATAGCCGAACATCACCGGCGTCGCACACATCATCTGGATGTCGATGCCGCGTTCGTCCATCTCAGCAATACGCGTGCGCGGATCCCACAGCGCACGGTACACCGGTCGAAATGACTGGTCTCCCGTCATGATCATGCCATGCTGGCCATCTGCGTCGATATTCAGCCAGGGGGCATGCGCGGCGTCCAAGCGCGCCGCCTCTTCCCGCGTGATACGCGGGAAGAAATGAGAATGCATGTCGATTCGAAGTTTCATTGCAAGTCGGTGTGGCAATCCAGTCAGGTCCGGTTAATTAAGCAGCTTTACCCGCATGCAATTGGCCGCACTGCGGACATCGCCGCTTGTCCTCGGAGCCATAAAATGCGTCGAACAACGGCGGCAGGTCGGTCACGATGCTCTTAAGCTGAACCTCGACCCGATGCACCCGGTGGTGGCAAGCGTCGCAGTACCATTCGAACCCATCGAGTAGTCCCGGCGGCCGCTGCCGCTCGATCACCAAGCACGCGCTGCCGGCCTCAGGCCGCTGCGGTGAATGCCGCACATGCGGCGGCAACAGGAATATGTCGCCTTCTTTCAGTTCCACACGCTCCTTGCGACCGTCGATCCACAGGTACAGGTACGCGTTGCCGCGCAACTGGTAAAAGAACTCCTCGAGCGGATCATCGTGGTAATCGGTCCGATGATTTGGACCGCCCACGACCGTCACAATCAGGTCGCTGTCCTGCCAGACTTGCTGGTTGCCCACCGGCGGCTGCAGCAAGTGCATGTGTTCGTCGATCCAGCGTTGGAAGTTGAACGGCTTCCCATATCCCAGCATGTTGGTTTCCTCTATCGATGCACAGTACCGCCGCCTCACGCCGGCACAACCGACGTGCCGGACGCCCCGCACCCCATGCTTGGCGTCCCGCGCTCAGCGCTGGCGCGGCGCATACGCGACAGCCTTGATCTCGATCAGCAGGTGCGGGTGGGGTAGCTGATGGACGGCTACGGTCGTGCGGGTCGGCCCGGTCTCGTCAAAAAACTCGCCATAAACCTCGTTGTATCCACCAAAGTCATTCATGTTGACCAGGAACGCCGAGATGTCGACCAGATTCGAGAGGTTGGCCCCCTCGGCGCACAGGATGTCGCGAATATTCTCGATCACCGCCCGGGTCTGTGCCCGGATGTCCAAGTTCACCGTACCGAGCGCATCAACCGACGCGCCGACGATCGTATTGTCGGGACGGCGGGCGCTGGTGCCCGATACGAACAAGAAGTCACCGGCACGCTGCAGGTGCGGAAATCGGCCACGCGGCGTGGCCTTGCCTGGCACAACGCGGCCCTGGGAAGTCGATTCAGTCATGAGGTTTTCCGTATTTCGTGCGTTTATCCGATCTTCACGCAAATATTGGTAAGTTCAGAGTAGAAGTCGAGCGAATGTCGACCGCCTTCGCGACCGATGCCCGACAGCTTGGCGCCGCCAAATGGCGTGCGCAGATCACGCACGAACCACGCGTTGACCCACACAATGCCGGTCTCGATCTGGCGCGCGACACGGTGGCCCCGGGTCAGGTGCGTAGTCCAGATGCTTGCCGCCAGACCGTAGGCGCTATGGTTGACGCGGCTGATCACCTCGTCCTCGCTGTCGAACGGCGCCACATGGCAAACCGGCCCGAAGATCTCCTCGGTCACGCAGCGCGCGGTGTCCGGCAGGCCCGTCCAGATGGTCGGGTTCACGAATGCGCCACGATCCCGGGCATCACCGAAATGCGGGACATCGCCGCCGGTTACCACGTTGGCACCTTCCTCGACGGCCAACCGGAAATACGACAGCACCTTGTCGCGATGGTGTTGTGAAATCAACGGTCCCATCGTGGTGGCCGGATCTTCTGGTGCGCCCACGCGCAGCGCCTGTGCCTTTTGCTTCAGCGCGGCCACGAAGCGCTCGAAGATTGGCCGCTCGACGTACACCCGTTCGCTGCATAAGCAAACCTGCCCTGCGTTCGTGAAGCTTGATTTGGCCACGCCGTCAACCGCGGCGTCGAAATCGGCGTCGGCGAACACGACCGCCGCATTCTTGCCGCCCAGCTCAAACGAAATGTCCTTCACGCCATCGGCAACCGTCTTCATGATAGTGCTGCCGGTGCGCGACTCGCCGGTAAACGTGATCGCGCTGATGTCCGAATGACGGGTCAGGAACTCGCCCGCCGCGTTGGGCCCGTGACCATGGATCAGGTTGAATACCCCGCGTGGCAAGCCAACTTCATGGATCACCTCGGCCAGCAGTGTCGCCGAGCCGGGCGTTTCCTCCGACGGTTTGGCCACCACGCAATTGCCCATCGCGAGCGCGGGCGCAACCTTCCACGTCAGCAGCAGCAGCGGCAGATTCCATGGCGAAATGATGCCCACCACGCCGAGCGGCTTGCGCGTCACATAATTGATCAACTCGCCGCCGTCCGACGTATGGGTCTCGAAAAACTCGCTGTTTGCGGTACGCACCAAGTCGGCAAATATGCGGAAATTGGCGATGCCTCGCGCCACGTCCAGCGTCCGCGCTTGGGCAACCGGACGGCCGGTGTCCGCCACTTCCGTGGCAACGAATGCGTCAAAGTGCGCTTCAATGCCTTGGGCAATCCGGTACAGCCAGTCCGCCCGCTGCGCCGGCGTCGTGTCGCGCCAACCGGCCAGTTGGGCTGCTCGTGCCGCCCGCACCGCGCGATCCACGGCTTGTGCATCAGCCTCGCAGACCAACGCAACCTGCGAGCCGTCGACCGGGCTCAAGTCCTGGAACGTGACATCGCCCGCCACGAACTCACCATCGATGTAGTGCCGTAACAACCGAGGATGGGACGACGCGGTGTCCGATTCGATGTTCACAACAACCCCTGCATATTCAAAAGGTTAAGAGCAGTCTATGAGAGGCACCGCGTGCGCGGAAATCAAACATTCGTGATTGACTATATGAATCGGTAATACCAGTGCCACAACCGAGCCGGCCGAGCCGGCGCGCGACCGGCCGTGGCGCTTCCACGCGGTTTGAAAGTCTGTACACCGCAGGCCCCATTACCAGTATCCGGCTGCCACCCGACCATAACGCAGCAGACCCGCCCTGTTTACTCAAGCGCCACCGAGTTCATCGCGTCGCGCTGCAGCGGCGTGGCGATGTGCATTCCTTCGTTCCAAAGACCTTAATTTCGGTCAGTCGTACGAAGCAGGCGGGTCGCGCCAACGCATGATGTCGATCAGTGCCTACGCCCCTATCCACCGAGTTGACGCAAAAAGCGGGCGTTGGGGACAACGCGGGACGATGGCTGTCGCCTTCTCGCCAACCCAAGCGTCCGGGCGGCATCGATCGTACCGGTAGCACTCCCGAAAAAGCTCACCTGAACGTGCAGTTGCTACCGGCCTGGACTCGCAAGTTTTCAAATTCGCGAGCGGCTGCCCCTACTCGAGTCCATTCAAGGTTCAATCGACACGGATCTTTACTTGAAACCCCACGGTGAACGGCAGCTTCTCCGACGGTATCGGCGGGATCAGGATGAAATTCGTGCCAACACGCTTGTAATTCGTCATGAGCACGGGGGCGAGAACCGGCCCGACGGTCCGATTATGTCCCATTCCCCAACGGCCGTAGTTGTACCCGGAAATCACGCCACCCATCGCGGCAACCCGGAACCATCCCCAATGGACACACTCCGGCGCCCATATGGCGCCGCCGTAGAACGACGGACGCCGAATCGAATTGCGGAAGTACCCTGCCGTCGCACCCCACTGTGGCGAGAAGTAACACTCAACGCCGATCCCCGGATTGAACGGCTCGAAGTGCTTCGACGGATCGGGATCAATATGGTACGAGCCCAGCATCGCATCGACCCATACACCATGGTCACACCAGCCGGCGTGGGCACGCGGCACCCCGAACCCGGATATCGCTATGTACAATACCATTAGGCTGACGTGCACGCGCGCGTCACGATGCTGAAGCATCGTTCGAATAGGCATGCTTTCTCCAAAGGCAGGCCAGAGCCGGGAAACGCGCACTTTACCGCATCCAGCGAGACATCGATTCACACGCCCCGCAGCATCGACGACGCTGTCCAATCTAGGATAACCTTGCCGCTGTGTCCGGACAACATCGCATCAAAACCACTGCGGTATTCCTCCACGGGAAAGCGGTGCGTAATGATCGGTGACAGGTCCAGCCCGCTTTGCAGCATCGCGACCATCTTGTACCAGGTCTCGAACATTTCGCGTCCGTATATCCCCTTAATCTCCAGTCCTTTGAAAATCACATGGTTCCAATCGATCGCGGTGCGTGCCGGCGGGATGCCAAGCAGGGCGATCTTGCCACCGTGATTCATATGCTCCAGCATCGATACGAACGCGCTCGGCGCGCCCGACATCTCAAGTCCGACGTCAAACCCTTCGGTCATGCCAAGTTCGCGCATAACCTGCGTCAATGATTCGTGCGACACGTTGACAGCACGGCTTGCGCCCATCTTCATGGCAAGCTCAAGCCGGTACTCATTGACGTCCGTGATCACGATATTGCGGGCACCGACATGACGGGCGATTGCTGCGGCCATGGCGCCGATCGGCCCTGCACCGGTAATCAGCACGTCCTCACCGACAAGGTTAAAAGTCAACGCCGTATGCACCGCATTGCCAAACGGATCGAAGATCGCGGCTAACTCGTCATCGATGTCATCCGGTATCTTGAAGGCATTAAAAGCCGGAATCGCCAGATAGTCGGCAAACGCACCTGCGCGGTTTACGCCGACCCCGATCGTATTACGACACAGGTGACGCCGACCGGCGCGGCAGTTCCGGCAGAAACCGCAAGTGATATGGCCCTCACCGGAGACCCGGTCGCCCACCTTAAATCCTCGCACTTCTTGCCCGATGGCGACGATTTCGCCGACGTATTCATGACCGACGTGCATCGGAACCGGGATGGTTTTGCTCGCCCACTCGTCCCACTTCCAGATATGAAGGTCGGTGCCGCAGATCGCTGTCTTGCCGATGCGGATCAACACGTCGTTATGCCCGATCTCCGGTTTTTTCACTCTGGTCAATGTCAGGCCTGGTCCCGCTTCCAGCTTCGCCAGCGCACGCATGGGCGTTCCTCAAATGACATTTAGTGCTCGGCCAACGCGCTCGAACGCATCGACAGCCGCCTCGATCTGCTCCGGCGTGTGCGCGGCGCTCATCTGGGTACGAATCCTCGCCCGCCCTTTCGGCACCACCGGATACGAAAACCCGGTTACATATACCCCTTGAGCCAGCAATGCCTCGGCCATCCGACCGGCGAGTTGCGCATCGCCCAGCATGACCGGGATGATGGGGTGCTCACCCGGAATCAACGTAAAGTCCAGCGAACTCATTGCGCGGCGGAACTGGGCGCCGTTCTCGCGAACGCGCCGGCGTAATGCCGCCCCTTCGTCGCTGCGCAGCAATTCCAGCACGGTGAGCGAGGCATAGGCGATGCTGGGCGCGAGCGTATTGGAGAACAAGTAGGGCCGCGAGCGTTGTCGCAACAACTCGACGATTGGCGCACGGGCCGCGACGTATCCGCCGGATGCACCGCCCAGCGCCTTGCCGAGCGTCCCGGTGACGATGTCCACCCGGTCCTGCACACCACAGTGTTCGGGCGTGCCCCGTCCGTGCTCCCCAATGAAGCCCACAGCGTGTGAGTCATCGACCATGACCAGCGCGCCGTAACGGTCCGCCATATCGCAGATCGCCTTCAAGTCCGCGATGATCCCATCCATGGAGAATACGCCATCGGTCGCAATCAGCTTGAACCGCGCACCAGCCGCGTCGGCGGCCTGCAACTGCGCTTGCAGGTCGTCAATGTTGTTGTTCCGATACCGAAAGCGCTTGGCCTTGCATAACCGTATGCCGTCGATGATGCTCGCATGGTTTAGTTCGTCACTGATGACCGCGTCGTCCTCCGTTAACAGCGTCTCGAACAATCCGCCGTTTGCGTCGAAGCAACTGGAGTAAAGAATGGCATCGTCGGTATGCAGGAACGAAGCCAGGGCCGCTTCGAGTTGTTTGTGAACCGATTGGGTCCCACAAATGAAACGTACCGACGCCATGCCGAACCCATCCCGGTCCAATCCATCTTTCGCCGACTTCACGATCCGTGGGTCATCGGCGAGGCCCAGATAATTGTTCGCACAGAAGTTCAACACCTGAGCACCGTCCGCCAGCGCAATGCTCGATGATTGTGGCGAGGCAATCACGCGCTCCGACTTATAAAATCCATCTGCGCGGATCTGCTCCAGCACAGTGCGCACGTGCGAGAGATATGCGTCGTTCATGAACACTCCTGAGGTGGGATAACGCGTGATGCCGATGCAAGCCGCAGCGCGTAGCCTGCTCGTATCCAGGCATTCTGGCTTGCTGAACTGATTCAAATATCGAATTCGTGTTCGATATAGGGAACAATTTACTCCACCGAGGCATCCGCGACAAGTTCCGGCCCACGCTCGCCAGTACGCCATACCATCCCGCGCAAACGGTCGGCAAGCGCGCGGAGCGACGATGGTGTCACGCCTCCTTGTGTCAGCGCCCACATTCAGCGATTGCGCAACGAACGCAAAATGACGCTCGAGGAGTTGTCCCGCGCGGGGGATATCGAAGTCGATGCTGTCCGACATCAAATGCAATAAAGCCAATCTCACGATCGCGTTGGCCCGGCACTTGACCAATGCACTCGGCGTCAACCTGGTTTGCCTGTTTGCATCGGCAAGCCATGATGTGGACCCGATACAGGCCACCGGCCCACGACATCCCGAGGCTGCCCGGCGGACAGAGCGCGCGCCATTCGCAACGCAGGCAAGGGTGAAGCCACGGCGCTGTTAGTCAGCATACACCCATAACGACGGCAACGTGGGCTCCATTTACGTCGGCGAGCCATGATCATGGCTCGCCGATAAAGCCTCCCCTTCTCCCGTAAATTCTCACCTTAGCGGTAGAAGCCGCATTCGCGCCGACTGCTCCATCTCTTCAAAAATTAGCTATTCGATATAAACTTGAGGCCAGTAATCGTTGGCATATCTCCGATTTTTGCATGGGATTGTGCTATTTGCGCCGCTATTAACGTCCATGTTGCTGTTTTTCTCCGGGCAAATCGTGCGCATAAGCACGATTTGCCCAACCTCGCCACGCACGGCAGAGGCCATTTTCTAGTAATGCAGATAGATTCCGGTACTGAACAGCCGGTTGTTACGCAACACTCCAAGGGTTGTCGATGTGTGAACACCGACGTGTTGAAGGGATGGGCTCTAGCTAGCGGCTATTTGCCAATCCCCTCTCGTTTTGCTGATTACCGCAGAGAAGAAGATATCCGCGACGTGAAACGAATTACCTGGGCTTTGCTATAGGTCCCGAAAACCTTCACCTTTGTTTATGTAGGCAACAGCGCGATGACAAGGAATCGTCAACCGCAAGCGCAGATGCAGAGGCGACGTGCTCAGACCCGACACACAGTCGAACGAGAATACGTTGTCGAGCACGTTCGGCGAACAAACCGAATGGCGCAGCAGCACAGCAGGCTACAGCTCCCCGTGTCGGCTCTCGAGCTGATCCTGTAAAAGCTCACCTTTTAGCCCCCGAAGATCCTCACCGTCGTTTTCAGCTAAAGCTCCCTCATCGATGTCCCGTAAAATCTCACCTTATCTTCCGAAAACGCTCGCCTCATAAGTTATCCGGCGCTGCAATGCCCTTTTACGGCTTGCCCAGGTGCGCGCACGGCCGCCCACAGCGCACCGAAGGATAGCTCCCGAAAAACCTCACCTTTGAGTGCAGTGTGACGCCTTGCGGCAACGCATCGCTCCGGCCTAGCTGTGTCGCAAGCCGTCAGGCTGGCAGTGTTGCAAGCCGCTTGTTCCACGTTTAGCCTGATAGCGATGGCGAGACTGCAGCCGCAAATCGGTTATAGGCGGACAGCCGAGAAGGGGCTTCGCCGGAGGTGCGCTCGCACGCTGGACATTGCAATTCGAAGCGTCCATCGTGCTCATACAGTTCAAGCTCCGCATCGCCGCATGCCGCACATGTCGATGGCAATGCGACGTAACCGTCAACAGCGGTACCAATCGACGCAATTTCCTCAGGGGTGAGACGGCCAGCCAGCGCCAGGTCGGCAACCAATTTGCCAAGTGCCGACGGTACGCCGGCTTGCACGCGGAATTGCTCTATTTGCCGACTTAACCGGTCAACTTCGTCTGATTTTGTATCCAGCTGGTTTTGCAGCGTGTCGGCACGCGCCTTGATTGCCGCTAGTTGCTGGACATGCTCGAATTCCTTACGACTTTGCTCGCGCAAGCCGGCTTGGTACGAAGACGCGGCTGAACGTAGTGCGTCCAGTTCGACCAGCAACGGCTTGACTCGGCGCTCGGCGTTTGCGATGGCGTCCTTGATCTCGGCCGCGTAGTGTTCAGTGCGAGCCTTCAACTCAGTCTGTAGCGACTCGACTTTGTCGCGTAACGTTGAAATCTCTGCCTCGCTATCCGCCAACCGGCCTTCCAACACGACGACTTGTTCGTGTGCACGCTTAGCCATGGCCCGTTCGGTCGCCAGCCGCTCGGCCGATTCTCCTTCTTTGAGCGCTGCACCAGTCCATGCGTCATGGTGCCGTTGCAATTCGGCACGGGCATGCTCATACAACAGTTGCGCATCCCGGACTTTTTGCTCTGCTGCGGCGATAGTTTGTTGCATCCCAATCCGTTCTTGCGCGAGCTCGTCCCGTGCTGTGGCAAGTGCGGCATCGTAAAGACCGCGAAGCAGTTCGCCGGCGGTGCTGTGCAGCGCTGGTGGGAGTACACCGGCGTCGATCCGCACCTTCGACATGTCGCGTACTCGTTCCCAGAAAAACTCGATATCTTTCGGAATATCACTGGCGCTACCGACACCGGTCAATTCTCGGACGTTGGCCAGTGTTGGACGGACCGCGTGGTCGAAAAACAGACGTTTGCACGCATGCAGCGACAATTCGCGACGCCGAGTGCCTTGCGCTTTCAGGTTCTCCAGCTCGTCCCGTATTAACTGCTTGTCTTCGTCATTCATCGGAGCAGCCCAGTATGATCAATTGTATCAAGCATAACAAATTACGTAATTTTTGCTACTAATTTGTTCACTGAGCGTTGCCCTTCCTGTCATGAGGCTCGATCACGATATTTTGGGTCAACGGTTCTAGGATCGGCGTGAAACATTAATCGAAGCTGTCAGAAATAACTTTAGCTTCCAACTACTTGGCGCATCCTGAGGAACTTTACTTAATGTTTCACGAGCACGGCCAGTATCATTAGTCAAGCTCATTGATCCCGTTGTGTATCCCCGAGGTTCTGACCAGCCAAAGAGAGGAGATGTAGCATTTGCTACTTTCTTGGTAGTACCGGTGCAAACAGTCATCGCCACACGTTGTACCCAAGACTGTTTTTTTCAGGGTCTCGCGGGTTGCTAGAGTCAGTTAACAAGAACACGTAGAAGTATCTTTAAAAACGTTAACGCCGGCTCAAACCCTTGTCCAGCATGGCTTTCCGGACACCAAGGTGAGAGTTTTCGGGAGCTTAGGTGAGACCTCCCGGGATGCCACGGTGATGGGGTTCGGGGAGTCTGGTGAGAAGTGACGGGAAACATCGTGAGCGGATTCGGGGGCGGATCGTGCGGCCCTGATGGCTGTAGGTGAGTTTTTTCGGGAGGATACCCACGCGGACCCCCAGCCAGTAAAGCGTTGACGTGCTGGGATATTGGGCTGGCAGACAATATGGTGAGCTTTTTCGGGAGGTGGTGTTCGGCGCGCGAAGCTGTCTTCCATTGCTCAATTATTGTGCATGGTGAAGTTTTTCGGGACTCGAGCGTTTACTAAGGTGAGTCAATACGGGAGTAGACATAAGGTGAACGGCGCGCTGCGTATCGTGGCGCTGCAAAGGTGAGGGTTTTCGGGAGCGATGGTTTTCCCCTTGCACACGATGGCTCGCCTCTGGGTGGCATGGAGGCGCATTGAGCGGGACTTTCAGCGTGAATATTTCGCTCAATTGAGCGTGGTGGCACCGTTAGGTGAGCCTTTTCGGGAGCCAGATTGCAGGTGAGATAGGCCGTTCATTGGGTTTTGCCAGGCAACAAGGTGAGATTTTACGGGATTAGCTGGCGTGAGCATACGATGCCATTTGGCCGTTTCATTATGCAGTGTGAGCAGTCACTTTCCGTAAAGTTGTTGATTTATAAGGAATTCTGAGAGCAGAATTATCGCCGTTATGCTACGAAGGTGAGCTTTTTCGGGGCCTCGGGGCAGAAGGAGGGGCGTCGCGGCCGGACTTGACGCTGCTCAATGCGTCGTGCGAAGGGTGAGATTTTTCGGGACTCATAGTGCGTGGTCCTGAAGTCGCATGCAGTTTTAACGGATCAGTACCCCCTTTTCGAGGGCTGTGACAAGCGTTTTTGGCGTGTTATATGGCCAATGCAGGACTGTGGTGGCTTTGCCTTCAACAAAGGTGAGCGTTTTCGGGAGCCCCTGACGCACAATAAGAGTGCGTTGTTCTGCTCATCCCACGTCAGCCGGGCGGAGATCGCCGCGCAATGGTGAGAGTTTTCAGGAAAGGCCTGCAATCAACCCTGGCTTATCTGCGATCGTAATAAAAATTGCTTTAAGGACAAGGACATGCAACCCATCTCAGCCAGCGTATGAATTTCGCGACAGGTTAAAGGTGAGGCTTTTCAGGACTCAATTTTTAGGGTTCGTAGCGGGGGTGGCGGTTAGGCATACGCCTGCAGCCCCGACTACAAGGGGTGCCCACCGTGTCAGTCCGGTCTTTAAAGGTGAGAATCTTCGGGGGCATATCGCGGTGAGGTAGGTATTTTCGCGACACCTCACCCATCAGGGGTGAGACGATGGATGTAGACGGCTCTCACCATAGCGGGTATTCTTCAAGCAACCACTGTCCGGACCTGACACATGGCCACCCGCGTTGCAAAGAAGAAGACCGATGTCGTCAGCCCGAATTCCTCGGAGTTGCGTAAGGCCGTCGAAGCCATTGCGATTCAGCCCAAGAGCGGCAAGATTACCTTGCTGACTCGCAAGCTGTTCAATGTGCTGTTGGCTGTCGCGCAACAGGCCGATGAGTCGGGCGACACCTATCGGGCGTTGCTTTCAGATATCGTCGCGAATTCTGCGTTCGATTCTAATGACACGGCGCTGGTCAAGGAACATTTACGTCGGATGGTATCAGTGCAGGTCGAATGGAGCACCGGGACATCGAGCCAGAAACCGGGGCGTAAGTGGGGCATCTCAACGTTGATCGCGGACGCCGAAATTCTCGAGGATGCAACTACCCGGCGCGTATGGGTTGAGTTTTCGTTCGCGCCGAAGATCAAGAAGAAGCTTCTCGACCCGGTCCAGTATGCCCGCTTGAGCCTGCAATTCCAAAGCCAACTGCGTAGCAGTGCCGGGCTGGCGCTGTATGAGATTTGCGTACGCTATTTGACCAATCCGAGTCATCTTACGATGCGTGAGCCGTGGCAGTGGTGGCGTCCCATCCTATCCGGAACACCGGACTCGGAGGCTGGCGATGAAGCCAAGCGTGAATACAAGTATTTCAAGCGCGATTATCTGCGGCCCGCCATCGCGGAAGTGAATGCGGTAACCAATATCAATGTCGAATTGATCGAGCATCGTGAAGGGCGGCGTGTATCGGAAATCCAGTTTCGGGTAGCGGAGCGTAAACAACCGATGCTAGCGCTCGATGAACATCCAAACGTGTTTGACAGCACGCTGGTCGATCGCATGGTCAAGCTTGGGATTCCGTTGAAAGAGGCGCAGACGTTGTACGCCGACAGTGAAGAGAACCGCATTCGCGCCGCGTTGCAAATGACCGAGCAACGGATGCGCAGTACGACGCTGCCTGCGGTGCGCAGTGCTGCGGCGCTATTCAAGGACGCACTGAAGAAGGGCTACGCGCCGCCGGTCGAGGAAATTCCAGCGTTGCAAGACAAGAAGGTTGCTGGGAAGGAGGATCCAAGGGCCCGGCTAATGGCAGAATATGCTGCGTATCGTCGTAAACAGGCGCGTGAGCTTTATGACGAGCAGGATGACGCCGGGCGGGATTTCGCCCGGAAATCATTCGAGGACGAAGCGTTGCCGGGTCTGGGCGCTCACCTGCGGGACGAATGGCGTAAGCGTGGCATTGCATCGAAGATCGCCGAGACGGCCTTTTTTGATTGGCTGGCGTTGAAAACGTGGGGCGAGCCGACGGATGGTGACCTGCTCGCGTTCACGTTGAACCATGCACGCGCCGTGGCATGATCGGCTTGCGAGACGTTGCCGATGGCGCGTGCGGGATATTACGCGTCAGCGGTGTTGGCGCCGCGGCCGTCGATATCCGAGGTTTTCGGCATCAATAGCGCTTCGATTTGCGCTAACAATTCGTCACGCTTTTCCCGTGCCAGTCCCTTCAGCTTCAACTCGAGGCGATCGTCACCATACGACTTTAGGTCGCCAAGCGTCGCCCCGCCGACTTTGATCTCCAGCCGTTGCGCGTAGCGCTGCCGGCGCAGCGGCTTAGATGCGTCGCTAGACACTGCTCTGCCCTTGACGATATCGGCGACTTGCCGGGTACTGAGGTCGTCGGCGACGATCTTGTTAATCAACCGAAGCGTGGCATCCGTACCCTTTGCGGAATGATATCGGGCAACTTGGTACGCCATGTTGGAGCCAAACCGATCCGGTCTAGCCACCATTTCCTGCATGACGGCTTCCGGGAGTTTTGCGATGCCTAATGCGACGGCAACCGTCGACTCATCAATGCCGAGGTGTTCGGCAAGTTCGCGTTGACTTTGGAAGTGCTGCTCATCGAGAAAGCGCCGCCATACGATTGCGTTGTCGAAGACTGTTTGCGAGTCCCGCTGGACGTTCAAATCATAGCCGAGCTTATAACTCTCGATGCCAATGGGCAAGTCTACGACGATTGCCCTGACATTTTCCTTGTTGGCTTCTTTCAGTGCTCGCACGCGGCGACCACCGTCGCTGACAAAGAAGGTGCCGGGGTTTTGATGATCCGGAATGACGTGAATAGCTTGCTGCTGCCCTTGCTTGGCAAGATTCACGGCAAGTTCGGCAATCGATGACTTCAGGTAGAAATGGCGCGGATTGAAGGGACTGGGTTTGATGGCTTTTAGCGGAAGCTCAATGACCTGTCCCGGCGTGTATCCATTTGCGGTGCGCCAAGCCCGATACGCCGCCGATTCGTTAGTGTTTGGGGTGACGGCTCCGGACGGATCGGGCGCCCCGTTCTTTTTAGCGATCGCGACCGGTTCGGACGTATCAGGGCTACCTGGTTGCTTGACCCACGTGTCAATCGCGTTGAGACGCTCCAGTGCTGTTCGTTTTTCGCTGGTCGTCGTATCCGGCCGTGCCTGGAAGCCTCGGGCGAGTTGAGAGGATTTCATACGGCTCCTTTATGCGCATAAAGTCACTGCAATAGCGCCGCGATCTCATCGGCGCAGGCTCGGATCTCGGCGCTTGCCAGCTTGGCGCCACGGTCCGACATTTGTAGAACGGTCTGTCCCAACGCCATCGCCTGCTTGTAGCACTCGCGGGTAGGGATCTGGGTTTTCAGAAGTGGGAGACCTAGCTCCTCAAGCGCGCGCTTCAATTCGCGTGTCAGCATTCGTTTCTCTTCGGTCTTGTTGAGGAGAAAGACAGCTTTCAAATCTTCGTTCATTGTCTGCGCTTGCTGGATTAGCTTAACCAGACCAACGCTCGACCAATAGTCGGCCGGCGACGACGACGTTGGCACAACCGCAATGCTAGCCGCCAGTAGTACGACGCCGGAGACCTTCTCTGTAATCGACGGCGGGCAATCCACAATGATGAGATCGTAGTCGTTGACGAATTTCTTGATTTCTCTATGAATCTGGCCCCCTGCCTCTGCCAAATTCACAATTGGGAACGGAATGCTTGACTCTTCACTGGCGGCGCTGGACCAGTGGACCAATGTATTTTGTCCGTCCGCGTCGACGACCAAGACTTTCTTTTTTCTTTCGTGGAACGCTGCGCCAAGATGCATTGCGATCGTGCTCTTGCCGACGCCCCCCTTCTGCTGAGTAACCGCAATGATTTCGGCTGCCACTCGTTACTCCCTTAGATAAACTTTAAGAAGTATATCGGAAATTACGATTGAAAATCCATAGCCCATTCGGAGTATGTCACTCAGCTGAGACTTTATGCGCATAAATTAGGACGGGGGCCTCGGCGGCGCACGGGTGAAAGCGTGTGCTGCTTCCGTGGTGGTCGATACAGAGTACGGCGCTGACGTAACCGCATCTAGCGGCAGGGTGCGAGTAACAGTGACATCGGCAACGGTTTGTCTGAGTGTTTTACGAACGGTGTCGCGTGGTTTCCGATGGTTGCGCTATACGAAAGCCAATGGGCCGGAGTCGCGCGGTCTGCAAATCAGCCTAGTCTTCTATCAACAGCTTCTCATCGACAGTGAACGTTGTGCCGCTTGGAGGATGTGAGGTGACAGCCTAGCGGCAAGGATTTCAGACTCGATGCTTGATAATTCTCTCTTCGCCGCGACGAAGACCTCGTAAGCCTTGTTCGAACGTTATTTCCAGTATGCAGGAGGTGCCGCAGAGAGGGCCACGCCACGGTTAGGCCAGTGTCGCCTGCGTGAATCATAGGCATGTTCGGCGGAACTTAGGCGTATATTGTGGCGCAGCGCAGCTAAGTTAACGTTTTGGCGAGGCGCTTTGAGTGGGAGGTGTACTAGCGTGCAACGCCGAAGGTCTGTGCTGGTCACAAAAGCAGACGAAATGGCTGACGGCTGCCGCAGTACTTTCCCGCGCGCAGACTTTATGCGCATAAAGGTTTGCTTCCTCCGTTGATTCGACGCCTCCATAGCTCCGTAACGGTTGGCAGCTCATCGCTGTCGCTATTAGTCAGGGATTTGATGTAGCAGGAACTTGATACAGTATTATCGCTTTACTATAGACCGGCCACCTCCCACGCGTCATCGATTGGTTCAACGCCACAAGTCTCCGTGATTGTTTCTTTTTGTTTAATTATAACAATCTAGATTTTTTATCGAAATTGTATGTTACTGCTGGCGTAGCGGATAAGTATTGGCAATAGCACGATGCTTTACGAGCGTGCCTGCACGCCACAGTGCCACGCGGCACAATGATGCCCTTCATTCTCTCCTCATATTGCGACCGAGGTACCCATGATTACGATTTACCATCACCCCCGTTGTTCAAAATCACGCGCTGCCTACGCCTTGCTGATCGACGAGTTGGCAGGGCGCGAGGAGGTCCGGACGGTCGAATATTTGAAAACTCCTCCTACACTCGACGAATTGAAACAGCTGCATGCATTGTTGGGTGTACCGGTGCGCAAAATGATCCGGGACAACGAGTCGGCCTTCGCTGAACTTGGACTGGGCGATACCTCACTTTCTGAGGACGCGCTTCTCAAGGCTGTTTCCGAGCATCCGGTATTGTTGCAACGCCCGATCGTTGTTCGCGATTCTCGGGCTGTGATCGGACGGCCACCCGAGCAGATCGCCACACTGTTCGATTAAGCGGCGCCAGCCTTGAGCGAGCGACTAAATCTACGGGCGATCGTTGAGCGGGCGGCTCGCCATGCGCCTATCGACTGGCACAGCGAGACGGACGCGCAACACGCAGGTGCCGGCGGTGAATGTACTGTTTGGTGGCCAGTGGCTGTAGGTGGGTGGGAGAGACGACCGGATTTGCTCGCGTGGCGAGTTGGACGGACGACAGGTGGCCGTTTGCCGAAAATTTGTTTGTGAAGCAATAATCGAATGGCCGCTGCGGCGACGAGGCACGGCCATCGAGTGGTGTATTGACAAGCTTGTCAGTGACCTCGCTCGTCATGTTCACAATGTTGTCGCTTCAAGCAGGCGGTAGACCGATCGATAAGGTGCGCATGGAAGCACACCATCGCTGGGGGCCCCGTTCGGCAAAGGATAGCGAATGAACTGGCGTCACGGCCCCTCTTGCAAGCGGGCAACCGCATGGTACATCGTCGCCATGTGGTAGGGCGTCGTTGATGGCATGTCCGCGCGCACCACGGCGCCGTCCTGAGCAATCAATTCTATCCAGCCGTAGTCGCGCAAGAAGCGCTGCTTGAAACGGCCGAGCTGCGTCTTCAGTGGCACATGCGCATCTTGTACGTCGCTGGTGCTGCGCAGCGCTTGCGATGTGGCCAGCGCGCGGGCGAATTCGGTTTGCGCCCACAACCGCTCGTTTGGCTCGGTTACATGGCCATGCTCGTCCAGCGCAGCACACACCCCGCCGGTGACAGGCGACACACCGTGCCGAAGCGAGAACACATAGGCCGAGCCGAGCCAATTGGGCAGGTCGCTGCATCCAAAGACATCCGGCGCACTCGACGCGAGATAGAACCATTCGAACTGGTGTCCGGGTTCGATGCGCACGGCGTCGCAGCCGATCGGCAACTCCGCGATGCAGCCGGTCGGGCGATGCACGAATGTCGCGATCATTTGTTCCGCGATACGCTGCAGCGCATCGGAAAACCACGCGTCGCGCTGCACGTCACGGGCGGATAAGTAGGCTTCGGCTAAGTGCATGATCGGGTTCTGCCGCGGGCCGGTGACGATTGTTCGAAAGTCGGCGGACAGCACCGCGTTGTACAGGCCGGCGTCGGTCGCGAAGCGCGTCTCAATCACGTGCAGCGTCGCTTCGAGTAGATCCAGTGCCTCTCGGTTGCCCCGGTGCCGGAAATATTCCGCGCAACCGAACACGATGAACGCATGCGTGTACAGATCTTTTTGCGTCTCCTGCGGCGCGCCTTGTGCATCGATGCTGTAGTGCCAGCCGCCATGTGTCGCATCCATGAACCGGCTGCGCAGCGATTCGAATAGGCGGTCTGCGTGATCGTGCCAGCCAGCTGCGCTGAACACGTAGAGCTGGCGCGCACATGCCATTGCCCGGTAGCGCGTGGGCGGCAACGCGGGCTGTCCCGGCGGCGCAATCACGTCATAGGGCAGGCCTAGAGTGTCATTGAAGCCCCAGCTGGTCCACAACGGCAAAATCACGCTGGCCAGGTGCTGTTGCAACTCGTCGATGGTTGCGCTGGCGTAGTTTGGCTGGTTCATGCAACAGGCTTTTTTCCGGGAACGGCTGGGACGCGAGTGTACCGCAACTGATGCCCCGCTGCGCTGTCGGCGTGGCGATGTAGCGCGTACCTGTCGCGTCCGGCCGGGAGCCTGCTATGCTAGCGGGCCCGGCATCGCCGGAGTCCGACTCGTCCCACGGGCGGCCGTGCCCGGATTGGCCGGTGCAAGCAACGTCCCTTCCGACCTATGAATACAGTACAAGAATCGAACGTTCGTCCGCTCGGCATCATGGCCGCGTTGCCGGAGGAAATCGCCCCCCTAATCGACGAAATGCGTGCCGCACCGGACTGGCGTACGGTGACGCTTGGTCGTCGCGAATACGCGCTCGGCACGCTGCGCGGCATGCCGTGCGTGATGACGCTGGCGCGCGTGGGCAAGGTGGCCGCGGCGACCACCGCAACCGCGCTGATCCACCAATTTGGTGTTGACGCTATTATTTTTACCGGGGTCGCGGGTGGTGTCGCGCGGCAGGTGCGGGTGGGCGATATCGTCATCGCGGATGCGCTGATGCAGCATGACCTGGACGCATCGCCGCTGTTTCCGCGATTCGAAGTGCCGTTGCTTGGCGTGTCCCGCTTTGGCACCGACGACAGCTTGTCGAACGCGCTCGCAGTGGCCGCGGCCTCGTTTGTGCGCGCCCACGCCATGGAACTCGTCCAGCGCTACCGTGGTGTGATCGACGACGTACCGCGTGTGCACCGGGGGCTCGTGGTCAGTGGCGACCGGTTCATCGCCGACCATGCCGCACGCGAAGCCGTGCTGGCGGCCGCGCCGGATGCGTTGGCGGTTGAGATGGAAGGGGCCGCGCTGGCGCAAGTTTGCCACGAGTACGACGTGCGCTGTGCGGTGGTCCGCACGATCTCGGACGCCGCTGATGCACACGCCGCGGTGTCGTTCTCGACGTTTCTCGCTGAGGTGGCGAGCGCGTATTCGGCCGGCGTATTGCAGCGTTTCCTTGCGCAGCCTCGGGGGCACCAATAGTGGTCGCGACGCGGTGCCGTTCCACGTAGGCCGGCGGTCTTCGGGGTGGTGCCGGCCCGTTGAGCTTGGGGCCCGTCATACGAGGGTTAAGCCCGGCGTTGGTGCGGTAACGTACGAGGAGTTATGCCATTGCAATGGCGCTTGATCGGATCTTACGGCTAAGGCCGTTGGCGTCGTACCGCAAGTCCCGCCAGCTGGCGGGAGCGGGGTTAGACGTTGGTCATGCTTCGCATCTCAGGCCGGCGCTTCCGGATTCGAGCACCCTCCTGAAGTCATTTATCGAGGCTTTTGCGCGATGCTGCGATAAGGTAGGACGCCGGATCGTCAAAGCGTAGTAATACTGAATACTGAATCGCGTTAGATGGCGTGATGCGTTATTCGGTACCCCAACAAACGCACCGCGTGGCCACACGAGTTGACAAAGTCGTGTGGCCTAACGCTTTGCACCCGCCCGATGCCCGACTACGCGGAACGCACGCGTAGCCCGGCGCGCCATCTGCGATTCACTGTTGAACCGTGGAAAGTTCTATCAGGCAACGAGCGGCCGGTTGACGGCCCGATCCTTGGTCCCAAAGCCGCTTTACGCTACACAGCCTTTTCCGTGCACTCCGCGCACAAGCCCTTGAGTTCGAGTTCTCCTCGGGCGAGCGTGAAGCCGGTGGATTCAATCTTGTCCACCAATGCGTGATGAACGCCCGGCGCATCGATTTCCGCGACTGCGCCGCAGGACTGGCAGACAATCAGGATGCCGTGTCGACAGTGCGTCAGGTCATGGCATACCGCGAACGCGTTGATCGACTCAATCCGATGCACCAACCCCACGGACTGCAGGAAATCGAGCGCGCGATAGACAGTCGGCGGCGCGGCGCCCGGATGAATCTTGCGCATTTCGTCAAGCAGCGTGTAGGCCTTGGTGGCGCGGCCGGATTGCAGCAGCAACGACAGGACTTTCTGGCGCAGCGGCGTCAGCGATTCGCCGCGCTCCTGGCAGTACGCCTGCGCGAGCTGCAACGCCTGCGTGACATCGGCCACCGGCGGACCGGCCTGTGCCGCGAGGGCAGCGAGCGTGCGGGATGGAGTGTTGAGCATGCCAATGATTTTACATGGGCCGGCGCGCCCGTGCGGCGCTGCCGCGCCAGCGCCGCAGCAGTAACGCGTTGCCCACCACGCTTACGCTGGACAGTGCCATCGCCGCGCCCGCGATCATCGGATTGAGCCACCCGAGCGCGGCCAATGGCACGCCGACGACGTTGTAGACGAAAGCCCAGAATAGATTCTGCCAGATCTTGCGATATGTGCGTCGCGACAGGTCCAGTGCGTCGGCCACCAGTGCGGGATCGTCACGCATCAGCGTGATGCCGGCGGCGTGCATCGCGACGTCCGTGCCACTGCCGATCGCGATGCCCAGGTCGGCGGTGGCCAGTGCCGGCGCATCGTTGACACCGTCGCCGACCATCGCCACCACATTGCCTTGTTCGCGCAATCGCGCGATCATCGCGGCCTTGTCCTGTGGCGACATGTCTGCGTGCACTTCGGCGATGCCAACCGCCGAGGCGAGCGCCGCTGCGCTGCCACCGTTGTCGCCCGTCATTAGCAGGGTGCGCATGCCCGATGCGGCGAGCCGGGCGAGCGCCGCTTGGGCCGATGGCCTGACCGTGTCGCCGAACGCGATCAATGCCAGTGGGGCAGGCGATGGCGCCACGCGCACCAGCCACGATACGGTGTTGCCGACCTGCTGCAACGCGTCCGAACGCGCCTGCAGCGCCGCGTCGGGCGTGATGCGAAGCTCGCGCAGCCATCGCGTGCTGCCGATACCAAAGATCGCGTCGCCGATCGTTGCCTGGATGCCGCGGCCCGCGATGGCGCGGGTATCGCGCGCCTCGGCAGTAGCCACCTGCCGCTGCTGCGCCAGGGCAACGATTGCGCGCGCCAGCGGATGTTCGCTGTGCTGCTGCACGCCGGCGGCAATCGACAGCGCGTCCTCGTCTGTGCCCTCTAATGCATCGAAGGCCACGACCACGGGCTTGCCGTCGGTCAACGTGCCGGTCTTATCGAGCGCGATGACGTTAACTCGATGGGCAAGCTCCAGCGTCTCGGCGTCCTTGATCAGCATGCCATGTCGTGCTGCGACGCCGGTGCCGGCAAGGATGGCGGTTGGCGTCGCAAGCCCGAGCGAACAAGGGCAGGCGATCACCAATACGGCGACTGCGTTCAGGATCGCGTGCTGGACCGGTGCGCCGGCGAGCAACCAGCCGCACAGCGTGACCAGTGCAATCGCGATGATGGCCGGCACGAACACGGCGCTGACTCGATCCACCAGTCGCTGGATCGGCGCCTTGGCGGCCTGCGCGGTTTCGACCAACTGGATAATCTGCGCCAGCATCGTTTGCGCGCCGATCCCCGTTGTCTCAATCACGACCGCGCCTTCGCCGTTCAGCGAGCCGGCGTGCACCGTGTCGCCTTCGTCTTTCGCCACGGGAAGGCTCTCACCGCTCAACATGGCTTCGTTCGCGTGCGTGCGGCCGCCGACGATGCGGCCATCGACCGGGAATCGCTCGCCGGGACGCACGATCACTTGCATGCCGACGCGTACGTCGGACAGGGGTAGCTCACGTTCGGTGCCGTCGCTGCGCACGCGGGCCGTATCGGGCCGCAGCGCGTTCAGCGCGCGGATCGCGGCGGTGGTCTGTCGCTTGGCGCGGGTTTCGAGCCACTTGCCGAACAGCACCAGCGTGATGACGACGGCGGATGCCTCGAAATAGAGGGGGGCTCCGCCATGGGGATGGGTCGCCCATTGGTAGAGAGACAACCCATAAGCGGCCGATGTGCCGAGCGCGACAAGCAGGTCCATGTTGCCGGACAGCGCTCGCACGGCCTTATAACCGGATCGGTAGAAGCGCGCGCCGAGCACGAACTGGATCACGGTCGCCAGCACGGCTTGCAGCAGGATCGGCACGCTCGGCGCTCCGTGGCCACTGGCTGCCTGCATGTCCGAGATCGGCTCGCCGGACGGCGCACCGCCCGCCAGCATGTTGATCATGGGCGCCAGCAAGGGCAGTGTCAGCAACGCGGAAGCGATCACCGCCGCTAGCGGCTGCGCTGCGTTCTCGTGTGGAGCCGCAACGGGCGTCTCGGGCGTTGGGTGTGCGTCATAACCAGCCTTCTTGACGGCGGCGACGAGTGTTGGAACCGCCACATTGGGCCCAGCCGTGACTGATGCCCGCTCGGTCGCCAGATTGACGGTCACATGGGATACCCCCGGCACCTTGCCGAGTGCGCGCTCGACACGCGTCACGCAGGAGGCACATGTCATGCCTTCGATATCCAGCGATGTCGTGTAGTCCAGCGATGTCGTGTAGGTCGGAGAAGCTTTCATCATGTCGGGCACGATACAAGATGGATGCAGTATTAGCCTTCCCATGATGGGAGGGTCAAGGTCCCACGACGACGCAACGCCACGGAGGCTCACGACCGCACGGCATCCCACGACGACATGGCAACTCACCACGGCACGGCGATTTGCCATGCACGACAGCACGACCACTACGATGCCCATCCCGGGTCCGGCGATGCGATCGAAGGGGCCACCGTCGGTCGATACGGCACCCAGGGCGGCGTGCTCAGGGCCCAATCGTCAAGCAATGAGAACGCATCGAGCGGGTTCGATGATGTATCGGGCATCGTGCTGATCCGTTACTCCGCTGGTTGCGTGTTCGGTATGCTATGGCGTGTGAGTCGCGTGTCACCCGACTGTGCGCAACGCATCGCAATCGCGCGCCCGACCCGCCCGACGTCGGGATAACTGTTTCGGTTCAGTGCGGGCAACGTGCCGTCGTTGTATGCTGCGACGGCCATCGCGGCGGGCTGCCGCGATGGTAGGGCTATAGTACCAACTCGCCCTCGTTCTCTCCGATCTCGGCCCGATGCGCCGGTTGCGCGCCCACCGTGGCCACCGTTGGCGCGCAACGCTTCTCCGCGTCCTCCTGGCCGGATAGTAGCGGGCAACGCTCAAACATTTCGGCTATCCAATCGACGAACACCCGCACCTTCGGCGACAAGTGCCGGTTATGCGGGTAAACCACGGAGATCGGCATCGGCTGAGTCTTCCACTGCGGGAGCACTTCCTTTAACTGCCCCGACTGAAGATATGGCAGTGCCATGAACCGAGCCGGCTGGATCATGCCGAAGCCGTTGATGCCGCAGTTCAGATAGACATCCGCATCATTAACCGCGACCGCGCCCTTCATCTTCACGGTCACTGGCTTGCCATCGACGAGAAAATCCCAGCCGATGATCCGGCCGGTGCGGCTTGAGAAGTAGTTGACCGCGTAATGGTTCTCTAACTCTTCCAGCGTGCGCGGCTCGCCGTGTCGTTTCAAGTACTCGGGGCTGGCGCAAGTCACGCCCTGGAACACACCGACCCGGCGCGCGACGAGCGTTGAGTCCTGCAGTGTGCCGACGCGGATCACCGCGTCGATGCCTTCCTGGATCAAGTCCACTGGCTTGTCGCCAAGCCCGACCATCAATTCAATGCCCGGGTAGCGAGTATGGAATTCACACAGCCGTGGCAGTACCACCAACCTGCCGATCGAGCTCGGCATGTCCACGCGCAACTTGCCGCGCGGATTGCGCGCGCCTTCATGAAACAATTGTTCCGTCTCGGCGATATCGGCAAGAATGCGCACACATCTTTCGTAGTACGCGGCGCCGTCCGGTGTCAGATTCAATCGCCGTGTCGTACGTTGCAGCAGTCGCACGCCAAGAAACGCTTCGAGATTCTGAATGATCGTTGTGACCGACGCGCGGGGCATGTCCAGCGTGTCGGCGGCGCGCGAAAAGCTGTTGCTTTCGACGACCCGAGTAAACACTTGCATGGCTTGTAGACGGTCCATTTCGCTCACCGTGGTTAGCTTTGCAGCGTCGGCGCGAAGCCAAACCGATTGTTCGGTTGCGCTGAATTGTGTTGCCGGATTATAGGCATTTATCTGGCACTGCGTCGCCACGAGAATTCGCATCACTGCAATTGACCAGAGAGGCGCAGGATGCGCCAGTGCGATTGGGGCGATACACCCTACGAAATCAAAATTACCGGCCATGCGCGCGAGATCGCGTTGCGCATCTACCGGCCTGTGCAGGCGTCGATAGACGCCGGCAATCAGGCCGATAGCGTCGAGCCGTCACGGCGCGCAGCGCGAGCGCGGGCCGCGGCGCGTCAATCGCCGCGCTTGGTGCCGGTGGTGCTGTATTTCCATGGTGGCCTGTTTACGCGCGGATCGCTCGATGACGCCGATGCGACCGCGGTGGTGCTCGCGCGCGTACCTGCGCTGGTCGTGTCGGTCGACTATTCGTTAGCACCCGCGTACCCGTTCCCGGCTGCGCTGGAGGATGCGTACCACGCCGCGTGCTGGATCGCCGAGCGCGCGCACGAATTCGGTGCGGACAGGCACCGCCTCGGCGTGGCTGGGCATGATGCGGGCGGCAACCTCGCGACGTGCCTATGTGCGATGGCCCGCGATCGCGGCGGCGTATCGATTGCCGCGCAAGTATTGCTGGCGCCGTTGCTCGATCCAAGCATGACGCGCGTGGCCGATGCGCGGCGCGTGATCTCCGATGTGGATGTTAGTGAGTGCGCGCAATGCTACCGCGCTTATCTGCCGCATGCGTTACAGCGACTGCATCCGTATGCGGCTCCACTCGAATCGCGCCGCCTGCATCGATTGCCACCGGTGCTCATCGCCAGCGCCGAGCATGATGTGCTTCACGTGGAAGCCGAGAAATATGCCGGCGAACTGATCAATGTCGGCGTGCCGACCCAGGTCACTCGCTTTGCAAGCGTATCGCACACGGCGCTGGCGACGCACCCGCCGGCCTTGACCGAGGCCGTGGCGTTTTTCCGGCATCGGCTGGCCTGTGTGCCGGACGATGCCCTCAAGCAACTCGACCCATTGCACAAAGTCAACAGAGGAAGCTCGAAATGATAATGATCCGCAACCCGCGCCACCGGCATCTGCTGCTTGCGTTCGCAGCGCTGGCCGTCATCGGCGACCTGGGCGTCGTGATGGCGCTGCGTGACAATCCGGCTTTGCAAGCCAGGGCCGCTAACGCGCCCAGCGCGCCGGAGGTTGACGTTGCACCGGTGGTGGCCAGGACGATCACCGACTGGCAGTCGTACTCGGGCCGTCTCGAGGCCATCGAAAAGGTGGACATCCGTCCGCTCGTGTCCGGCACGATCGTCGCCGTGCACTTCAGGGACGGCCGCAAGACGGCTTGCGCGTGATTACCAAGGGGCTCAAGCCCGGCGAGCGCATCGTCGTGAACGGACTGCAGCGGGTGCGTCCTGGCGAGCCAGTGAAGGTCAATGCCGTGCAGATGATGGGCTGATGTAAAAGGAAATCAGCGTGAATATTTCAAAGTTCTTTATCGACCGGCCGATCTTCGCCGGGGTGCTGTCGGTGTTGGTGTTGCTGGCCGGCGTGATTGCACTGTTCCAGCTGCCCATTTCCGAGTATCCGGAGGTCGTACCGCCGTCGGTGATCGTGCATGCGCAGTATCCGGGCGCGAACCCGAAGGTGATTGCCGAGACGGTGGCCTCGCCGCTGGAGGAGCAGATCAACGGTGTCGAGAACATGCTGTACATGCAGTCGCAGGCCAATAGTGACGGCAACATGGCCACGACCGTGACTTTCAAGCTCGGCACCGATCCGGATAAGGCACAGCAGCTCGTGCAGAATCGAGTATCGCAAGCGTTGCCACGATTGCCCGAGGATGTGCAGCGGCTCGGGGTGACCACGGTCAAGAGTTCGCCGACGTTGACGATGGTCGTGCACCTAATCTCGCCGAACGACCGCTACGACATGACGTATTTGCGCAACTACGCGCTGATCAATGTCAAGGACCGGCTGGAGCGGATCCAGGGCGTCGGCCAGGTGCAATTGTGGGGTTCGGGCGACTATTCGATGCGTGTGTGGCTCGATCCGCAAAAGGTCGCGCAGCGCGGCATGGCCGCGAGCGACGTGATCAACGCGATTCGCGAGCAGAACGTGCAGGTCGCCGCCGGCGTGGTTGGCGCCTCGCCGTCGTTGCCCGGCGCGCCGTTGCAGCTGTCGGTCAACGCGCAGGGTCGGCTGCAGACTGAAGAGCAGTTCGGCGACATCGTGCTAAAGACCATCGCCTGATGGCGGTGTGACGCACCTGCGAGACGTGGCGCGTGTGGAGCTGGGTGCCTCCGAGTACGGGCTGCGTGCATTGCTTGACAACAAGCCCGCGGTTGCGATCGCAATCAACCAGTCGCCGGGGGCGAATTCGCTGGCGATCTCCGAGCAGGTGCGCAGAACGATGGCCGAACTCAAGGCCGATATGCCGCCGGGGGTCGAATATCGCATCGTCTATGACCCGACGCAGTTCGTGCGCGCCAGCATCAACGCGGTCGTACACACGCTGCTCGAGGCGATCGCGCTGGTCGTGATCGTGGTGATTGTGTTCCTGCAGACCTGGCGGGCGTCCATCATTCCGTTGATTGCGGTGCCGGTGTCGATCGTCGGCACGGTGGTGCCCGGCGCGGGCCTGATGGAGGATGTGCTGATGCCGGTCGCCGATGTGGACCGTGACAACCGCCCGCTATCGGGAAGGAACGGCTACGTGATGCATTTCACGCGCAACCCATTACCCGTCTCGGCCGGCGGCTGGACGCTCGTCGCGGAGCCGTTGGATGACGACGGCACCGGCGGCGACGCGCGTAGGCCGGGGTGGCGCAACCGCCATGTCGTGCTGACCAACCGCGACCATCTAGTGCGCAACCGAGATGGCTCGATTGACATCACCGTGCAGCCGACCGCGCCGGCGCGCCCCGCCACAGCGAACTGGCTCGTATCGCCGACTGGCCGTTTCAGGATGGTCATGCGGATCTATGGTCCGAATACGGTGATGCACCGCTTGAACTGGCGGCCGCCGGTATTGGATCGCCAGTAGCCAAGCCCGTGTCGCGAGAGTGGCCCGACTTGCCGGTGGCGTGAAGGTGCGCTGGGCCGCCGGTCACTCCGGTCACGTCATCGGACTTTTATAAGGTATTCAGTCGCTATCTGATACCTGCGTCGGCTCATGGCCTATCCCGGCTGGCATGCGGATCGGCTGTGCTTGACCGCTATTTGTAGGAGTCGTTTACGTAGATCGTGCGATGACGGGTTGCTCTGCGTTTAGCATGCTTGCCGACAACATCGTCACTTGCTGAAACCGGCGTGCCCCTCGTGAACCCGTGGGACGCACCGAAGTAATCGTGTGAGTTTGCCCGGCCAACAGGCGTGCGTTTCGATCAACAGCAGCGATGGCGAATATCCTGTAGCCGGCCGCGTTTGCATTGCCGCCAATGCTCCCGCCCGACGCAGTGCAGCCGGCCTACGTGTCTCGCGCTCGTCGGTGACGCCAAGGTGGCACTCGATCGCCGGTAGCGTTAGGTCGGCCTTCGATCCGCCGTCGTGCGAGCCGGCTCGTGGCACCGCTATGGCTGAACGTCACCTTATGCCGCTTTGAGCCGGTGCTGTGTATCAATCCACAATTTTCCCCAGCGCAATGCGTACGCGGTAGCCTGTTCGGCCTCGAAAAAATAGTCGAGTGCCTCGAAGTGCTCCACGTGCGCCTGTGCGCCATGCTGCTGGCCTTCGAGGTCGAGATTGGCGGCATACAGACCATTGCCCAGCGGCTCTGCGCTGGGCAATATCGTGTAGCCCTTGTAACTGCGGCATATCCCCATGGGTATCTTGCAAGCTAGCGTGACACCTATAGCATACGCCGGACAAAACTGGCCGCGAACGAATCAATAGCGCGATTGATACGAAGACGGCTGTTCGACGCTAGTCAGGCTGCTCCGGCAGTCGGCACGGCGCGTCTGGATGCGAGGATCGTGTCGACGTACGCCTTCAGCCTCGCGTTGCTTGCGTCGATGCCGTAATGCTGTGCTCGTTGGCGAGCGCGTTCGGTGAGCCCAGCGCGCAGCGCAGGGTCGGTTAGCACCGTGCGCATCGCGTCCACCATCGCGTCCACGTCCCCGACCGGAACGAGGATACCCGCACGGCCGCCATCGAGGATCTCGCTGGGCCCGGTCGGGCAGTCGGTCGCGATAATCGGCCTACCCAGCGCGAGGCCTTCGAGCAGCACCATCGGCATGCCTTCGGAGCGTGAACTCAGGACCTGGAGCGTCGCGCCAGCGATCACTGGATGCGGGTTGTTCAATTGACCGGTGAAGTGTACGCGCTCGCTGATGCTCAGCTCGCGCGCCAATTGCTCGAGTTCGGCGCGAAACGCCCCGTCGCCCACGATCACCAAATGCTCGCGTACGGCGTGTGCCGTCACCAGACGTTGGTACGCGCGCAACAGCGTACGATGGTCCTTATAAATTTCATCGAGGCGGGCTACCGAGACGATATAGGGCTCGTCAGGTATTGACGCGCTGCCGGCCTGATGGGACGCGCGTTCGCGGATCGCCGCGATATCGATCGCATTGGGCAGCAGCAGCAGCGGAGGTAGCCGCGAGCCGAACATTGCCCGTGCTTCGTCGGCCATTTGCTCGTTCAGCGCCGCAATCCGGTCGTAGGCTTGATATTGTTTCAGCAAGCGCCGGATCTTGCGGAGCCGGCCACCAAGTCGCGCATTGAAGCTGAAGTGATTGACTCCGAGCCATCCGACGCCATATCGCCCTGCAATGCGGCGCAGCGACATATCGAAATCGACGATCAAATGATGCTCGCGCGCAAGATGGGCGATGCGCTGCGACACATAACGGCGCACGACAACCGTATTGAAGATGTCGCGCGCGACGCGTTCGAGCTTGCTGCGCTTGTGCAGATGTCGTCGTGTTTGGAAAAAATCCAGCCATCCGCGATCGACCAGCGTCTCGATGCGCACGTCGGCCGGGATCGACGCGCGAAAGCGGTGTTCCAGCGCAGCTGACGTGAACATGACTGATAGCGTCACATCGAAATGCTTGCGATCGAAGACGCGTAACCACTGGATTATTGCACTTTCAATGCCGCCGTCGTTGAACTCGGTGATGTGGAAAATAATCCGGGTGCGCTGTGCCGTGTCGGCTTCCCTTGACGATAATTGATTCATGAGCAACATGTGGTAAAAATGGCTACGACGACTCGACGACGCGTTAATGGCGTGAGGCGTACCCGTAACCGCAAAGTGTTATACCACAGTCCAATGGGGGCCCTTTTCACTCGCGCGCGAGCGCTCATGCTGCAGCAGTGCAAAACTTTATGCGCACAAAGCTTGTGTGGAGCCCCGTGATCGATGGTGATGCCGATGATGGATGTTCGAAAGCGCCGATGGACGTGCGTAATCGGCTTGCGGCGGAGAGGATGGCTATGCAACGCCGGTCCGTCCCAGTCGAAATCATGTCCATGCGAAGAGCGGGCATTGCGGGCCAAAGCGTGAGCGACAATACGGCGCCGAGTAGCGGTGCAACCAAACAGCGGTGCCACCAAGAAATAGGCGTCGGCGCAAGTCGTACCCAGGCTGCGCAATGCGACGACGCATAGCACTAGGTTGACGCCGTACCTGGCAAAGCCTGTCAGCGCGCGGCGGCGACTCAGCACAAGCATGCCAGTCGCCCGGCGAGGCGCGCGAGGCAGACGCCCGGCTAAATGACAGGATACCGCACGGTCTATGTGGCACTATGCGGCCGGCAGCCGGTGGGGTGGGACGATGCCCAGCTTAGCGATGCGTCGGTACAGCGTCGCGCGCGATATGCCGAGTGCCTGCGCCGCCGGAATGGGGCGCCACTGGTTCCGCGTCAGCGCAGCGACGATACGTTCGCGCTCGTCGGTCAGCGATTCGAGCGCCACCGGTGGCGTCGCCGGTGAGCCCAGCTCGGCTGCAATTTCGGCCGGCAGATGGCGCCATTCGACCCGGTTTGTGTCGGCCACGGCGCATGCGTAGCGCAGTGCGTGGCGCAGTTGCCGCACATTGCCGGGCCACGGATGATGGCACAGGCGTTCGAGCACCGCGGCGTCAAGCACCAGTCTATGCGGCACGGCACGCGCTTCGTCGTCAAAAACGGCCTGTATCAGCGCCCGAATGTCGATACGTTCGCGAAGCGGCGGCAGCCGTAGTACCGCACCGCTGAGGCGGTAGTACAGATCCTCGCGGAACGTGCCTTGCGCGACCATTGCGCCCAGGTCGCGGTGTGTCGCGCAAATCACGTTCACGTCGACGCGGGTCGCCGTCTCGGCGCCCAACGGTAATACCTCGCCGTCGGCCAGTACACGCAGCAGCCGTGTTTGCAGCAACAGCGGCATGTCGCCGATCTCGTCTAGGAACAGCGTGCCGCCATGCGCGAGCGCGATCTTGCCGCGCGTGCCTTTGCTGCGTGCGCCCGTGAACGCGCCGGCCGCATACCCAAACAACTCACTTTCGATCAGCGACTCCGGCAGCGCACCGCAGTTGACCGCCACGAAGGGTTGCTGGCATCGGATGCCCGACTCATGAATCGCGCGTGCGAAGACTTCTTTGCCGCAGCCGCTTTCCCCGAGAATCAGGATCGGCAGGCGTCGCTCCGCGACGCGCAGCGCAATGCTCGCCGCCTGGGCAACCCGCCGGTCCTGGCTCTGTGCGAAAGCCTCCAGTGGCCCAGCACCGGCTGGTGTATTGGACAACCGACCGGATGGCATACTGAATAGGCCCGGCGCCCGACCATCGTGCAGCGGCGTGCCGCGCAACGGTGGCGCAAGCTGTGCTGGCGCCGCTGGCTCGGCAACACGCGCTGGGGTCGAGGCGCCCGCCGCGTGGCCGCGCCGTTGCGGTCTACGGATTCGCGCATACAGGATCGTACCTGACGCGCACAGTCGCAACGGCAGCACGTCATGCAGGTTTGATGCATCAAGCATGCGCGCAAGTGGCACGTCGAACAAGTCAGCCAGGTGGCTAGGGGCGCTGCCGGTGAGCCCTGGAATGGTCTCGCGGGCGTGGGCGTTGGCCGCAACGAGGTTGCCGTTCTCGTCGAACGCGATTAGCACCTCCGGCCGCGCCTCGACGAAGTGCCGGCTGCTGTGGCCAAATAGGATCCAATGATGGGGGGTCTGGTTCAGGAAGTAGGCGTCCTCGATCAATCGTGCACTTTGTTGTACTAATTGATAGACCAATCCCTGGCTGTCGCGATTGTCCGGCGAGCGGATCGCCGACGCATCGAGCACGCCAATCAGCGCCCCGTCCGGAGCGAAGATCGGCGACGCGCTGCACGTCAGCGTGGTGAACGCGGCGCGGAAATGATCCGTCTTATGCACGGTAATCGGCGCCAGGTCGGCAAGCACGTTAGCGATACCGCACGTGCCTTCCTCCTGCTCAGACCAGCACGATCCGATGTGTAAGCCCGCGTGCTTGAAGTCTGCGCGACGATCGCGGTCGATCCGATAGTCGATCGTTACGCCATGTGCATTAGTTAGTAATACGCAATAGTCTGCGATCCGGACCGCCTCATGCAGCTTGGATAAGCACTGGCCCGATGCACGCAAAAATGCTTCTTCGCGCTCGCGCAACTCGCGCAGTTCGCTGGCGGTGACGACGCGCGGCCCCACGCGCGAGGATGGATCGAGCCGGTACCGCTCGAGCGAACGTTGCCAAGACGAAACGAGGCGCGCCGATTCGTTGTCAAGTGGTGCGTTGCGGCCTTCGATCGCGCTGCGCACGCGTTCGATGTGCTGGCTGAATGAGACGTACGGCATCGCGAACCCCCGGCAAAGAACCTGCAGTTTGAGCCGTTTGTAGCACATTCATCGCCCTTGGCACACGTTGCACTGCAACACGCCGCATCGTGAGACGATCGTCTCACGATGCGGCGTCCTTCGTCTCACGTTTATCCAGGCGTGCCGCGCTCGCGCGTCAGCCCGCACCGCCCCCGTCGCAGCGGACTTGTCCCAACTTGACGCCGTTACGCTGTGCCGCACGTCGATGCGCGCATGCGCATACGGGCGGCGACGCTTTGAGACGGCTAGGTAGAGACGCACAGCGTAGCGCCACCGCGCGTGCAGTTTCTTCGTATTGGCCGCGCAGCCCCACTGCAATGGGGCTGCGCGGCCGGTGTGAACGTGGCTCGCTTATATTGGCATGCACATTGCAGTGACAACGCACGTAAGCAACATGTCCGCTCAGGCTCATGAGCAGCGACGCCGGGCGGCAACGCCGGGCAAGGAGACAACGCCGTGTCAAGCACCGTTCCGGCAGTCGGTATCATCGCCAATCCTGCATCCGGCCGCGATATTCGTCGCCTGACCTCGCATGCGTCGGTGTTCCCGACCGCCGAAAAAGCGAACATGGTGGTCCGGCTATTTGCAGGGCTGGGTGCGTTGGGCGTGCGTCGCGTATTGACGTTGCGGGACAAAACGGGTGTCGCGGCGCTCGTGTTGCGCGCTGTGCAGGCGCATGCGGCCCTGAGTGGACGCGAGCGGTGGCCGCAGGTGGAGTTCGCCGACCTGCCGATGACGCAGAGCGTAGCCGACACGCATGCGGGGGTGGCGTACATGGTCGAGCGCGGCGTGTCGCTGATCGCCGTGCTAGGTGGCGATGGCACCCATCGCGCGGTGGCGATGCATTGCCGCGATGTGCCGCTGCTCACGCTGTCCACCGGTACAAATAACAGCTTCCCGGATCTGCGCGAGGCGACCGTGGCGGGCCTGGCCGGTGCCCTGGTCGCGACCGGCTCGGTTCCCCCGGACGCGGCGCTGTCGCGCAACAAACGCCTCGTGGTGCGTTGTGTGTCCGGGCGCAAGTGTGGACATGAGGAGATTGCGTTGGTTGACCTATGCGTGAGCCGGCAGCGCTTCATCGGCGCGCGTGCGCTATCCGATCCGTCCGATATTCACGCGTTATTCCTGACCTTCGCTGCTGCCGACGCCATTGGCCTGTCGTCGATTGGCGCCGCGTGGGCGCCGGTAGCCCGCACTGCGCCGCATGGCTTGCAAATGACATTTGCCGATGCGCCGCTGACTGGCGTGCCGCTGGTTGCGCCCATCGCGCCGGGCCAAATCGGCACCGTGTGGATGACTGACTGTGAGCGGTTGGAGGTCGGCCAGCAGGTCATGCTCGACGTCGGTTACGGCACGTTGGCGCTCGACGGCGAGCGCGAGATCGAAATTGAGAAAGGCGAAACCTATGTCGTTTCGCTCGACTGGGCGGGGCCGCTGACGGTCGATGTCGAGCGAACCCTGCGTTTCAGCGCGGCGCGTCAATTCCTGCGTGAACGCGCAGCAGCGTTGTTCAACTAGCACGATCTACCCATAGGAGGCACAACCATGTCCATATCGGGCCAGCTTACCCGCGAGACATTGCTCGACGCGTACCGGTCGATGCGTACGATTCGCGAGTTCGAAGAGCGTTTGCACGTTGAATTTGCGACCGGTGAAATACCGGGCTTCGTTCACCTTTATGCGGGCGAGGAAGCGTCCGCAGTCGGTACGATGATGCACCTGAACGACATCGATTATGTGGCGACGACGCACCGTGGCCACGGTCATTGCATTGCCAAGGGCGTCGACGTGCACGGCATGATGGCTGAGATCTACGGCCGCCGCACTGGCGTTTGTCGGGGCAAAGGTGGCTCGATGCACATCGCCGACCTATCGCACGGCATGTTGGGCGCGAACGGCATCGTTGGCGCGGGCGCGCCGCTAGTGTGCGGCGCCGCGCTGGCGGCCAAGTTCAAGAAGACCGGCGGTGTTGGCGTGTGCTTCTTCGGTGACGGCGCGTCCAATCAGGGTGTGATCTTCGAATCGATGAACCTGGCCTCGGTCTGGCGGCTGCCGGCCATTTTTGTGGCTGAGAACAATGGGTACGCTGAAGCGACATCGGCATCGTGGTCCGTCGCGGCCGACAACATTGCCGACCGCGCCAACGGCTTCGGCATGCCCGGCGTGATCGTGGACGGATTCGATTTTTTCGCCGTGTATGAGGCGCTGGGCGAAGCCATCAGCCGCGCTCGCAACGGCGGCGGCCCGACGCTGGTCGAGGTCAAGTTGACGCGCTACTACGGGCACTTCGAGGGTGACGCGCAGACGTACCGGGAACCAGGCGAAGTGCAGAAGGCCCGAGAAGAAAAGGACTGCTTAAAGCATTTTGAGCAGCGCGTGGTACGCAGCGAGCTGGTCCGGGCGGATGAGCTACGCGCGATCGATGAACGTGTCAAGGCGCTGATCGACGACGCGGTGCGCAGTGCGAAGGCCGCTCCGTTGCCGACCGAAGCAGACTTGCTGAGCGACGTCTACGTCGCTTATCCGTGAGGTGGACGTAATGGATGCGATGCGAAGCGGGACGATGCCCCGTCAGACGTCGCGGCGCGATGTGAGAAGTGACGTGCGGCGCGCGCGCGCCGCGCTCCGATCCAATTCGAAACTAGCTACCAGGAGGCGGGGATGGCCAGGAAGATCACTTATCAACAAGCCATAAACGAGGCGTTGAGCCAAGAGATGGCGCGCGACGAAAACGTCATCGTGATGGGTGAGGACAATGCCGGCGGCGCGGGCTCATCCGGCGAGCAGGATGCGTGGGGTGGCGTGCTCGGGGTGACCAAGGGGCTGTTCCATCGGTACCCTGGGCGGGTGCTCGACACACCGCTGTCCGAGGGCGGGTTCATTGGCGCGGCGGTCGGCGCTGCGGCGTGCGGCATGCGGCCGGTCGTCGAACTGATGTTCATTGACTTCATGGGGGTGTGCTTCGACCAGATATTCAATCAGGCGGCCAAGTTCCGCTACATGTTTGGCGGCAAGGCGCTCACCCCGGTGGTGATCCGCACGATGCAAGGTGCGGGACTGCGTGCCGCCGCCCAACACTCGCAAATGCTCACGTCGCTGTTCACGCATGTGCCCGGGCTGAAGGTGGTATGTCCGTCCACGCCCTATGACGCGAAAGGGCTGCTGATCCAGTCGATCCGCGATGACGACCCGGTGATTTTCTGCGAGCACAAGCTGTTGTACAGCCAAGAAGGGGACGTGCCGGAAGAGTCTTATGCGATTCCGTTTGGCGAGGCCAACGTGGTGCGCGACGGCGACGATGCGACGATCATCACCTATGGACGGATGGTGCACCAGTCGGTGGAGGCGGCCAGCACGCTAGCTAGGCAAGGCATCGACGTCGAAGTGATCGACTTACGCACGACGTCGCCGCTGGACGAGGAAACGATCCTGGAGAGCGCGTCGCGTACTGGTCGGGTCGTGGTCGTCGATGAAGCCAACCCTCGTTGCTCGGTGGCGACCGACATTGCCGCGCTCATCGCGCAGCGCGCATTCAAATCGCTCAAGGCGCAGATCGAGCTGGTCACCGCGCCGCATACGCCTACCCCGTTTGCCGGCGTGCTTGAGGACATGTACATCCCGTCGCCCGAAAAGATCGCGGCGGCCGTTACCAAGGTAAGGAGCTGATCGATGCCGATCCACATGATTAAGATGCCCAAATGGGGGCTGTCGATGGAGCAGGGCCAGGTCAACGGGTGGCTCAAGCAGATTGGCGACAAGGTGTCCAAGGGCGATGAACTGCTTGACGTGGAGACAGAGAAAATTTCGTCCGGCGTGGAATGTGCTTTTGACGGCGTGCTGCGCCGGCAAATTGCCGTCGAAGGCGAAACGCTACCGATCGGCGCCTTGTTGGCGGTGGTGGCTGATGCCGACGTGAGCGATGCCCAAATTGACGAAGCTGTCGCGGCGTTCCAGCGCGATTTCGTACCGGCCGCGGCCGATGCGGCTGACACGGGACCGCAGCCGCACAAGCGCATCGTCGGCTCGCATACGATCCGCTACTTGAAGCAGGGCGATGGCGGCGTTCCAGTGTTGCTAATCCATGGGTTCGGTGGTGATCTGAACAATTGGCTGTTCAACCACGCCGAGTTGGCGACGCGCCGCGCGGTATGGGCGTTGGACCTGCCGGGGCACGGGGAGTCGAGCAAGCCACTGCAAGCCGGTACATTGGACGAGCTTGCCCAGTATGTGACCGCGTTCATGCGCGAAGAGGGAATTGAGCGTGCGCACCTGGTGGGGCATTCAATGGGCGGCGCCGTTGCGCTGCAGATCGCCAGCTTGGAGCCGCAGCGAGTCGCGTCGCTGGCACTGATCGCCAGCGCCGGGTTGGGCCGCGAGATCGACGCGGATTACATTGACGGGTTCGTTGCCGGCATCAGCCGCAATACGCTCAAGCCACACCTGCTGAAGCTGTTCGCGGATCCCGCGCTGGTTACCCGTCAATTGGTCGAGGACATGGTCAAGTACAAGCGTCTGGACGGCGTGAACGAGACGCTTGCCAAGATCGCTGCGGCGACGTTCGGTGATGGTGTCCAGCGGCACGTGTACCGTGACCAGCTCGCCGAGCTGGCGCCGCGCACGTTGGTGCTCTGGGGCAGCGAGGATCGCATCATTCCGGCGCTGCACGCCCAGGGGCTGCCTGCGGGCGTGCAGTCGCACGTCATTGAAGGCAAGGGGCACATGGTGCAGATGGAGGCGGCTGCCGAGGTCAACCAAGTGTTGAACGCATTCTTCGGAGACTGACGATGGGAACGGTGACGCCGTACCGGAGCCTGACCGCGCTCGGGCAGCGCGGCGCGCGCAGTCACGACAAGCTCGCTCGCATCCCGGTGAAGGTCGTGCATCCGGACGGTGCGCCGTTGCCCAAGCCGGCATGGCTGCGGGCGCGGCCGATGATGAGCGAGGCCGTCGCACACGTGGCCGCGGTGCTGCGCGAGCACGGCTTGCACTCGGTATGTGAGGAAGCGATGTGCCCGAACATCGGCGAGTGCTTTACCCAACGCAGCGCGACGTTCATGGTGATGGGCGGCATTTGCACGCGCCGGTGCCCGTTTTGTGACGTCGCCCATGGCCGGCCACCGCCGCTGGATGAGCAGGAGCCGGCGAGATTGGCCGATGCAGCGGCCGTGCTCGGTTTGCGCTACGTCGTCGTGACCTCGGTAGATCGCGACGACTTGCGCGATGGCGGCGCGGAGCACTTCGCGCGCTGCGTGCAGGTATTGCGCGCACGCGTGCCGGGCGTTGGCGTGGAAATTCTGACGCCGGATTTCCGCGGCAGGACGCATCGGGCACTGGATGCACTGTCAATATCGTGGCCGGATGTGTTTAACCACAACATCGAAACCGTTCCTTCGCTGTATCGTGTCGCGCGGCCGGGCGCCGATTATGCCGGATCGCTGGCGTTGCTCGCCCAGGTTAAGATGCGTAACCCGGCGCTGCTGACTAAGTCAGGCCTAATGCTCGGCCTCGGCGAGCGTGACGACGAGGTTATGGCGACGCTGCGGGACTTGCGCCGGCACGGCGTGGACATCATCACGCTCGGGCAGTATCTGGCACCGTCGCCGGGGCATTTGCCGGTGAAGCGCTACGTGAGTCCCGTGGCGTTCGACGCGTTGCGCACGACGGCGATGGAGCTCGGTTTTCGGCAGGTGATCGCCGGGCCGTTGGTGCGCTCCTCGTACCACGCGGCGCAAACCGTGCAGGGCGTCGAACGAGTCGACGCTATCTAGCGCAGCGCTGACTGTCGCTGGCGCGTAATCGGATCCTCGATATTGCACCAGTATCGTCGCGCTGGTGGGCTGCGCAAACTGTTGCATTGTTGCCGATGGCCAGCGGGATGTTGTCGGCGCACACCACGGCGGCAAGCCGTCATGGGACGATACCGTACGTCACTAGCAGGCGTACGATGGCGCCGGCACGGGGCGACCACAGTTTCGGTCTGTCGGTTCCGGCTTGCTTCGATGCGGTTCGGCCGCCAGTGCTGCTGGCATGTCTGAGCAGAAATGGGCATCGACACTTATACCGGATTGCACCGGGAAATCGTCAGCGTGATTGAATCCGCGCGCCTGACTGCGGCACGCAGCGTTAATGCGGCGATGACGGCTGCTTATTGGGAGATCGGTCGGCGCGTCGTCACGGTGGAGCAGCGTGGCGCCGAAAGGGCGACGTATGGGCAGGCGTTGCTGACGCGGAAAAAAGCCAGACATCGTCTGGCAAATCCCTGCTGGCTGCGTCCGGCACGGCGTCGTCCCCGCAGTTTGCGCAACTGGCCGCGCGTTTCGCGCTGCCGTGGTCCGCGTATGTGCGCCTGTTGTCGGTCAAGTCGCCCGCTGCGCGAGCATTCTATGAGAGCGAGGCATTGCGCCAGGGGGGGTCGGTGCGGCAACTGGATCGGCAGATCAGCAGCCAGCTGTATGAGCGGCTTGCGCTATCACGCAACAAGGTCGCGCTGCTCGACAAGACGGGAAAGCCGCACCCGGAAGACGAGCCGACGCCTGAAGAAGCGATCCGCGACCCGTTCGTGCTCGAGTTCCTTGACCTGAAGGACGAGTATTCCGAATCGGATCTCGAACAGGCGTTGATTCAGCATTTGGCGGATTTCCTACTCGAATTGGGCGATGATTTCGCCTTCGTCGGGCGGCAGCACCGTCTTCGGATTGACGATAGCTGGTTTAGGATCGACTTGCTGTTCTTCCATCGGCGCCTCAAGTGCCTGATCGTCATCGACTTGAAGGTTGGCCGGTTCACGTATGCTGACGCCGGTCAAATGCACATGTACTTAAACTACGCGCGTGAGCATTGGATGAGACCCGGCGAGAACCCACCGGTTGGATTGATACTGTGCGCGCAAAAGGGCGCTGCCGAGGCTGAACCGCCCCCCGAAGGTTGGACATTCTTTCGGGGTGTTTCTTGGGCAAATATACAGAGCAGGCCAAGTTGGCAGCCGTCGAAGACTACTGCACCGGCCATCACGGACTAAAGGTCGTCGCTCAACGTCACGGCGTGAACGTTGAATCGCTACGCAGATGGTCTGCGCTTTACCGCGTACATGCGCGCGCGTCACATGGACGGCGAGGAGGCACCCGACTTGCTCGAGCAAGTGGACCTGACGCGCGCCCAAGTCGAGGACATGTACCACTACATAGCGATCGCCAATTATGAGGACCGCTTCGTGATCCCGAGTACGCATCGCGAATATGCGGAGAATGCATTTGACCTGCGTTCATCGTGTGGCTTCTCGTTCGGCAACGGCTGTTCGGGTGGAGCGAGCGACACGAACCTGTTCGGACTCAAGCGTCCGGGCAACGGTAAGGCCATTCCGATTCGCGCGGAGCATTGAGATGGCAATTCAGGCATTGACCTGCCGGGTGCTTTCTGCCTGGCTCGATTATCCCAGTGTGGCACTGGTCGACTCGGTGCCGGATACCGTCGCGGCGCTGGACGCTGATCCGGGGCTGGATCCGGACATCCGGGTTGCACTGTGGCGCTTCGCGGATTATTTGCTCAGTCGGTCGTTGCTAGAGTTGGAAGCAGAGACGGTGCGATGTTCGAGCAACTGAGCCACTACGTGCAACGCATCGTAACATTCCAGCCCGATGCGGCTGCATTGGTGGCCGGCGTGCCGCTCGTGTACCGGCTGCACATTCTGCTCGGGTTCACCCTCTTCCTCGTCTCACCCTTCACGCGGATGGTACACGTGTGGAGCGGGCTAGGCGCGCTTGCGTACATGCTGCGTCCGTACCAGATTGTGCGCAGGCGTTGAGCGTAGGCACGTGCGGGTTTAGTCAGTTCGAACCAAGGGGAGAATCATGTCGAGCCAACCCACCGGATTCGCGACGAGCCGGGATATGGTGCTCGCTTATCGAGTGCTCGTCGTCAGCACGCTGGCATTCATGGTGTGCTTCATTGTCTGGATGATGTTTGGCGTACTTGGCATATGCCTGCGCGAAGAACTAGGGTTGTCCGGGGCACAGTTTGGCGCGTTGACGGCGACGCCCGTGCTCACCGGCGCGCTGCTGCGATTGCCGCTCGGCGTCTGGACTGACCGGTTCGGCGGCCGCGTGGTGATGACGGCGCTGCTCGTGTGTGCGTGCGTACCGGTGTTTCTCGTGAGCTACGCGAACGCGTATTGGCAGTTCCTCGTCATCGGGTTGTTCCTTGGCGCGGTCGGCGCATCGTTCGCCGTCGGTACCCCTTATGTCGCACGGTTCTTTCCCGCGGACAAGCGCGGCTTCGCGATGGGCACGTTCGGCGCGGGCACGGTCGGCGCCGCAGTCAACTTGTTTATCACGCCGTCGTTGCAGGCCGCATACGGTTGGCGAGCAGTACCGAAGCTCTATGCGGCGATGCTGTTGGTCACGGCGGTCATTTTTTGGCTCGGCGCGGCACGCGATCCAGGTGCCGGCAAACCGGCTGGGTCATGGCTAAAGCAGCTCGCCGTCCTGCGCAATGCGAGGGTTTGGAAATATTGCCAGTACTATTCGATCTGCTTCGGCGGCTTTACCGCGCTGTCGCTGTGGGTGCCGCAATACGTGAAGGGCCAATACGGCTTCTCGGTGGTGGCGGCGTCCGCGCTGGCGGCCGGTTTTTCGTTGCCGGGTTCCGTGCTGCGCGCGGTCGGCGGCGTGCTTGCGGACAAGTTGGGTGCGCATAACGTCACGTGGTGGGGGCTGTGGGTCGCATGGGCCGCGTTGTTCCTGCTTTCCTACCCGGATACCGATTTCACAATCCATGGCGTGGCTGGGCCGATGAGTTTCCATTTGCATATGCCGCTGCCGTTGTACTTGTGCCTGCTGTTCGTGCTGGGCGTCGTCTTTGCGTTCGGCATGGCGTCCACGTTCAAATACGTCGCGGACGATTTTCCGCAGCAAATGGGCGCGGTCTCAGGTATCGTCGGGCTGGCGGGGGGATTCGCGGGGTTCCTGCTGCCGATCATCTTCGGCGTGCTGCTCGACTGGCTCAAGGTGCGCTCAAGCTGCTTCATGTTCCTGTATGGCATGACGTGGGTGTCGTTGATCCTGTTGTACGTGTCCAATCTGCACAAAGTTGACATCACTGGGAAGCAGGTCAGCAGATGACGTCACGCAACGCCACCGCGTCGCCCCGCCGCCGGATTGCTTCAGCGGTAGAAGCTCGACGGTGGCACGCCCGGCGCGAGGCGCTCGAGCGACAGCAGCAGGCGGTCCAGCTGGCGCCAATGGCCAAGCGTCAAGCCGGTGTAGCGGTGGAATTGGCGATGAAATGTCTTCGTGTTCATGGCTAGCGCGGCGGCCCATTCGCTGGCGCACGTCGCGTCGTCTGGATGCTCGGATAGCCGCTGACATACCTGCGCAGGCCTTGGCTCCTGCGGCCACGGTAGGTGGAATGGCAACACAGGTAGTTCGCGCGGCTCGTTCAGCAGGAACTGCATCGACTGCCCCCGCAATTGCGGGTTGGCGACCTTGGAGTCGCGTCTGGATCCACAAAAAAGGGTGTGCATTGGAACCGCGCCGCGCATGCATACCGTATGGGTCACATGACGGCAGTGCTGGCGATCGTATTGCTCGGCGCGCGGCTGGCGTCATACCATGTGGTGGGTGGTGTGGCCGCAGTGCTTGGCGTGCTGGTTTCGCAATCGATGCGTAAGCCGCTGCGCATGCCACGTGTGTTAGACGGAAAATCAGCATGATCGTTTAACCCCCGTTAGCCTGCGTGCTGCTTGGCTGGCGGCACCGCTGCGCGAAGCGCATGCTGGTTTGCGCCGAGAACCAGGCGCCGCAGCGTACGCGAGGACGTTGTCGCCCGCAGCCTATTCTTCCAAGACGTGCATGGCCTGCGAGATGCCGATGACGCACGGCTGCGTGCACCAGCGTCTCGTCCATGTGGGCGCATGACACAGCACCTGCTGTTCGCGGCGCCGCCCAGCTATGCGCTGAAATTCCTTTCGTCGAGAGCGCCTTACACCATTGAATGGTTCTTACCCATATTAAGTATGGTAGCGCGAGCGCGCCACCCCGGCGTTGGCGCTGTCCGCGGACGTAGCGGCGCGATTAGCTACGGGCAATGTACGGCCAGAGGCGTGATGCGCGCTTTATCCAGTACGTGACATCGACCAGTGTCGGCCAATGCTGATGTGCGAGGCCGGTGTCCTGCTTCGCGTTTGGTTAAGTGATTTGGCTGGTGATGTTGTATTGCGAGGACACGGCTTTCGAACGAACTCTCCGTTGCAATAGAAAAAATACTGCGTTACAGGTACCCAATCTCCATGGTACGACCAATCGATTCGTATCCCAACGGGATTGATTCCCCAATCGATCCCGATATGGCGCGATAGTCGTGCTGGGTTCCTTTCCAAATGGATGTCTTGCATACAGCTTTCTACAAGCAAGGAAAAGACGGGTTCTGCGGTGCCATCTTTTATCCGCAACATATAAAGGACGGCTTCATCTCCCGAAGCACAATATTGGTTCGGACGTCGGTTGGAACGGTGGTTGATCACTGTGAGGACGTATTCTTCTCCGTCGATGACCTTTGAGTGTGTTGTGGGGAACGTGAAGCTCGACGCGGTTAGCAATGTTTTGCGTAACAATATTGGTATATGAAGCACCATTCGCTGACTGCCATTATCATTTAGTACTATTAGCTTATTGTCAATGTACTGGAGAACCCTGCCGTCACGAAGTTCGACGTATTTTGGCGAATCATACTGGTAGGCGTAGGCCGAGATGCTAAATCCGTATAGAATATGGACGAAAAATACTTGTGCCGTCATTTTCAAACTATTTAGCATGCTTAATCCTAAGTATTGCTAAAATCTAAACATAATAAAGAGTTTAGTGTGCTTGCCTGCCTTCATCAGAGAGATCGGTGGTTCGCTCGCAACGCCAGCAGATGCTGTCCGTCGGCACGAGCCGCCGTCTGTTTTAGAGCGAAAATGCTGTGCTCGAGATGAAAATGTAATTGACAAAAGGCATCTCGACCATTGAATATTTGGATGCCGACTGTTGAGCAACAGAAAACTGTCCACTACTCAAAAGAGTATGTCCCACAATGCAGGAACTATTGGCGTTCGATGCTGTCGCTAAGCATAAGAGCTTTACTCGAGCAGCAAGTTTTTTATGCATTACCGTCAGTGGCGTGTGTAAGCAAATTTCCGCGTTGACGGCTTTCGTCGGGTGGCTGAAGAAGCTGCTGGCCAAGGCGATACTCGACATGGAAGCGCTGAAGGTTATCATTAAGGCAAAGCCCTGAGCCCGCCAGCTAAACGCGAAGCAGTGGAGGCGATTCGGGAGAAGGTTAACAGCTCGGAGCGCCGCGCCTGGTGGCTTGTTAAGATTTTTTCTGCGTATTGCATGACGAAGCGAAGCCAGACTACGAGAGCGAAGTGTTGACGGTGCGCCTGGTGGAACTGGCGCATGAGCCTTGGCGGTTCAGTTATCGGCGATTGCACGCGTTGATGAAGTGCGACGGTATCCATGCGAACCACAAGCGCGTGCATCGTCTTTATCGCGAAGCAGGGCTCGCCGTGCGGCGCCGTCGCCGGCACCACGGCGTCATGATTGAGCGCGAGCAACCGGCTTTGCCGAGTGGGCCGAACGAAGTTGGATTAATTTCGTGGTGGACGCGCTGTCGAACGGGCGGCGTTTGAAGTGTGACTATCATCGACGATTTCCCCAAGGAGGCTGTCGATATCGTCGTAAGCCACGGCATTTGGGGCGTGTATGTCGCTCGAGCGTTGACCGAACAGCGCGTTTCCGGGGCTATCCCAAAGCGCTGCTAACGGAGCAAGGACCGGAATTGATGAACCAGATGTTCGACCAATGGGCGTACATCAACGGCGGCGTGACGTTGAAATTGATTCAGCCAGGCAAGCCGACGCAGAATGCGTACATCGAGTCGTTCAACGGTAAGTTCCGCGACGAATGTCTCAACGAGCACGGGTCCACGACGTTGGCCTATGCCCGCGCAATCACCGCGGCATGGTGTCAGGAGTATAACGAAAAATCGCTACACAGCATACTGAACTACTTTCGCCTGGAAAATTTAGTGGCCCCTTGTGGCTCTTTTTGTACGATCTTTAGTTCAAGTTGACTGAATCACTTGAGACCAGTGAATATTTGACCATTCAGGGTTGAGTGACAGGAAATAATTAGGCCAATGAAGAGAGCATGCCCGACCATCCAAGAGTTGCTTGCATTCGATGCAGTCGCCAAACATGAAAGTTTCACACGTGCAGCTAACGTACTGTGCGTGACGGTCAGTGGCGTCAGTAAGCAAATTGCCAGCTTAGAGTCCTTCGTGGGGCGCCCTTTGCTTCAAAAAGCGGGACGCGGAGTCACACTGACCGCTGTAGGGCGGGAATATTGGGGAAAGATATCTCCAAGTCTACGCGTTATTGAATCCGCGACCTTTGAAGCCAGGTTAGACGAGTCTAGCGCAGGCATACTAACTCTAGCCAGCGTACCCACCTTTTTAACAAAGTGGCTTATCCCGCGGCTACCCAGCTTCCGTAAGCTTCACCCTGGCGTCACCTTCAGTTTTAGCCAGCATCTCAGGCTGAACGACTCGCAGCCAGCTGACATTGATGCGGCTATCCGTTTTGGCGCAGGTAATTGGCCATCCGTCGTCTCTATTTACATTGCAGGCAAAGAATTTATCTGTATCTACGCTGCCAAGCTGGAGCAACAACTAGGCCACTCTCTCAAACCGAGCGACCTATTAAAGCAGACGTTGCTACACCACGAAGAAACACCTTTTGCCTGGCGGAAATGGGCGGCGCATTGGAATATAGACGAAACAAGTACTCTTGCAGGCCCGCGCTTTACTCAATACTCTGCCATAATCCAAGCGGTGGTGAACGGTCTAGGGGCGGGTCTCGTGCCTCGGATTCTTGTAGAAGAAGAGCTTGCGCAAGGCGTTGTGCTGCAATTGGGGCCAGCGCTGGAATTTAACCTCGGACATTACCTATGCTTCAATCCAAACCGGATGAACCGGCCAATATTTGCAGCGTTCCACTCTTGGATGCTTACGCTTAGCAAGGCAGAACAGCCATGTTACCACGTTCCCGTGGCATAATCCGATGACGGCGGTGTCACCGCCGGTCAACAAAAAGCGCAAAGTTCGATACTATTATTGAAGTTTAGCATCAGACTCACGGACTAAATATTCGATCACCCATCCAAGAAGCTGATCGGTACTTTCGGCTGCCTGGGCTCCGGGTAGATTAAACTCTTCGTATAATGTAAAAACGGCTTTCCCCCACTTCACGCCCAATGCCATTTCAGAAAGCGTTCCCATTCCGCCCCCAATGGCAACCACACACACGCTACCGCGCACAATCAACACATTGCGTATTTCACCGATTCCTGTAGGAAGCGCCAACGTAACATATTTGTTAGCGTTACGACGGTCTTCTTCTGGGAGAATACCGATAGTCATTCCTCCCATGTCATACGCGCCATGGCATGCAGCTTCCATTACACCACCCCGTCCTCCACAAACGATAGGCACGCCGGCACTTGCCAAAACGCTTGCCACTTTGTACGCCGCTGAACGGCATGCCTCGTCACAAATACTTGGCCCAATTATTCCTACAGGCTGAGGGTTACGATGAGGCCCCGCTTGGATTTCAATCAACCGGCGAAGCTGCTTGTCAATTTTGTTTGGCAGTGGCATATTCGCGCCGGTTTGTAAAAACATTACCCGCCCCCAAGACAAAAACACAAAGACCCAATAATATTAGCGAAATGGCTGATGCTTCAGCCAAGTCAGCGCAACTATCGCTGATTTTGGTAAACAACAGCAATGGAAGAATATTCAGTTGCGTTCCCACTAGAGCAAGCGCCGTACCATAAGTCCCCATGGCCAAAACCGCAACGAGACAAGCGTTTGCAATGATCGATGGTGCAACCTCAGGTATGATCGTATCGAAAAATGCACGTGTACGCGAGGCGCCCAGTGTACGTGCTGCGAGCCACGGTCGTTCATCCAAGTTGGCGAAGACCGGATAAAGCGATAACGCTACGCGCGGAATCAAATAATAAGCGTAAGCTAAAGCAAGTCCGGGAGCTGAGTAAATCCATCCCCCGACCTGAGCAGGATCGAGACCCAACATTGCTATAAGCTGCGTCACGAAGCCCGCCCTACCATAAGCTAGAATAAAGCCATAAGCAATAACCAGACCTGAAAAAGCAAGCGGAATCCCTAGTAACATCATTAGCCACTGGCGGCGGGATTCCGGTTGCCTCGCCAGTTCGATGGCAATCACGGTACCCACGATAGCTGAGATGCCACCGGAGAATAGGCCGAGTATCACTGTATTTCTAAACGCACTTAGGAATAAATGGTCGGCAATCACTTGGCCAAATGCTTTGCCGCCGCTTCTGACGGCCTCGGGGACGAGAGCAAGGAGCGGCAAAACAAAAAATAAGATGAGAAACGCCCAAGCTGGAAGCAGGCCAAATCGTTTCATGTTTAATTCTTCAAAACAGCCTTCGCCCATAAACGATCGACTTCGTTCTTGCGAGCAGAGGCCTTGATCACATCAAGAGGTCGAATTTGTGGCATTTCTGGCATCTTTTGCTGAATATCGGGAGGCAGCGGAATACTTTTTACCGAGGGCCGGACAAAACCTCGGGCAAACAATTGCTGTCCGATTTCGCTCATGATGAAGTTAAGCCACAATTTGCCCGCATTTGGGTGTGGGCCGTTCTTCACGAGGCTAATCCCGTAAGGTGCTGCAACACTGGCTTCTTTAGGAATCACGACATCGACAACATCAGTCATGCCTTTTTCTGTGTATTTAGCCTTAAGTCCATCATTTTCGTAACTGATCCAGATCGGTATCTCACCCTTCATGAACTTCGAATAAGGCGTTGTTCCTTCAGTTCGAATAACATTGCCCGCAGCATGCAGTTCTTCCAAATAATCGATGCCGGGCTTAACGTCGTCTACTGAACCTCCGTTGGCGTAGGCTGCAGCGAAGGCAACAACCTGTCCCACACCCGCGGAGCGCGGATCAAGGTAGACGATGCTATTCTTGTATTCTGGCTTGAGCAAATCAGCCCAAGAAGTGGGCGTATTACGCACCAGTTTTTTGTTCACAATAAATGCCACGTTCAGCGTATGGATGGCGAACCACTTACCTTCCGGATCTCGAAACACCTCGGGCAGTGTATCGAAGTGGATCGGTTTAAAAGGTGCCACCACGTCCTGGTTCACCGCCTCCACCGCGGATGCCGCAAAATAATAAGCCGTGTCTGCTTGAGGCCTGCGCCGGCTCTTATTCAGTGCAGTCACAGTCGCAGCAGAACCCAAATCATTATAGTGCAGTTTGATTCCTGGGTAGCGCTTGTTGAACGCATCGAATAGCGCCTTCCAATTGGCCCATGTTGGCCCCGTATCCCATGAAACGACCTCGCCTTCCTTTCTGGCGGCTTCGTAAAGCGCAAGTTCACCAGGATAGAGCTGCGCTTTTTCCCAAGCAATAGCAGGAGTAGGAGCTGCAGCGGAAACAATAGTCCCAAAACCTGCAAATGACACTAGAGCTGCCGATTGAACAAATTGTCTGCGTTTCATGAGGCTTCCTATGAAGGGTCGTCGTTAAGCAGTTGGACACACTGCGGTGGGATAGAAATACCGCTTACCGGCACCTCGGTTGCTTCGCCTAGAATCGGTTTGAAAGCGCCGTTTACTTGAAAGTCATACCGGACCACTGAGCCCAAGTAACGCTGGTTAACTGCACAACCTGCCAAATAGTTTAGCGTCCCTTCTGGAGGATCCGTCACCACATGCTCGGGACGGATCAGAACAAGTACCTTTTCTCCTAAGCGTCGTCCATCAGTATTGGCAGCGAGTTGAGCAAACCCTAAATCCACTTGATTATGTGCTAAAATTTTTGCGGGAAGCAATGTTGACAACCCCACGAACTCGGCTACCGCTCGGCTATTGGGATAACAGTAAATTGTTTTTGGCGAGCCAAACTGTAGAAGCTTGCCATTTTCGAGAACGGCGACATAATCGGATAGCGTCAACGCTTCTTCTTGATCATGTGTGACTAATATAGTTGTTGCGTTGAATTTTTTCTGAATTGCCCGGATCTGATCGCGCAAATATCCTCGAATGCCTGCATCGAGCGCAGCCAATGGCTCATCGAGTAATAAAGCTTTGGGATCGATTGCCAAAGCTCGAGCCAGCGCAACTCGCTGCTGTTGCCCGCCTGATAGATTGGAAACTGGCCTGGTGGCAAAATTTCCTAAACCCACTGTTTCCAATAATTCGGCCGCTTTCGCTATTCGATTTTTTAGCGGGATCTTTTTTAATGCGAGTCCGTATGCTACATTTTCGATCACATTGAGATGGGGGAAAAGTGCATAATTTTGGAATACCATTCCAATATTACGCTTATGCACAGGTTTTTCTGCTAAATTTTCGCCGTCCAGGATGATTGACCCCGATGCTCCGCTAATTAGGCCGGAAACAATTTTCAAAAGCGTTGATTTACCAGAACCGCTGGCGCCAATCACAGCCACCATTTCACCGGTCTTGACCTCAAACGAGATATCAGTTAACCCATGCTCGGTACTTGGATATTGGTAACTCACTCGATCCAGAACCAGGCTCATGATTTTTTGATGACGGTAGAAGAAATAAATGCCGCCGTACTGGCTAACACAAGAAGAATAACGGTGGCTGCACAAGCAAACCCAGTTGCTCCATAAAAAGCTTGCCACAAGACAACTGGATAAGTGCGATTCTGGAAGCTGGCAAGTAAATTGGATAAACCAAATTCGCCTATTGAAATGGCAGCAACCATTACAAGACCGCTTAACAGGCTTTGTCGTAAATTAGGTATAACAATTCCAAAAAACTGCTGTAATTCTGTAGCCCCTAACGTCGCAGCTGCCTGTTCTAACCTTGCCAAGTCCAAATGTCGAAGATCAGTCAACAAAGTATTAGTAAGGTATGGTAACGTATGGACAGCATGTACTATGATCAGCAATGGCAAAGTTCCAAGCCAAGGGAAAATGTCTGTATTAAATATAATGATATAGCCAAAACCCAATGTGATGGTCGGTACAGCTATAGGCAGCATACTCACAATTTTAGCCGCGATGCTCCCGCCCCGTCCAGCTTTATGGTATAGGGAGTAAGCAAGCGGGATGGCTAAGATCGTATTGATCGCGCACGCGCTCAGCGCCACCACGAGGCTCGTCGTAAATGCATTTCGAAAAGACGAATCCAGCCAAACATCGACGTACCATTGACCCGTTATCCCGCTAGGGAGTAACGAATTCATCCACAGCTCGCCCACACTGCCGATGCTCAACAATAAGATGGGCAGTAACAGGTATATTGCGTAGACAGCAGCAATGCCTCGAACCACTATTCTCTCCACACTGAGCAATCGCCCAATACGCTTTGCTACTATGCAACCCTGATAACGCTGGTAAAAGCGAGCAGCCGTCGCTTCCGTTCTGTATGTAGGGAGCAGCGCCGCTCCGGGTTGGTTTAAGTTGCGGCCGTTATAGCGATCGCGCTAACGAGTTGTCGGCAGTAGTTTGCCTCAGACTTTGCCGGAGCGATAGGCTTTGCAAATTGGCCTAATTTCTTTAAAAATCCGCCATATTTAATTGTAACTCACTGATTTGAATAAAAATCGGTCACTGGATTGCGCGGCGAAACGGAGCGTCCCCTTTCCTGCGCTTCGTTCTTGCGCGACATCCTCTATACGTGGTACAGAATCCCCCTGTTCGCGACGAGGAGCTGTACTCGATGGTCTTGCGCTGCTCGCTCTTGCTGGTTGCTGCGGGAGTTGTGCGATGAGAAGGAGGTGGTCTTAGTGGCTCGGGCAATGTTATGAAATTTTTAAGTGCAGCATCCGGGGCAGTCATGCTGCCGATTTAATTGTGGGCAGCGTCGCAAAGTATGCCTCATCCGGCATTCGATTGGTCAGGCCTGAATAGCGCCTGTTCCCGTTGTACAGGCTAATGTACTCACTGATGGAGCGCGGACGGTCCCTGCTCGTTCGCACGTGCACTCACACCTGTTTCATATTACGAAACAGCCTCGGCGATAGATGCGGCCAATCAGTCCGATACAACTAAACAACTTCACCGCAACGCACCATTTGTCGTAAGCTTCGGGGTGGTCGTCTTCAACTCAAGAAGGAAAAGCGCAATGTCTCTTATCAACACGCAAGTCAAACCGTTCAAAGCAACTGCCTACCACAATGGCAATTTCGTGACAATCACGGAAGAGAACCTGAAGGGCAAGTGGTCGGTCGTCGTGTTCTATCCGGCTGACTTTACGTTCGTGTGCCCGACCGAGTTGGGTGATTTGGCAGACCACTACGCTGAATTCCAAAAGCTCGGTGCCGAGATTTATGGCGTGTCGACCGATACGCATTTCACGCACAAGGCCTGGCACGACACGTCGGAAACGATTGCCAAGATCAAGTATCCGTTGGTTGGCGATCCGACGGCCACGCTGGCTCGCAACTTCGAGGTGCTGATCGAGGACGAAGGCCTGGCGCTGCGCGGCACGTTCGTGATCGACCCGGAAGGTCAGATCAAGCTGTACGAGATTCATGACAACGGCATCGGCCGTGACGCGAAGGAGTTACTGCGCAAGGTGCAGGCTGCGCAGTACGTCGCGTCGCACCCCGGCGAAGTGTGCCCGGCCAAGTGGACCCCGGGCGCCGAGACGCTGAAGCCGTCGCTGGACCTGGTCGGCAAGATCTGACGTTCATGCGCCGTCCTACGCCGGACGGCGCATGAACGCGGCGACGCGGCACTGCACCGTGCCGCGTCGCCTGCCCAGCGCGCCCCTTCTGTGCTCCCTTCGCTGGAATCCTCGCGATGCTCGACGCCAATCTCAAGACCCAATTAAAAAGCTACCTGGACAACGTTACCGAAGCGATCGAGATCGACGCGTTCGTGGATGACAGCGATAAATCAGGTGAGTTGCGCGCACTGCTGCAGGACATCGCATCGCTGTCTACGCGCATCGCGGTGGCCGAGCACGTGGGCAATGACGTGGAGCGTGTGCCATCATTCGCGATCCGGCGCGCTGGCACGGATATCGCGGTGCGCTTCGCCGGCATTCCGATGGGTCACGAATTCACGTCGCTGGTGTTGGCGTTGCTGCAAGTCGGCGGCCACCCGGTCAAGCTCGATCCGGACGTGATCGAACGGATCCGGAGCCTGGACGGCGACTACACGTTTGAGACTTATCTCTCGCTGTCTTGCCAGAACTGCCCTGAGGTTGTCCAGGCATTGAACGCGATGTCGGTGATCAATCCTCGGATTCGCCATGTGGCGATCGATGGCGCGCTGTTTCAGGACGAGGTGCAGTCGCGGCAGGTCATGGCGGTGCCGACCCTGTACCTGAACGGCGAAGTGTTCGGTCAGGGCCGCATGGGTGTCGAGGCATTGTTGGCGAAGCTGGACAGTAGCGGCGCCGCGCACGTGGCTGCTAAGCTCAACGCGAAGGAGGTATTCGACATGCTGATCGTCGGCGGCGGGCCGGCTGGCGCCGCCGCAGCGATCTATGCCGCGCGCAAGGGTATCCGCATCGGCGTCGTGGCCGAGCGGTTCGGTGGACAAGTGCTGGATACGCTGGCGATCGAGAACTTCGTCTCGGTCAAGGAAACGGACGGGCCGAAGTTTGCTGCGGCGCTTGAGCAGCATGTGAAATGCTACGACGTTGACGTGATCAATTTGCAACGCGCCGAATCGTTGCAGCCCGGCGACGTGATCGCGGTGCAGTTAGCCAGTGGCGCACGGCTGCGTGCGCGTAGCGTGGTGCTTGCCACAGGTGCACGCTGGCGTGAGATCGACGTGCCCGGCGAGCGCGAATATCGCAACCGTGGTGTCGCGTACTGTCCGCATTGCGATGGTCCGCTGTTCAAGGGCAAGTGCGTGGCGGTGATCGGCGGCGGCAATTCCGGCGTCGAGGCCGCGATCGATCTGGCGGGCATCGTCAAGCATGTGACGTTGCTGGAGTTCGATGGCCAGCTGCGTGCCGATGAGGTGCTGCAGCGCAAGCTGCGCAGCTTGGGCAATGTGACGGTGCACACGCATGCGCAGACGACCGAGGTCACCGGCGACGGCAGCAAAGTCGATGGCTTGACTTACCTGGACCGTTCGTCGGGCGAGCGCCACCATTTGGCGCTGGAGGGCGTGTTCGTGCAGATCGGCTTGGTGCCGAACACAGAATGGCTCACGGGCAGCGGCGTTACGCTGTCGCCGCGTGGCGAGATCGAAATCGATGCCAAGGGCCAGACGTCGGTACCGGGCGTATTCGCGGCCGGCGATGTGACGACAGTTCCGTACAAGCAGATCGTGATCGCCGTGGGTGAAGGCGCGAAGGCGGCATTGGGCGCGTTCGAGCACCTGATTCGCACCTCTGCACCGGCCGACGCGGCACCGCAGCAGCCGATCGAGGCGACCACGTAGTCTTGTCTATTTTCGTAGCCCGGCCGATTCATGGCGGCCGGGCTGCCTACTTCAGTTCAGAGCGCCAGCACGAGGCGCCGGCCGGCGTCGCGCGAGCAGCAGATCATCATCTTGGTATGGGCGGCGTGCGCCGGGCCGTAGTCGCGCCAAACCCGACTTTCAATATAGCAAATGGATCGCGGACACGTTCCGCAAGGTGGGCCTGTGCCCGGTAATCGGTGGGGCAGGGCCGCGCGCACGAGTTCGGGCCTGCCCTCGATGAAGAAAATCGGTGCGTGAGCGTTGCGCGGATAGTCATCGATGACCTTGGTTTGGTCGAATTCGACGCCGCGTCGCGCGTCGTCGGCTGGGCCGGGGTGCCCGGCTAACGGCGCATAGGGAAATAAATTCGGTAAGGCTAATTAACTAGATGCTGAGTAGAGCTGTATTGACCACGAGTACCATTATTTGCACGGTACTAGCCACGACGGCCCACGCGCAGCGTTCCGTGACACTGCATGGCACCGTGGACACGGGCCTCGCGTACATTCGTCACAGCGCGGGACAGCACTCGCAATGGAAGATGTCACCAGGGACGCTGTCATCGAACGAATGGGGGTTGCAGGGTACCGAAGCGCTTGGTAGCGGCCTCGCGGCCCACTTCGCGGTCGCAAACGACTTCGACATCGGCCACGGGCAGTCGATCAGTAGTGGCCAGCTATTCGGGGCCAAGGCGTTCGTGGGTCTGTCGCACGAGCGTTGGGGCGCGGTGACGTTTGGCAGGCAAAACGAACCAGTGTCGGATCTGCTGCAACCGCTGACGGCCGGTTCGTACAGCGGGGTGTTCGTGACGCCGGGTGATGTCGATAGCTGCGGCGGCAGTGCCACGTTCAACCACGCGGTGAAGTGGGCGAGTCCGAATGGGAGCGGGTTGACCGTTGAGGCGATGTACGCGTTTGGTGGAATCGCCGGGGCACCTGGATCCGGTCAGGCATACTCTGGTGCACTAATGTATGCGGGCGGGCCGCTGAGCTTGGGCACAGGGTTCTTGCATATCGATAATGGCAATCCGGCGCGCTCGGCGCGGGGCGTGTCGTCGCCCGATTCGCTGTTCAACACATCGGTCAATTCGGCTTACGCTCGCGCGCGCTCGGTCGGCATCTTTAGGGCAGGCGGGCAATACGTGTTCGGCCTCGTGACTGTGGGTGCGGCTTTCAGTTTGTCACAATACAATCCGGACGCCTCATCTGGGTTCTCCAAGGCGCAGAAGTATGGCAACGGCTCGGTATTCGCACGTTGGCAGGGATTGACATCGCTGCAGGCGCTGGTGGGATACAACTACACCCGGTCCAGCGGCGCCTCGTCGGCCACGTACCAGCAGGTCAACGTCGGCGTCGATTATCTGCTGAGCAAGCGCACGGATGTGTATTCGATGCTCGGCTATCAACACGCTTGCGGTCAGAACGGCCTGGGGCCCGCGCAAGCCGTGATCGGCTCGTACAACGTGGAGGCCGGGGCCAATTCGCAGCTGCTCGCTATCATGGGGGTTCGTCACCGGTTTTGATCGGCCAGGCGTGTGTCGCCGCCTACCATCGGGTGCCCTACAATGTCGCGATCAATCTGACTTTAGCGCCGATGACGACCGACGAACCTCGTGAGGCGCGCGAGCGCGAGCGCCGCCAGCTAGCGCGTGCAGTCCGCGCAGACCGGCATGGCCGTGCTTAAAGGGTTCGCGCTCATCGCGAGTCCCCCTGCAGCCTCAGCGGTAGCAGGAAGGGCACGGCACCGAAGCCGATGCTAAAACAGCGAGCCGCTAGCGGCGAAGCGCGATTTGCTTCTTCCAGCCGATCAGGATCCGTTGCGTCAATGTATCGTAGTCGCGTCCGAAATGGTGATCGCCGGGCATTTGCACCACGTCGACGCCGGTGCCGGCCAGCGCCGGGCACAGCGTGTCGGTTTCGTGCTCACCGTACACGCATTGGACGATCGAGGCGGGCAGCTTCACGACCTCGGGCTTAGCGGGCAGTGCGTCTGCGCTAGCCGGCATCCCGAGCCAGCCTGTTACGCGGATCTGAAAGTCGGCGGCCGGCGCGAAGCCGAGCAACGACACGTACGACACGCGCTCGCGCAACGGCTCTGGCAAGCGGTTATACAGGAATGGCATGACGTCGGCGCCAAACGAATAGCCGATCAGCGCGACGTCCCGTGCTTGCCAACGGGCGCCGTAGACGCGCAGCACGCGTGCGAGATCGCGCGCGGCCTGCTCCGGTGTCTTGTGACTCCAAAAATAGCGAAGACTGTCCCAGCCGATCACCGATACGCCGTCTTTTTGCAGATTTTCTGCGATGGTCTTGTCCAGATCGCGCCATCCGCCGTCGCCAGACATCACGATCGCCAGCATGCCGGAGGGCTTGGGCGCTCGCAATTCGGCCAGTGGCAGATCGGAGACGTCTTCGTCGTTGGTGGACGGCGCGCGCAGGTACGGCGCCGCCCATGTGCGCAGTCGCTCTGCCTGGCTCTTGCCTGCGGCTGTGCCAGTCACAAAAAAGCCGGGCAGCCCGGCGCCGCGGCTCACTGTCGGGTCGGGCGGGCACGGCTGGAACCGCGCGTCCAGCGTGGGCGTCGGATCCAACGACAGTGCGCCAGCCACTGTGTTCGCCGGTGCCTGGGCCAGGATCTGCCTGGCCAGCGTCGCGCCTTGTCCGGTTCCTGCGACGATTGGCGCGAAATAGCGGGACGAATCCAGCTGCCGTTCCAACTGATGGCTCAAGGCTTCGGCGTCACTCACCAGATGCTGGCAGCTTTGCGGCTTGGCAGCCAGATTCGCCGCATAGCGACGGGTATCGACGCCGACGACCAGCGCGCCATCGCGCGCCAACGCCTGTGCCGTTTCATGATCCGAGGCATGCCAGCCGTTTGCGTCGGAGAACAGCACGACAAAGCCGCGCAAGGGGCCGTCGGGACGGGTCAGCGTGACTTCGCCATAGCGGCCGCCGGGCAGCGTGCTGGTGGCGGCGGCGTGGGCATCGGGCAGCGCGAGCGCACACGCGGCGATCGCGCGAGTCGCGACGGTAATCAAAAAGCGGATTTTCATGAGCGCCAGCCTCCTGCCAGTAGCGAGATGTCGGCCAGTGTCACGAATAGGCCGAGTGAGCCGGACACCGCCAGGTAGCGCGGCTCCCAGTGCGGCTGAAACTTGCTCTTGAACCCTCGCAGGCCGCGGAAATTGTAAAAGCGTCCGCCAAGGTGCCATGCGAGTCGCGCGACACGCTGCCAGAGCGACGGAAATGGCGTCGGCTGCACGCCTGACAGCGGTGCGATGCCCAGGCTCAACGTGCGTAGCCCGGCATCCTTCAAATGCAGCGCCAGCTTCGTGAACAGATAGTCCATCGCGTATCCAGACGCATCCGGCAGGTGGCGCATCACGCCAACGGTCGCCTCGGTGTGCACGTCTGTCGTCATGAATGTGACGAACGCAACCGGACGGCCATGCTGGCGCAGCAGCATGACCGATTGCGCGGCGAGATACGCCGGGTTGAATGCGGCTACCGAAAAGCTCTTTTCTCGCGCCACGCGGCTTTGCAGCCACGCATCGGAGATCGATTTAAGCATTGGCATGGATTCTGGCATGCGCGCTGGTTCGATCATTTCAATGGCCAGCCCATCGCGTTCACCGCGCTTGAGCGCATAGCGAAGATGGGCGCGGTGCGATCCCTTCAAATCGAAGTCGGCCAGCGCGATGTTCGCTTCCTCGCCTAGCTTTAGCAGATGTAAGCCGGTATCAAGGTAGAACGGCAGGGCGTCGGCGCGCACCTGGTAGAACGCGGCGCGGCCGCCGTGCGTGTGCGCCAGCGCGACGAAACGGCGGATCAGCTCGGACCATTCGTCGCGCGGGCCCACTGGGTCGTGCAGCGCCACCCACGTGCGTCCACGCTTGGCATACATCAGGAAGGCCTGGCGCGACGCGGAGAACAAAAAGCTTTTGTCGCCCATCATGGCGAGCCCTGCGTCGCTGCGTTCCTGCGCGCGCACGATACGCGCCGCGTCGGCAAGATCCTGTTCGGCCGGCTTCATGAAGCGGCCGGCCGCCGGCCGCAGCAACTGCCAGAAGGCCAGCGCCGCTGCGCACAGCGCGGCCGCCAGCGTAGCGCGCAGTGCGCGCGGGGCCCGGCCGTCGAAGGCGAATTGCCACCATAGCTCGTGGGTGTACGGCACGTCGCGGAACGCGTACAGCAGGATCCACGTCGCGATGACGATCACGATGCCGACCGACACGAGCCAACCGGGCGTGAAGCGCTCGCCGAACAGCGACGAGCGGCGGTTGAAATGGTGCCGCGTCGCGATCAACAGCAACACCAGGATCCCGAGCACGCCGGCTTCGATGAATGCCAGCCCCTTGGCCAAGGACAACCCGAGGTTGACGCTGGCCAGCAGCAAGGCTAGCCACCATGCGGCATCAAGCCGGCGCAGCAGTCCGCGGGCGACGAACAGCAGCAGTACACCGAGCACGCTGGCGAGCAACTGCGAGCTTTCAAGGACCCACAGGGGCACGAGCGTGCTCAGCACCGCGATCCGGTGCATGAACGCCGGTGTTGCGCCGGAAACGATTAGCATGCAGCCAACCGCGAACGTGATGGTGCTCAGCAATAGCGGTGCGAGTTGTGCGAGGCCGCGTGCTGCATACAGCGCAGGAGAAGTCATCACTACGCGCTTGAGCGCGCGTCCCTCGAACATGACCAGCGCGCCACCGCAAACGAGCAGCGGCAGCCCGAAGTAGATGGCCCGGTAGGCGAGCAACGCGGCCACCAATTGCGGCATCGGTAAGTCTCGCCCGAAGGCGATCAGCACCACGCCTTCGAATACGCCGATGCCGCCAGGGGTGTGGCCGACCATCCCGAGCAGCAACGCCGCCGCATAGACCGTCATGAACGTGGCGAAGCCGATCGACGTATCCGGCAACAGGGTCCACAGCGCCAGCGCGGCGCCGGCGACGTCGACAATCGACCAGCCTAGCTGGGCGATCAGATCGCGCCGCGATGGAATCGTCAGCGCGAGCCAGCGCTGCGCACCGCTGCCGCCAATCGTGTGTGGTCGACTGCGGCACGTCACCACCAGTGCCACGATCGCCGCGAGCGCGAGCGTACCCGCGCAGCGCAGCATCGATGCCGGCAGGTGCAGCGCCGACTCAAGCTGGCCGGCGACGAACAGCATGCCGGCTGCGCTTATTAGCACCAGCGCCGCGGCCAGGCCGATGCCGGTGAAGACGGTCAGGCGTCCGACCCGTGCCGGCGTCACGCCCGCCGCGCCGTAGATCCTGCAACGTACGGCCCCGCCCGTCAACGCGCCGAAGCCTGTTGCGTTGCCAATGGCCGAGCCGACCGTCGCACCGAGCAGTAACAATGCGCGTGGCACCCGCGCGCCGATGTGGTGCAGTCCGACCATGTCACGCCCGACTAGTCCGATATAGCTCACGACCGTGGCGGCGAGCGCGCCGGTCCATTCCGCGGCGCTTAGTTGGCGCAGTTGATGAATTACCGAGCGGTAATGGACCGCGTGAGACACATGCTGGAACAGTATGAGCAGTAGCGCGCAGCCGCCCAATGCAATTGCCGGGGTGATCAGGCGGCGCGTGTGCCGCAGCGTGGAACAGCGATTGGCCCCGGCGCGTGCAGTAAAGAGAGTCAGTTTTATTGGGGAAAACATGAGTGTGCGCGACTTTAATGAACCGCAGCTTGGTTTTCCGACGGCGACGGTCAGGCTGCGGAAAGACGTCATTAAAACGTCTATATCGGCACTTGCGTTGACAAAATTGAGTAATTGAGCGTGCGGGTAATGGTGCACCGACGGAGGGGCGGGCGACTGCAGAACTTCAAATGGTCAGTCCGCTGCTCCCCGTCGCCCGCGGCAGGTATGTCTGCGAAGACGTGGGGAGAAGCCCTAAACTGCGTCTTCCTTGTGCTTTAGTTGCCAGTTGTAGCACCGTTCCATGCTAGCGGTGGGACGTCGCCGACCGCGCCGCTCCATTCTCGTATTCTCGCGGAATCGGCGGCGTTGGCGGCAGATCGCTGACATTCACTTTAGGGGGGGTGCGTAGGACATTTCGGGGCAGTTTCGTTTCCACACTATTTTTTTTCGAGGGTTCTTGCTTCGCGTCGGTCCCATTGCGCGACGCCCATGGCAACTCCGTATTGGACGTCGTCGAGTGGGGCGGCAGTGAGGTGACAGGTGACTGGGGCAGCGATTGTTTTGCTGCGGATGCTTCTCTTTCGGCCAATTTGGAAAAATATTCAGGGTCCTCTGGTTTTAATGACCTTATCGAGCCGTTTGCAGGGTATTTCATTTTTTCATTAATTTCCTGAATCGTAGAGTCATTCGGTACCTTAGGCAGCTCAAATAAGCTGTCTGTCCATGGACGGTGTTGCGGGAGAATGTCATTCTTATTTTTATTTCTTTTGAAAAGCTTGTTAAAACCCGATAAAACCCCCGATGCGGAGCGGCGTGTCGCTGACGACGATGACCGCTCGTTTTTTGGGGCTGCTGGCTCATTAGTCGTGCGGCGAAAAAGGGAGGAAGAAGGGAAACGGAGACGTTCCATACTAATGACCTTTAATAGGTGGTGAATGTCGAATAGAGTAAGGGTTGGGTCTATTGCTTTTCCGTCATATCCGAGGTATTGGCGAGCGAAGCGAAGCATGGCGTGTCCAGGAACAGCCATCAACACGTCGCTGTGGAGTCATGTGGGTCCGCACGCCGCCCGTTGCTTGCCGCTGTGCGCAGAACGCCTGTTCCTACCGCTTCGCGAAAGGTCCATATGTGGCAAGTTTCCCCTGGGTCACTCCATTGTCGAATCTTTATCCGATTTGCTCAGGCCTGCTGGTGGAGCGTGATTTTCATGCTCGACAGGTAACCAATGCCCCGTCTCGCTCGCCGTTTTCCACCCTTCGAAGATCAAGGTCTGTTTGCGTAAAGACGCTGTCTCCATTTTTTGGGTGGCGAGTTGGACTATTGCTGCCCTTGCGAACGCCTCTTTGAATGAAGTGTGACTGCTTCGGATAGTAGAACCCGAGGGTCTTTTATTCGATTTCGGCGGACGGGGCGGTGTTGCCGGAGCGGTTTGCTTCGATGAAATGTTGCCTTCGGTAGGGCGGAAAGCCGGGATGGACGGTCTTTTTGTTGACTTCGGTGGGCGGAACGGTATAGCCGTGTCGGCTTGCTGCAGTTTTGTACTAGAGAGATCGGCGCCACGAAATTGCGCCGTATCGCGCGACGAGTGGGCTTGAAAATGAGCAAGTGATTCCTTTCGTTTGGGCAGGATGATGGTCGTGCCATTTACCGTGACTGTGCCAGTTTGGGCCGAGTTTTTTGTCCCAACTCCGGCACGATTGTCAGCAGGGGCAGGAGGTGGCGGAAATTGAGGAAACTGCTTAATGGGCTCGCTTTCTGGTGTAATCAGTTCGTTCTCCGGCATGGTTAACTGGGTTGTAGCCTGCCTAAGCTTGCTCTGCGAGGAGCCGCATGGGTAAAAGACCTTTTTCAGTAGCTTGGCCGCATTCCGGAATGTCCGTGACGCTTTCCAGTCGGAGGGGGCCTGCTTTTCCGTTGTCGGTTGCGTCGATATCGTCTTTTTCTTGCGGGAAGGCAATACGTCGAATTTGCTTTGCCGAAACCGCTCGTGTCCCGCGACGGTGTTGCCGGACGTCGTCACATTGCCCCGGGGTGTCGGATCGGGTTGGCGTGCTTGGCGAAATGGGTTGATCTTGATGTTCATGATGGTAGTTAGGATAGGAGTGGCTCACATACGCCGCCATCAGTTTCTGTTTGAATATCGGATCCGTACAAACGGTTCGGGACTTCGTGATGCAGTGGATGCCGGAATACCGATCGTGCAAAAAAAGGGACGGAACGAATAACGCATCCGTTCCACACTGATGGTCGTCGATGCTAGAGAAAGTAGGAGTAGCGTAACGGCCGTTAGACTGTCCGTTTCGGTCATAGCCGAGATATTGGCGGGCGAGGCGAAGCGCGGCGTGTCCAGACGGGGATAGGTCAGGGATCTTGTGTGCCGAGGTCAGTTAAAAGATCTCAACTGATGGCGTTCGTGAACCGGTCGCCGAACAGAATGGCGAACTGATTGACTGCCTGCCGCAAAGTTTCAAGCGTATGGTATGATCATCCGGGACAAGGGGCCTTGGAGGGCACTTCGGGTGGGCAGGCCGTTCATAGACGATGAGCGTGGCTTGCCGGTCAAGTAAAATATCAAGCTTCAACTCGCCATTGGACGTGGTTACCGTCTTGGGGCTCTGGTGCCATTGCGATGATTGCCATCGTTGTCTTGCTTGGCTTTGCTTTCCAGGTGGTGCGTTAGTTTCGCCGCGAGCATGCGCTCAGCCAGTTGCTTCTTCAATTACCCGGCTAAGCCCGATTCGCTCAAAATCGACTCGGCATCCCTGCTTTGCATCCGCGCCAGCAGTTGACCCATCAGTTCATCGGGGAGCAGCTTCAACGCCTTCGGGTTCTTGCTCTTTTTAGTCACTGTTGCTTCGGTCATAGGACGTTTATTTATTTCCGTTATCGTCTCATGATCCCGGCACACTAAGACTCTGGCAGGCTCCGGCACGCCGCTCGATGCTTGCCGCTATGCGCAGAGCCCCGGTTTCTGCCGCTCCGGCAAGGCCCCATATGGGACAGGTTCCCCTGGGTCACTCCATCACGGAACCTTTATCCGATCTACTCAGACCTATGGGTGGACTATGGGTGGAGTGAGATTTCCAGGCTCGACAGGTAGCCAGCGTCCCGACTGTTTCGCCGTTTTCTACCCTTCGGAAGCCAAGGTCTTTTTGCGTAAAGATGCTGGCATCATTTTTCTCTGCCTTCCCTCGCGTATATCTTAATCTCATCGGTGACCCATTGCGCGAGCGAGTCAAAATGTTTGGGCTGCTCGAACCTTAGAGTATTACCCTTCACTGTTTTCTCCCTTTCGGAGAGTAGGGTCTTTGTGCTTAACAACTTGGCCTTCATTGTTTTGTCTTCGACTTCGACTTTTTCGAATTTGACTTTTCTGACGTTGACTTGGCCTGCTTTTACCCTCGCGAACGCCTCTTTTGACGAAAAGCCACTGCTTCGAAGAGCCGAGACAGCCTCATGGGTGGCCAGATGCACGAGCGAGTCTTTTCGTTTGGGTGGCTTGATGCGTGGAGGAACACCCTTTGTCGTGCTGGTTTGTGTAGAAGCTTTCGTTCCAACGCCGACGCGATTGTCAGCGGGGACGGGGCGTGGCGGAACTTGAGGAAACCGCTTAATAAGCTCGTTCTCTGGCAAAAGCTTGCTTTCCGACGAGCCGCATGGGCGGAAGACCTGTTTCAGTCGTTTGACCACATTCTGGGCTGTCCGTGACGTTTTCGAGTCGGTGGAGGTCCGCTTTTCCGCTGGCGGTTGCGTCGATATCGTCTTTTTGTTGCGCGAAAGCAAGCCGTCGAATTTGCTTTGCCAAGGTCGCTCGCGTCCTGCGGCGATATGGCTGGATGTCGTCACATTGCCCCGGGGTGTCGAAACGGATTGGCAGGCTTGGCGGAATGGGTTGATCTTAATGTTCATGATGGGCGGAAGGATAGGAGGTGGGTCCACATTACGCCGCTATCAGTTTCTGTTTGACTGTCGGATCCGAATAAACGGTTCGGGAAGCGAATGGCCGCGTGCTGTTGGATGGCGGGGGCGTACGTTTTATGTGTCAGCGTTCTCTCGGTGTAGCCGACAAATCGAGTGGGCATTCGACGGGGAATCCGTGGACTATCAATGATGGCCGCCAGTGGTTTAGGGCGACGCGACAGGCGACGTCAATAAGGAAATACCCGCAATTATCGATAAGTCAAGTTCTGGCGTTCTTAACGTACCTTCTCGCGCTGCTTGTCACCCTGGCTAGCACTAGCCGGGAACCTCGACGAGCCACCATGGCTGCGAGGCGTGCGGTGACCACTGACTTCCTCCAAGCGAACCTTTCATTGTTATGGATTCAGGTAATTAATACCGATTCGAGCAGCGGTACAGCGAATAGCCGTAATTAATTCTCCTGGAACCACCCCTGCGGCGGCTTGTTATGTGTAAAATTCGGACGCTGAAATCAATTCGTAAGGGTTGTAACAGGAATGAGCGTGGGAGTTTTTCTGGCATCGGCCATTGGCCACCTGAACGGAGTGTTGTGGAACTACATGCTGATCGCGCTGTTGCTGGGCGCGGGAGCATGGTTCACATGGCGCTTTGCCGGCATCCAGCTTCGCGCACTGCCGCTGAGCGTGCAGACGTTGTTTTGCGACGATGGCGAGGGCAAGCGCAAGGGCGACGGCATTTCCTCGTTCCAAGCCTTCGCTACGGGGCTTGCGAGCCGGGTCGGCACGGGCAACATCGTGGGTGTTGCCGTTGCATTGAGCGCCGGCGGTCCTGGGGCGATCTTCTGGATGTGGCTGACCGCGCTGCTCGGCATGGCGCTCGCGTTCGTCGAGGCCACGCTCGCGCAGATATTCAAGGTGTCCCATCACGACAATACCTTTCGTGGCGGTCCGGCCTACTATATCTGGGTCGGATTGCGTTCCAGACGCCTCGGGATGGTGTTTGCCGCATCGTTGATTCTTGCGTTCGGCCTCGTGTTCAACGCGGTGCAAGCCAATTCGGTCGCGGACGCGCTGCATGCGTCGTTCGGTACAAACCGTGCCGTCACGGGGGGCTTACTGATCGTATTAATCGCGCCGGTGATCTTTGGCGGGATTCGCCGCATTGCACGCATCGCGCAGTTCCTCGTACCGGTGATGGCCTTCGGCTACCTTGCGCTGGCCGGCTACGTGCTGTTGGCGCACTTGAGTTCGTTTCCGGCGATGATCGCGTTGATCGTGCGCAGTGCGTTCGGCCTCGAGCAGGCGGCCGGTGGCGTCGCGGGCTACGCCATCAGCCAGATCGTCGCGGTCGGCATCAAGCGTGGGCTGTTCTCGAACGAGGCGGGCATGGGTAGTGCGCCGAATGCGGCAGCGACCGCGACCACGCGCCATCCTGTCACGCAGGGCCTGATCCAGATGCTCGGCGTGTTCGTCGACACGATCCTGATCTGCAGCGCGACGGCGTTGATCATCTTGTTGTCCGGCGAGTACCAGCCTGGCGCGCCGGTCGAGGGCGCAGTGCTCACCCAGCGCGCGATGTCCAGCCATGTGGGCGATTGGGGCGCGACGTTCCTGACGTGCGCAATCTTCATGCTCGCGTTCTCGTCGATCATGGGGAACTACGCCTGTGCCGAAGGCAATGTCACGTTCATCACGCGGCGCAAGGATGTGCTGATTGGGTTCCGATTCGCGGTGCTCGGCATGGTGATGTTTGGCAGCGTCGGCAAGCTGCCGCTGATCTGGTCGATGGCCGACTTGAGCATGGGGCTGATGGCCACGATCAACTTGTTAGCGGTCCTCGCGCTCGGCAAGTATGCACGCGCCGCTTGGCTCGACTATTGTGCTCAGCGTAACGCCGGCATCGCGCAACCCGTGTTCAACCGGCACACGATCACCGGCTTGGATGCGATATTGCCGCAGGGCGCATGGAATGGCGATGCATATCGCCATTCCACCACCCGAAAGGGCGTTGGTGCGCACTCGGTTTCGGCGAAAAGCGTGCGCTCGGTGCCGGCTTGGGCAACCGACTCTAAGTAACTGGCGATAATGTTTATCGGCGCTGCGGGGCTGCGGCGTCGCGTGGCTGGAAGCCGCAGCTGTGGCGCCCGCGGCTGTGCGGCGTGCGGTTGGCGGCAAGGCTGTCCCAGGCGTTGCGCATGCAGGTTTGAACGAGACCTGAGCTTTACGCAGCGCAGTAATGCCGATTTGGCGAACAGCACGTCTTCCATGGTTTTCGTCGTTGCTGCCGCGTTTGTCGCGTTGTGGTCAACGGGTTTTATCGTCGCGCGCGCAATCACGCTGTACGCTGACCCAAACCTGTATTGACTAGGGCGTTTTGCCGGCACCGCACTGCTGTTTACTGTGGTGTCGGCCTGGGTAGCGCACGTGCGCTGGTTCGATCGCGGTGAGTCGGGCAAACCTCTGTTGGCCGACGCGCTACTGCAAGGCTTCTATCTCAGCGCGGGCTATTGGGCGGTGGCGCAGGGACTCGGCTTCGCCGTGATGGCTCTGCTAGGTGCGCTGCAACCGCTATTGGCGGCAGTCATGGCATTGATCGCGGTTGTTTGGAGAGCGGCTCTCGTTGCGAGGTTGGGCAGGCCTGTGGGTGGGTTTGGCGGGTGTGGCGCTCGTTCTGCTGCCTAAACTCGCTGCACACGACGCTGCTGTGCTGCCCCATGCGGTCGCCGGCGCGACCGCATGGGGCAGTGGATCGTGGTGACCGCGGTGATCTTCGCGGTATTAACGATCACGGCGAGGACGCTGTACCAGAAAATGTCGTTGTCGAGCGCGCACTTGAGCAGCGCCGCTGCGTTACAGAACGCCGGCGCCGCGCTGATCGCCGCTGGTCTCGCACTGGTGCTTGGCGAGCACCGCTTTGTCGCCGCGCCGCAACTATGGGCATCGCTGGCGTGGGGTATCGCGATGCTGTCGGGTGTCGCGACGACCTTGTTGGTTTGGAGGGCACGACGCGGTGACGCATCACGGGCGACGACTCTGCTGTTCCTGATGCCACCGTTGGCCGCATTAGAAAGTTATCTGGCGTTTGGGCGAAACGTTGCTGCCGGTGCAATAGATCGGATTTGCCATCGCGTTGGCGGGCGTGCTGCTTGCTCGCACACGAGCGTCCGCCCGCTGAACCGGTCGCCGATCGTGCACGCGAAGGTTTTCTTACATGTTTGAGTGCACGCGAGTTGCCGCATCCGGGAGCGGCGGCACTCGGATGGTTGGAGCTAAACGTGACGACGACTGTACTCCTTGTCGACGACGACCCGGAAACCCTTGCTGCCTGGGCCATTTGCTGCGCGCAGCAGGGCTACGGGGTGCAGAGCGCCACCGACGGCGGGCATGCGCTGGCACTGCTCGATGCGACACAAATCGATATTGTCGTGGCCGACTGGCGTATGCCCAAAATGTCGGGCAGTGCATTGTGTCAGGCGATACGTAATCATCCCGCGCTTGCCGACACGCTGTTCATTCTTGTGTCGGGCGAATCCAGTCCGCCCGCGTTCGTCCGCTATGACGCGTTCCTGCGCAAACCGCTGGATTATCCTGAACTGTTTGCAACGATGCGCCGGTTGCTCGACGTGCGCGCCGAGGAGCGCGCCGCGACGCGCAGGCTGCCAAGCGTCTGATGCCTTCGCGGCGGGGCGCGATGGCATGGCGCTGGCCACTGGCCGCTACGTGTGTCCGGCCATTGGCAGCCGGTGTGTGCAAGTGATCGTTGGGTCCTCGGCCACTGGCGCTGCACGGCCGTAGTTGGGTGTAGGTCGCGGGTTCTTCGCGCATGCCGGTTCCGAACGCCGTTTCATGTCCGTGATTCAGGGGCGCGCAACCGACCAGCCCAATATCGTTGTGCGGTATGCGGGCCTCGGTATAGCCGGCTGCGCGACGCGCTGGCCATTGATCCGTCCTCGCCAACAAGGCTCGACGGCACATCGATGCTGCACCTGTTGCTGATCGAGATCGGCCGGATGTGTCGGCGCGCATTGCGTTGTTCATGTACGCGGCCAAATCGCCGTATCGCGACAAGCCGCACTTTGACGGCCAGAACGTGCTCCAGAACGGCAGGACGTTGCCGTATCAAGTCCGGAATGGCTGATTGAACCGCTGGTCGCCGCTCTGCTCGGCATGGATGCCGCGCGTGACGAGGCGATTGCGCTCGCTCCGACCATTCAGTTGGCGTTGTGCGGTGCCGCTGGCATGACCTCATATGCGACATCGTCGTTGCCGCAGGTCCCGGACGACTTGCTGTTCCGCGTCACTCAACTGTATAACGGCGATCCGCAACTGCACCGCCTATGGCGTGCGACGATGCAGGCGCGCTCACTGGCGATCTGCGAATAGCTGGGCTTGCAAATAGTGGATCTGCGAATAGCTAAATCTGTGAAGGATTGAATCGGGGCGACGCCAATGGCAGATAATGAGTTCATTTGTGTGGACCGCTTCCATGTGATCACCGGGGGACCAGGGTCGGGCAAGAGCACGCTGCTCGACGCGCTGCAGGCGGCTGGCTATGCACGTTCAGTCGAAGCAGGCAGGGGGGTGATCCAAGACCAGGTACGGATCGGCGGTCCGGCGCTGCCATGGCATGATCCCGCGCTGTTTGCGCAACTGATGCTGTGCTGGGAGATGCGCTCGTATCATTTGGCTTGCGAGTGCGGCGTGCCGGTCCTGTTCGATCGAGGCGTGCCCGATGTCGTGGGTTATCTTCGTCTTTGCGGCTTGCCAGTGCCGCCACACGTGTTACGCGCCGCGCAATCGTTTCGCTACAACTGCCAGGTATTCATTGCGCCTCCTTGGCGCGAGATCTTTGTGCAAGATACTGAAAGAAAGCAAGATTTCGACGAAGCACAGCGCACGTACGATGTGATGGTGTCGACATACGACGCACTGGGCTACCGGTTGGTCGAGCTGCCTTGCGGGCCGGTGAGTGAGCGGGCTCGGTTTGTCATCGAGCGGATTACGTGTGGCGGGGCGCTTACGATCGCCAGACGCTGAACGCCATCCTTGATGGCGCGTACGCGCGTCACCTCGCGTTCGCCAGCGATCGCGGCGCGTACGGCATCCCGATGGCGTGCTGGCGGGACGGTGACTGTCTATAGGCAAGTGGTACAAATATGATCACCACTGGCTGATGCCGCAGCAATCATTTCGCTCGACGTTGCGTTGAATCGCGTTTAGGTGCGCACGTTGTATGTCACGCGCATCGGATTGCCGTCGGGGCCGATGATGCGGGGAATAGGGTTCATGCTAGCCGGCGCGGCCGACCCCCGTGCAGGCGGTGGCGTGACCGATGCGGTCGCTGTTCCGCCAAGTGCGAGTTCCGGACGTATCACCGGCAGCGTTTGCACGCAGTGCGATCGTCGGTGGCAATTGCCGTTCTGTCAACGGCTTGCGCTGCGTATGCCCAGCTTATCCACAGCCTTCCCAACATATTCTGGGGATAACACGACACCGCGGCAAACTACCGGTTCGTACGGTCTAGCCAATCGAGCAGTGCCTGGTGGAAGGCCGGTGGATCCTGCATGTGTGCGTGTGGCCGAGATACTCAAATTCGATCAGCGTCGCGGTTGGCACGCGCCAGTTCGGGATACCGTTCAAGCCGTGCCGCCGGTTAGTCGAAGCCTCGAATTCGGCACCATAGGCCGGACCGTCATCCGGGGCCATTTCCGTGCAAGCCAGCGCGGCTATCGCGATACACGCCAGGTAGAGCAATGGCACGAGCGTCGCGCGCAATTTCATAGGGCAATGCCAGGCAGCGTGGTCCGACTGCGGGTGTATGTGTAGTGGTGGAGCGGTGTCCTTTTGATCGACTCACTGTATCAGCGCCGGAACACCGGTGTGCTGTCCGATGGCATTGGCACTGATACCGACACCAATGCCGATATCGGCACCGGCTGCCGACGCGCCTGCACGGTCTATGACATTGCGGCCGTTTTGTATTGGACTTGCGGCGGCCGGGGCGCCGGCGTCGCGACCAGATCATAGACGTCGAACACGAACCACGTAATCAGTGGCACGCGTTGCGCGCCTGACACGCACACCACCTCGTCCGAGTGCGGGAAGTCGTGCTCCAGCGATGGTGAGAACAGGGCAAGCAACGAGGCGTCGTGGCGGCAGCTCAGCCCGAGGTCGGACAGCGCCTCTGCTTCGATGTCGTGAAGGCGCCGCCATGTCAGCGGCTCGCCGCGGACCCGATATCGGCCGGCGATCGCATGCACGATTCGCCGCAGATCGGCGGCGGCGCGATCGAACGCCCGTTCCGAGAAAAATGCATCGTCCATCTTTATCTCCTTGCGTTCGTATACTGTATATTTATACAGGTATTGGCGCAAGTGGCGTTTTCCCGGAGGTGCCGCAATGCCCGGCAAACCCATGCGCCGCTCGATGCCGCAGGTGGCAGTATTCGTGGATGCGCTACGGGCGGCGTTCGGCGACGTGGAAATCGATTCAATGATTGCACGCGGCTTGGCCGGCGAGCCGGTGTTCTATGCGCAGGAGGGGGGCGAGTCGATCGGCACGCCTGTGCCATGCAGCAGTGAAGGATGGCGTGGCGCCGGCCTGGCCGCGCGTCACTATTGTCCTGATTGCAGCGGCGATTGCGTCGGTACCGCACGCCGCTGCACCAAGCCGTAGCAGCCCCGTTTTCTGTTGGTGCGACAGGCATTTAGCATGTGTATCCAATGGTTGTCCACATCGTTGCAAACAAAATTTGTGAATAAGCCGGCGTATGCTTGAACGTTGGTGGCTGCGACACCCGTCGGATGCTGAGCGGTGTCATTCAATTCAATGAGAGTTCGTCGTGAGAACGATCTTCGCTTGCCGGTCTCGGCTCGCGTGTCTGTGGCTCGTCGTGTTGTTTTTGCCGCTGCGCCACTTGCGCTTGTGCATGTCCCACTCGGTCGTCGAGCCGGCAGCTCACGAGCGCGTCTCGATCGCGCTCGATGCAATGGCGCCTGGTGTTTATGCCGTGAACTGGTGGCTGTCGCTTTGGACGGGTGCCGCACGCATGGCCGCTATTCATTCGCTGTCAGGTAGCACTATCCGTTCACCCCGAAGTAGCATGTGCCGCTTGGGTCGGTGACATCAAGCCAGCCGATGTGGCGCGACAGCGGTGCCGGCTGGCACAAGCTGCTCAAGGTCAGCTGCTCGTTGCCCGTTATTGCGCGGGGGGAAACAAATGCCGCGGGCTCAAGCACTTGCGTCGTTTGTCCCGAGGATATTCACAGGGACGTTCACAAAATCTGTGGAGAACTGCGTGCACTCGTGTCCGCACATCACATCCAAGCGTGATGTCGTCGGCACCGTGTGGTCAGCGCCGAAGTGCATGTTGAAGTAGCCTTTCTGCGTTAGGCTACTTTTGTGCCATGTCCAACTCCAGACCGTTTTCTGCTTCATTGGTTAGACGGCGACGTTACTGGGCTTGCCAAGCAGTATAGCGGCGAAGATCAGGTCGGAGCGTCGACAAGCGCAATCGCCGTCGTATCTGTTCATTTCGGCATTTGCTTTTCTGCAAATCCGTAATTAATGTTGAAGTCAAATCTATTACGCGGGTTTGTAGTCGGCATCAGTCAGGTGGCGCTCAATGTTTTCGATACTGAGAAGATCATTCCAGGTCCTTATCCGACATTTTCTTACCCTATAGCGCAGTCACTGTAAGCAAATCGTCAGTAAGTCGTTAGAGTGCCGGGGGTCATCCGTCGACGGCTTATAGAAGGACAGCGTGAAAGAGCCAGCTTGCTGCTTGTGCAAGCAGGAAAAGTCTTGTTGTGTATTCTTAGAATTATTAACTTGTTAGTTTAATAATAAATTGACGTTTTTTGAAGATATGAAATTAAAATTCACTCCCGGTCAATGTGCGGAACGTATCCGTTTATTTTCATCAAACCGCGTGCTGCGCGCGATTATGTCGTGCGCGGTCGTCTATTTCGCAGTAGATAGCACGGACGTAAATGCTACAGAAGAAAGGAAAAACAAGTTGCACGTATCGGGTTCTTCCAATTCTGAGCAACCGGCAGGGCTAAGTAAAAAGGCGCAGAAGAAGCAGAAAAAAGAGCAGGGAGCACGGCAGTCAGTTCTAGATAGGCAGGAAGCGCGGCGAAGAGCTCAAGAGGAGCAGGAAGCGAAGCGGGTAGTCGAAAAGTTGTTGCAGGATCAAAAGGAGCAGGAAGAGAAGCGGGTAGTTCAAGAGCAGCCGGAAGCGAAGCGGGTAGCTCAAGAGCAGCCGGAAGAGAAGCGGGTAGCTCAAGAGCAGCCGGAAGAGAAGCGGGTAGTTCAAGAGCAGCCGGAAGAGAAGCGGGTAGTTCAAGAGCAGCCGGAAGAGAAGCGGGTAGCTCAAGAGCAGCCGGAAGAGAAGCGGGTAGCTCAAGAGCAGCCGGAAGAGAAGCGGGTAGTTCAAGAGCAGCCGGAAGAGAAGCGGGTAGTTCAAGAGCAGCCGGAAGAGAAGCGGGTAGCTCAAGAGCAGCCGGAAGAGAAGCGGGTAGTTCAAGAGCAGCCGGAAGAGAAGCGGGTAGCTCAAGAGCAGCCGGAAGAGAAGCGGGTAGCTCAAGAGCAGCCGGAAGAGAAGCGGGTAGTTCAAGAGCAGCCGGAAGAGAAGCGGGTAG
>NZ_JAHKSP010000083.1:0-419 GCF_021733735.1 Mycetohabitans sp. B2
CACGCCGCGCTCCTCGGTCAGTGCGTCGGTTACCACCACGACGGTCTCGCAGTCGAGCTCGCGCAGATTGTCCAGTGCCCCTTCGTTGAAGTAGGTGTTGGACGGCACGCGGAACCATTGCGGCGGCGTGCGCCGCCGCGACACCGTCTTGATGTTGAGCAACTGGCGATAGTTGACGTTCTCGGTGGTGCTCGATCCGCCCCAGGTGCCACAGCCCAGCGAGAACGTGGGTGTCAGATTGTTGTAGACCCCGCCGAGCGCTCCGACCGCGGTTGGCGCGTTGACCAGGATGCGGCCGGTGCGAACCGCCAACCCGTATGCCTCGATGACGTCGTCGTCGTTGGCGTAGATCGCCGAGGTATGGCCCAACCCGCCGTGCTCGGTGACCAAGACGGCGGCGTCGATGCCGTGCTGCACAC
>NZ_JAHKSP010000084.1:0-350 GCF_021733735.1 Mycetohabitans sp. B2
CCAAGATGTATCGCATCTTCAGGCAAAACGAGTGACCCATATTTGTGGGTAAACCTCAGATAAGAGGGGGGGAGGCGTAGAGCCTGTTCGCACAAAAACGCGTACTGCGCGGATTGACTCGGGTGTGCCCTATCCGAATGCAAATGCCCCAGTAGCCCGACCAAGGCCGAAATCAGCCCCGCTTGCTCAGACACGTTCAACGACGGCAGCCGCGCCCAGAGTGCCTGATAACGCTCGATGACTTCTGGTGAGCCGCTGTTGAAATTGAACAACCCGTTCGCCAGTACCTGCCAGACATTGTCCTGCTCGGGCTCGCGCTGTGCCACTAAAGCGTGAGCGAAGTCAAATAC
>NZ_JAHKSP010000085.1:0-602 GCF_021733735.1 Mycetohabitans sp. B2
TGGCCCGACAAGCGCGCGAGCACCGCACTCCACGCCGCGAGCACTGTCATAAATAGCGTCGTGCCGTGTTCAGCGCTTAGCTGCTTCAGCACACGCGTGGTTTGTGCATCGATCTGCACCGGCACGTGTGCACCGGCAAACGATTGCTGCGCCGGACGCGGTCGGTCGGTTGGCAACTCCAGCAGCACGGGGGCATCGGCCAGTGTCGCGCGCCAGTAGTCACTCTGATCTTCCAGTCGCTCGCCCGACAGCCACTGACGTTGCCAGGCCGCGTAATCCGGATACTGAATCGCCAGCGCGGGTAAGGACTCGGCTGGCGCCCCGACGCGCGTTGCATACAGCGCGCTGAGCTCGCGCACCAGCACGCCAATCGACCAACCGTCCGACACGATATGATGCTTTGTGAGCAGCAGTACGTGTTCGTCGTCGGTTAATTGGATACCACACGAGCGGATCAACGGCCCGTGCACCAGATCGAACGGTGCACGCGCTTCGCTGTGACTTAGACGTGCCAGCTGCGCGTCAGCATCGGGCACGCCGCGCAGATCGTGCCAGTGCAATGGCACGCCCGTGTCGGCCGGCAATAGCCGCACCTGCGGCTG
>NZ_JAHKSP010000086.1:0-454 GCF_021733735.1 Mycetohabitans sp. B2
ATATCCAGCCGCGTCCGTGCGGCGATGACCGCAGCCTGGCCGTCCTCCTGGCGATTGTCAACGGTGTTGGCCTGCAGCGTAAGTTGATCACCGTAGAGACGGCCCGGGCCGACATTGTCCACCGCGTCGGCCTCGATGCGCGACTGCGCTCCGTCAATTAGGCCACGGTTAGACAGCTTGCCCCCGGTGGACATCCCCACGCGGTTCCCGTTGATCCGGCCACCGACGGTATTGTCGATCTGCGCGCCGTGTACTTCGAGCTCGCCTGCTTGAAGAACACCGCGGTTGGTCAGTTGTCCCTCCGTGCGAACGACGGCATGGCCGTTGGCAGTCACTTCGTTCTCGTTGTCAAAGTCCTGCTGCAGCGCCAAGTTTAAATCGCCGTCGGACCGCAAACGGCCCGCTCCGCTCAGCCTGCTTGCACCGATATCCAGCCGCGTCCGTGCGGCGATGA
>NZ_JAHKSP010000087.1:0-3591 GCF_021733735.1 Mycetohabitans sp. B2
AGGACTTGGATGCGGCTGCCCGCGCGCTCGACGCGATCCACCGGGGTGTCGACGTACTGCGTACCTTTCCGTTTACGTGCCGCAAGGCTGAAGGGGAAAATCCGTTCCTGCGCGAATTGATTGTATCGTTTGGCTCATCGGGTTATGTCATGCTGTTCGAGATTGAGGAAGGACGCACGGTCACGATCCTCGCGGTACGTTCGCAACGGGAAGAAGACTACTATCGATAGGCTATGTATTTCGACGCATTGCGCTTGAAGATCCGAGACGAAGGCACGGTCAAGAACAAGGCGGTGTATCTGGGGCTGGGTATTCGCACCGACGGCCGTAAAGAAGTTGTCAGCAGCACGTTGAAAATAGCTCTTCCACACTTTGTGTGAAATTTGTGCCTCGGTCCAGCATCGATTCAACACGCGAGTACGAAGCAGCTGAAAGCCGGCGCGGCTATCCATCTGTCGCTTGAGAAACTTGAGCCGATTGACATGGCCCTCGACGATGCCGTTACTGTAGGGGGTCAGCAGTGCTGCGTGTACTGCATTATAGTCGTGGCCGAGACTTACCCTAATCGCCGCATTTCAGGTACGCCGCTGGCCCATAGGTTCACACGAAGCATGGAAGAGCCACTTCTAAGTTGCTGTTGACATCCGGCGGTCCATGACGAATCCTAGGGTAGTGGTTCACCACTTGAAGGTAGCCGGTGAACTGGCATCACCCTGCCTAGCTCGAAGGACCCTCCGAGTAAACGAAGCATGCTGGTTCAGCCGCAGGTTAATGTGACCGACTTCTGAACCAAGGCACACTGTCCTGAATTCGCGCCCGGGCCGGCTCGGAGAACTGGTTGGCTTCCATAAAGCGGGTGATCTCAACCCTCGCTATATTCCATTGACGATCGTCTAAGTTACCTATCGCACCCTGCGCTCGAAGCCTACTAAGCACATCGCATAAAGCGACTTCGCCCGCGCCATTCAGTAGACTCAAGCCCTGCTGCCAGACCCACTGTACCAGTGCATCGTCTAGTCTGTAAGTATACATGAGTAGGCCGAGTGTGACCTGCGCACGCTGCGCTGGCAGTACGCGCAGTAATGCCGGCACCAGTAACTGGAATTCGTGTGCATGATGCTCGCTCGGTAACCTCGTCAACCCCGCTGGAAGATCGCGTAGCGCAATGCCCAACTGCTCGTCAGGTAGCGATAGCGCCACATCACGCAGCTGCGTGTACTGTGCGAGCCGCTCCGCGTATGGCAAGACCCATATGGCACTGGCTAACATGCCAACCGGTGCGCCTTGCACAGAGGGCGGCAGCTGCAACGCGTGTTCGCGTAACACCGCATACAGTCCAGGGAGGCGGTTGTTGCTTCCACCGAAGTGAATCATTCGCAGACACAATACCGGAATCAGCTCCGCTTGCTCGGACACCCTCAAGGATGCAAGCCGAGCCACGAGCGCTTGATAACGCTCGACAAACTCAGCTGAGCCAAACAACAACGACTCCAAACTGTCAGCGAGTTCCGTCCAGACATTCTCCTCCTCGGGCGCACGCCGCTGCGCCATCGCGTAAGCGAAGTCGAATAATTCATCACTATGGCTCCAATGAAAACCGCGCAATGAGTGCAACAACAGCGCTTTTTGTATCTGCACGCCATCCTTCGAAATGCGCTGTGCCGCCGAGTACATGCGCTTGAAGGCTTCGCCTTGCTCGCGATACGGCAACGCTTCCAAACGCTGGCGCAACGCCTCAATCGGCTCGACGTGCTGCGCTGGATCGGCGAGCGTGCCATCCATTTCATTGAGCAGCTGATTGACTGACGCGAGACTGACGACTTGGTTGGCTCGTTGCCAGTAGCGGTAGACTACGCGCCGACTGTGCATCGCATGATACGTACGACGATCGACTGCTGAAAAATTTCCCACGTCTTGGACGGGCACGTAGTCACCGATCTGCTCAATCAGTTCGGGCGGCAGGTCATGATATGTCGTGGGCCGGCTAGCAAACTCGGCAATCGATAAAAAGAAACGGCGCAATATGAAGCGAGGCCTGCACGGCAGGTTAGCTAAAAGCGGGAAGCTGAGCACAGCGATGGAGTTTAAACGCCATGTTCTTGGCGGATAGTGCAATGCCCATATGCGGCAGCTGTTACATTGTCTGTTGGCAACGCACACTGCTGAAGAAGCTCGTGCGAAACTGGCAATGGTAAGCAGCACGCAGCCGAAACAACGTGCGGATCAAATAAATGATGGTGCAGGCTCAGTTATATTCCACCATCCCGAGGCTCACCGTACACACGTTGTCAGATAATCGGCAATCGGCTCATCGTTGCACTGAAACATCAAGGGCTCGTTGCGCACTGCACGGCGTGTGGAGCGACAAGCTCCCGGATACACCGATGGTACCGACGACGCGTTGAGAGCCTGCCGTGTAGCGGCCACCGCGTCACACATGGAAATCCATGTGCAGCACTTTCGTTGAGATAACACAACATGCCGCCGGCGAACATTCGCCCAATGCCTTGCGCCATTCGGCGCGCGTCAGCAGCGTCGCACACCCCGAGCACAGACGGTGCTGTGGCAGGTGGGCTTGGCGCTCAGTGGTGCCGCGGGTGCGCCTGGCGCAGCGGCTGGACATTTCGATCAGCGGCGAAACAATGCTTCGTTTGCTTAAACGCAACGGCCAGAAGTACGTCGCGACGACATTCCTTATATGGTCGCCTCCCATTTGCAAGGCGATTGTGCGTGGCAGGAGGGTGGTTGCGGACTTATATCCGGACTCGATCGCGGGCGTGCCCGCCGGCCCCGATGGATTGCGCCGCAAAGGTCCTAATCTAATTAGCGGACTCGAGGTCCGAGAAATGTCTCAGGCTTGCCTTCGCGCGATCCAACCTGTCTTGCCATCGTTCAATACACCTGTGCAACCATGGATGGGTTAGGCCTTAAAGCGTGATCACTGCGCTGGTGCTGCCTGATACGTTCGCTCGTACGCCAGCAGCGCCCAGATCGTTCGCGCCATCTTGTTGGCCAGCGCGACAGCGACGACGTTTGTCGGCCGTCGAGTTAATAGAGCACGTAATCGCTCTGGTAAGTGTTTCGAACTCGAGATGACTGATCGTGCACCGTGAATCAGTAAGGTACGTAAATAGACGTCACCGCGTTTGCTGATGCCGCCCAGCCGGACTTTGCCACCCGAGCTGTTCTGTCGCGGCACGAGGCCAAGGTAGGCCGCAAATTCCCGACCGGAGCGGAAGGTTTTCGCTTGACCGATAACCGACACCGCTGCAGTTGCCGTCAACAGGCCAACACCCGGAATTTCCGAGATACAACGGCATGCTGGGTCACCGCGTCGCCATTCGAGGATGCGCTGCTCGATGCGTTGAATTTGCTCGTCGAGCAGATGAAGTCGAGACAATTGATCCCGAAGACTATCGATCAGCATTGTCGGAAACTGATCGGCCAGCGTCGCGATCGCCGCTTGAGCGGCCTGGATCGATGGGCGTCGCCCTTGTGGCAAAACGACGCCGAATTCATAGAGTAATCCTCGCAATTGATTGACTTGCATGACGCGGATCCGGACCAGTTGCTGGCGCATTCGATGTAGCG
>NZ_JAHKSP010000088.1:0-1290 GCF_021733735.1 Mycetohabitans sp. B2
CTCAAGAGCGGTGGCGATACGAACGTCGTGGGCGCGAACGTGAAGGGCAATCGGGTGGTCGCTGACGTACAGGGCGACCTAAATGTGGTGAGCGTCCAGGACACTAGCGTGAGTGCGGCGCACCAGCATAGCGCGGGCGTCGGGCTTAACGTGAGCCAGGGTGGGGGCAGTGCCAGTTTCAACGTACAGAACGGTAACGCGCGTGGCAACTACGCGAGCGTTGCCGAACAGGCGGGGATGCAGGCCGGCCAAGGCGGTTTTGACATTGCCGTGAAGGGCAACACCGATCTGAAGGGTGCGTATATCTCGAGCGAGGCCGCGAAAGATCAGAATCGCCTGAAGACTGGCACGCTGAGCTACTCGGCTATCGAGAACCACTCGGATTACCAGGCGAGCACCTTGGGCATTAGCGGTGGCGCGACGACAGGCGACGGCGGCAATGTGTACAAGCCGACCGGATCGACTTCGGGCAAGAATGCCGGGGGGGCGTCGCCGCTGTATCTGAGCGAGAGTGGCAGTAGTCGTGCCCGCACGCAAAGCGCGATCAGCGATGCTGAGATCGAAATCACGAACCCCGATCAGCAAAAGCAAGATATCGCGGGGCTGAACCGCCATACGACGAATCTGAACGGCCAGGTGGACAAGACGCCGGACGTCCAGCAGAGTTTGCAGAATCAGGGTGAGCTGATGAGCGCGATGCGTGACGCCGGCGAGGCGGTTGCGCGGCGGATCGGGGGTGTGGCGGATGCTAAGCGCGACGCTTTGCTCAAGGCGGCCGAGGAGAGCGACGATCCGCAACTAAAGCAGCAGTATCTAGCTGAAGCGGACCAATGGGGTGAAAGCGGGAGCTACCGTGTTGGATTGCAGAGCGCGGGCAGTTCACTGGTGGGGGGCATTGGCGGAGGGCTGCTGGGGGCGGCGCACAGCGGCGCAGGGTCGTTGGTGTCGGCGTTGCTGGCGAATAAGCTCGATGAGGTGAGCCGACAGATTGCGCAGCAAAAGCCGACTGGTAATGCGGACTTGGACAAGACGCTGGGCAACATTGTGGCGAATGTGATGTCGAGCGTGGCGGGAGGTGTGGTCGGTGGGGCCCAAGGGGCGCAGGCGGCGTACAACGTCGATCGCTTCAATCGGCAGTTGCATATAGAAGAGAAGCAGCGTATCAGAGAACTCGCAGGAAAAGACGAAGTTAAAGAAGCTCGGCTGGCGGCAGCAGCCTGTGCGATGGCGAAATGCTATGCGGAATACCCAGAGGACAGTGCGGCCTATCAGCATTTCAAGCAAATCGCG
>NZ_JAHKSP010000089.1:0-699 GCF_021733735.1 Mycetohabitans sp. B2
CGTAAGCACGGTCACCAGGGTGGTGACAAAATGCGCTAAAGTCAGCGCAGCGAGCAACGCTCCCCATGGCATCAGCGTGATGCCGATGCCAAACATGAGTGGATAGGTGACCGCGCGGGCAAAGAAACAATAGACCCAGTGCGCGCCGTATTCAAGCTGGGCAGGCACGGCACCGCTTAACTTGACGACCACCGCCAGAGCCAACATGCCCAGTATCGCAGGCAGATGGGTGAAATGTTGCAGGACCAGACCTGCCAAATACAAACTAATTGCCATGATGCCCGCCGCGGCAACTTGCTCAACGGTGACGGGCTCGCGACTTATTATCGAATGGGCCTGAGCGGACGCGGCAAGGTCATCGGAATGACGTCGGCATCGTCGACTAATTTGTTCAAACGCTGCCGCGCATATAATGGCACTCAAGTTGCCCAGCACGACAGCGGGTACTACCCGCGCAAACAGCTGTTCTTGTGGCAGCTGCAGCAGCGCGGCATAGCCTAACGTGAGCGGCAATGCACCTTCGCCAATGCCCCCGGCCATGATGGGCACCACGATATAGAAAAACGCATCCGATGCGTCTAAGCCAAAGACCATGCCGGTGATAGTGCCGATCACGGCGGCTGCGACTGAACCGGCCATGACTGGAATCGCAAATCGGCTGATGCCCTTGGTCAACAGCGCCCGGTTCATGCCTAACAA
>NZ_JAHKSP010000090.1:0-510 GCF_021733735.1 Mycetohabitans sp. B2
CATCCAGTTGCGCTTGACGATGACCCACGAACGTGCCGATTTGATGCGTCAGCTGATTCGCCATCTCGAACCCTGCCTGAATCTTCTGCTTGTCAAAGATCGGCTTGAGCGCGTTATCGCCATCTTGCCCGCTCCACACTTGCTGGTTCAGCCCGGCCAGGCTTTGCGCAACGTCTTGCCCCGTCAAAGCTTGCTGTTGTGCCTCGTCCGTAATGTGAATCGTACCGGCGCTGATCCCGCTCAGCGTCGTGCTGCTGGCCTTGCCCGAAGCGGCCATCACGCTGGGCGGCGCAACGCTGAATCCGCCCGGGGTCGACGGCAGCTTGCTACCCGGGACTTGCTCGGCGCCCGTCGCCGCCTGCCCGGACTGGGTCGTGCCCACCCCTTCCAGGTCTTCGCCACGACCACTGCCGCCTAAACTATAACCCCCGCTCAGGCCCACGCTACTAGCCTTGTAATCGGCGTAGTTGACGATATCCTCGGTACTTAACGTGCGCGTCGTCAAGCTAT
>NZ_JAHKSP010000091.1:0-1650 GCF_021733735.1 Mycetohabitans sp. B2
AACGACAGCGGCAAATGGCCTTCGCGCGACACCGGCGCAATCTCAGGCAGCGTACCGGTACCGTGATGACATCGCGCATCGATCGCCGCCGCGAACGCGGCCAGCGTCGGTGATGCGAACAGCGTAGCCAGGGGCACGTCGGCACCGAGTGCACTCACTCGATTCATCAAGCGCACCGCGAGCAGCGAATGGCCACCGAGCGCAAAGAAGCTATCGTGCCGACCCACGCGCTCGACGCCCAATAGCTCAGCCCAGATCGCCGCCAACGCCGTCTCAAGTTCGCCCTGCGGCGCTTCATACACTTGGTGCACGAGCGCATGGCTATCGGGCGCGGGCAGCGCACGCCGATCGAGCTTGCCGTTGGGTGTCAGCGGCCACACGTCAAGCCGCACGAATGCGCCCGGCACCATATAGTCAGGCAAGCGAGCGGCCACATACGCACGCAGCGTGTTGGCCAACGCGTCATCGGGCTCGGCCCGCACATAGGCGACCAGCCGCTTCTCGTCGCCGTCGCCGCGCGTCAGCACGAGCGCATCATGCACCTGGGGATGTGAGTTCAGGCACGCTTCGATCTCGCCCGGCTCAATGCGAAACCCGCGAATCTTGACTTGATGGTCATTGCGGCCCAGAAATTCTAAATTGCCATCGGGCAAATACCGCGCCACATCCCCCGTCCTGTACATCCGCGCATCCGGCTCGTCCGTGAACGGATCGCGCATAAAACGCTCGGCTGTCAGCTCCGGGCGGTTCAGGTAGCCACGCGCAACACCCACGCCGCCAATATAGAGCTCACCCACCGCACCGAGCGGCACCGGCTGCTTGTGTGCATCGAGCAGGTAAAGTCGTGTGTTCGCAATCGGCCGGCCAATCGGGACGACTTTGCCGTCAAAATCACGGAGGCCACGCCATATCGTGGCACAAACCGTGGCCTCCGTTGGGCCATACGCATTAAAGACGGTGCCTTGCTTGGCCAAGGCTTGAATCAATGTCGAACTGGGCGCTTCGCCTGCTAGGATCACCGTTAGGGGGAGGCTTAGGCTCAGTAAATCTTCGCTATGCTGAAGTAGTGCAGGGGGTAAGGTGGCATGCGTGATCGCATGTCGTGCTAAATAATCCCACAGCCCACGTCGGTCATGACGAACCGCCTTGGGTGGCAGATACAAGGTCGCCCCGCTGCCAAAGGCCATCACCATTTCCGAGCTGCTCGCATCAAAACTGAACGACGCAAACTGCAAAATGCGGCTGCGAGCGTTGACGCCAAAGCAGGCAATTTGCGCCTGCGCAAGGTTCACCACACCACAGTGCGGCACCATGACGCCCTTCGGGGTGCCGGTGGAGCCCGACGTATAAATCACATACGCCAGATCGCGCGCGGTCAAGCCTGGCACCGCTGGATTGGTGCCAGCCAACTCGGGCAATTCATTCGGATCAAGTACCGTGCGCGACGCGAGCGCCGTGTCCCCCAGCGCGGTCCAGCCCGCTGCATCCGCGAACACAATGGCGGGTGCCGCGTCCGTAAGGATATGCGCGAGGCGCTCGCCCGGATACACTGGGTCCAGCGGCACGTACGCGCCGCCGGCCTTTAGAATCGCGAGCAGTCCGACTACCATCGCGGGTGAGCGCTCGACACAAATGGCCACGCGTGCATCG
>NZ_JAHKSP010000092.1:0-3767 GCF_021733735.1 Mycetohabitans sp. B2
AAACACTGTTACCGAGCGCGCAGCTGTATAACTTGTATGGTCCGACGGAAGCGGCAATTGATGTGACGGCCTGGAGCTGCCCGGCAAACTACACAGAGGACACCGTGCCAATCGGCCGGCCGATTGCGAACACAAGGATCTATCTGCTCGATGCGCCCGGGCAGCCAGTGCCACTGGGTGCGGTTGGTGAACTGTACATCGGTGGCGCAGGCGTGGCACGCGGCTATTGGAACCGCCCGGCGCTGACCGCCGAGCGCTTTGTGCCGGATCCGTTCTCAGAGGACGCCGATGCGCGGCTGTATAAGACTGGGGATTTGGCACGGTATTTACCGGACGGCAATCTGGAGTTCGTGGGGCGCAACGATGAGCAAGTCAAGATCCGCGGTTTTCGGATTGAACTGGGTGAGATTGAGGCGTGCTTAACGGCGCATCCGCAAGTGCGTGATGCGGTGGTGCTAGCAACAGGCGAGGGCTCGGCTAAGCGGCTGGTGGCGTATGTGCGGGCCGAAGCGGACGAGCCACTGGCGAGCACACTGCGCGCGCAGGTGGCGGCGAAGCTGCCTGAGTATATGGTGCCCAGTGCGTTTGTGCAAGTGGACGCGTGGCCGCTGACGCCCAACGGCAAGCTCGATCGGCGTGCACTGCCCGCACCGGATGACGAGGCACTGGCGCATCAAGCGTATGAAGCGCCGCAAGGCGAGCTGGAGACGACGTTAGCCGAGATTTGGGCTGAGCTCTTGGGTGTGAAGCGTGTGGGTCGGCACGACAGCTTCTTTGCGCTCGGGGGCCACTCGCTGCTGGCGGTGCAGCTCATTGAACGTCTGCGGCGTCGGGGCTTGAGTGTGTCAGTGCGGGCGCTATTTGAGGCACCGACGCTCACTGCATTGGCGCAGACGTTGGGCCAGCGCCGTGACGTGGTGGTGCCTGCGAACGCGATCACGCCTGACACAACGGCGATTACGCCGTCGATGCTGCCGCTCATTGAGCTGACGCAAGCGGACATTGATAAGATTGTCGAGCAGGTGCCGGGAGGGGGGGCCAATATCCAGGACATTTATGCCCTGTCGCCGCTGCAAGACGGGCTACTGTTTCACCATCTGCTGGCCAGCACAGGCGATCCATATCTGCTGATGGTGCAGCTGGCTTTCGACAGTCGCGCGCGGCTTGACCAGTATCTGCACGCGCTGCAGCAGGTGATTGATCGCCACGATATTTTGCGCACCGCGTTCGTCTGGGAAGGCGTGTCCACGCCTGCGCAAGTGGTGTGGCGCCACGTGCGGTTGCCGGTGACCGAGCTGACGCTGGATGCCGCTGACGGGCCGATTGCGGCGCAATTGGCGCGGCGCTTTGATCCGCGTCACACGCGGCTGGATCTGACGCAAGCGCCGCTGCTGCACTGTGCGATTGCGCAGGAGAGTAGGGGGCGCTGGCTACTCACGCAGCGGCTGCACCATTTGATTGGCGATCACTCGACGCTGGAGGTGATGCACGCGCAGGTGCGGGCGTTCATCGAGGGTCGAGGCGACACCCTACCGCCGGCGCAGCCGTTCCGTCATCTGGTCGCGCAAGCCAGGTTGGGTGTCAGTGAAGCCGAGCATGCGCGCTTTTTTACCGAGCTGCTCGCGGACGTGGAGCCGACCTTGCCGTTTGGGCTCGCACAGGTACAGCGCGACGGCAGTGACGTGAGCGAAGCCCACCGGATGCTGCCGCCGGCGTTGAACGACCGGCTGCGCGGGCACGCCAAACGGTTGGGCGTCAGTCTGGCGAGCCTATGTCATTTGGCATGGGCGCAGGTGCTGGCGCGCGCGAGCGGCCAATCACGCGTGGTGTTTGGCACCGTACTGTTCGGTCGGATGCAAGCGGGTGAGGGTGCCGATCGTGCGATGGGGCTCTTTATCAATACGTTGCCACTGCGTGTGGATTTGGACGGCAGTGTGGAGGCGTGTGTGCGGAGCACGCATGCGCGGCTGGCGGCGTTGCTCGAGCATGAGCATGCGTCGCTGGCGCTCGCGCAGCGCTGCAACGGCGTGCCGTCGGGCACGCCGCTCTTCAGTGCGCTGCTCAATTACCGGCACAATGCGATGGGCTCGAATGAGCGCAGCGGGCTATCGGGTGTGGAACTGTTGAGCGGGCAGGAGCGCACCAATTATCCAATTGGGCTGTCAGTGGAAGATGATGGGCAGTCGTTGGGGCTAACGGCCCAGAGCGTGCCGCCGCTGGAGCCCGAGCGGGTGTGCGCGTATATGCAGCGGGCGCTGCACAGCTTGGCCGACGTGCTCGAGGCGGTGCCCGACACCGCAGTGCAGCGGTTGCAGGTGCTGCCCGAGGCGGAGCGTCAGTTGCTGCTTGACACGTGGAATGCGACGCAGCGGGACTATCCGTCGCACTTGTGCGTGCACCAGTTGTTCGAAGCGCAGGTCGAGCGCACGCCCGAGGCGCCGGCGCTGGTGTATGAAGCGCAGACGCTGAGCTATGCGCAGCTGAACGCACAAGCTAATCGCCTCGCACACCAGTTGATCGAGTTGGGCGTCAGGCCCGATGCACGGGTGGCGATCTGCGTGCAGCGCAGTGCCGCGTTGGTCGTGGGGGTGCTGGCGATTTTAAAGGCTGGGGGTGCGTATGTGCCGCTGGATCCAGCGTATCCGGGCGAGCGCTTGGCGCACATTCTTGTTGATGCATCCCCGAACATTGTGCTCGCGGATGCGGCCGGGCGCGCTGCGTTAGGCGACGCGGCGCTCGCATCCTGCACGGTGCTCGATCCGGTTACCTTGCCGGCGTTGCCGGACACGAATCCGTCGGTGGCGGGCCTGACGGCCCGGCATCTGGCGTATGTGATTTATACGTCGGGCTCCACCGGTACCCCGAAGGGCGTGATGGTCGAGCATCGAGGCGTGGTGAACCTTGCTCTGGCGCAGATTGCCTGTTTTGGGGTGCAGCCAACCAGCCGCATTTTGCAGTTTGCGTCGTTCAGCTTTGATGCGAGTGCATCCGAAATCTGGATGGCCTTTGGCAGCGGTGCAGTGTTGTATTTGCCCCTCGAGGCGGCCCGGCAGGATCGGCATGCTTTGTGGGACTATTTGGCAAGCCATGCGATTACGCACGCGACTTTACCGCCAGCACTGCTTCAACATGGCGCAGATTTGTCCAGTTTTGGTCTGTCCTTAACACTGATTCTGGCAGGCGAAGCGCCCAGTGCGACGTTGGTTCGAAACTTGGTCGACCAAAGCACGGTTTTTAATGCCTACGGCCCCACGGAGACAACCGTGTGTGCCACAGCATGGCGTGGTGCACGTGACTTCAGCGGTGCGGTCCCGATTGGCCGACCTATTGCCAACACGCGCATTTATTTGCTGGACGCACACAGCCAGCCGGTGCCCCTGGGTGCAGTCGGTGAACTATACATCGGTGGCGCAGGCGTCGCGCGCGGCTATTGGAACCGCCCGGCGCTGACCGCCGAGCGCTTTGTGCCGGATCCGTTCTCAGAGGACGCCGATGCGCGGCTGTATAAGACTGGGGATTTGGCACGGTATTTACCGGACGGCCATCTGGAGTTCGTGGGGCGCAACGATGAGCAAGTCAAGATCCGCGGTTTTCGGATTGAACTGGGCGAGATCGCAGCGTGCTTAACGGCGCACCCGCAGGTGCAGGATGCAGTGGTGCTCGCGTGCGGTGAGGGGTCGGACAAGCGGCTGGTGGCGTATGTGCGGGCCGAAGCGGACGAGCCACTGGCGAGCACCTTGCGCGCGCATGTTTCGGCCCGCCTGCCC
>NZ_JAHKSP010000093.1:0-424 GCF_021733735.1 Mycetohabitans sp. B2
AGTCCCGCTGCGTCGCGTTCCACGTCTGCAGCAGCAACGTGCGCTCGGCCGGCGACAGCAAGTCGACGCGCGTCACCGGGTGCGATGTGTCAGCGGCCATCGCCTGCAACATCGTTTGCAGATAGCCGACGTGCCGCTCGATCGTCGCGTGATCGAACAACGCCGTCGCATAGTGCAGAACGCCGATCATCTCTCCACCGACTTCATGCATGTGCAGGTTCAAATCGAACTTGGCCACCTCGTGGTCCCGGCCAGCGGACGTGACCTCCAGCCCCGGCAAGGCCCACGTGCCGCGCTCGTTGCTCTGCCACACGAACATCACTTGGAACAGCGGCGTATGATCCAGCCGCCTCGGCGGCTGCGCAATCTCCACCACCTGCTCGAACGGCAAGTCCTGATGCGCTTGCGCCTCCAGTGCCGTGCG
>NZ_JAHKSP010000094.1:0-3992 GCF_021733735.1 Mycetohabitans sp. B2
GCAGATCGTGCCAGTGCAATGGCACGCCCGTGTCGGCCGGCAATAGCCGCACCTGCGGCTGGCCCTCGACGCTCACAAACGTCGAGCGCAGCGCTTCATGGCGAGCAAACAGTGCATCCAATGCCTGTTGCCATGCGGCCCGATCGAAAGGCCCACGCGCACGCAATACAAGCGGGATGTGATAAGTCCCATTGATACCATCAAGCTGTGCGAGAAACCACAACCGTTGCTGCGCGAACGACAGCGGCAAGTCGCCTTCGCGCGAGACTGGCGTAATCTCAGGCAGCGCACTGGTTTGCTGGTTCAGTTGCGCACTCACCGCCGCCGCAAACGCAGCCAGCGTCGGCGATGCGAACAGGGTTGCGAGCGGCACGTCAGTCCCCAGCGCCCTGACCCGGTTCATCAAGCGCACTGCCAGCAGCGAATGGCCACCGAGCGCAAAGAAACTGTCATGCCGACCGACACACTCGACACCGAGCAACTCCGCCCAGATCGTCGCGAGCGTGGCCTCGAGCGCGCCTTGCGGCGCTTCATACGCGTGATGCGCAAGCGCACCAGCGTCTGGCTCAGGTAGCGCACGCCGATCGAGCTTACCATTGGGCGTCAAGGGCAACGCATCCAACCGCACAAATGCAGCCGGCACCATATACTCGGGCAAGTGAGTGGCCACGTGCGTGCGCAGCGTGCTGGCCAGCTGCTCATCGGCCTCAGCCACCACATAGGCAACAAGCCGCTTATCCACGCTCTCACCCCGCACGAGCACCACCGCATCGCGCACCTGCTCATGTTGCATCAGGCACGCCTCGATCTCACCGGGCTCGATGCGAAAGCCGCGGATCTTCACTTGCTCATCGTTACGCCCAACAAACTCCAGGTTGCCATCGGGCAAATAACGCGCCAAATCACCCGTCTTGTACATTCGCGCATCGGGGGCATCCGAGAACGGATCGCGCACAAAGCGCTCAGCCGTGAGTTCTGGGCGATTCAAATAGCCTCGTGCGACCCCCGCGCCACCGATGTATAACTCGCCAACCGCACCGAGCGGCACCGGCTGGCCATGCGCGTCCAGTAGATAAATCTTCAGGTCGGGGATCCGTACGCCAATGGGGTTGCCCGCTTGCTCACTGTCCTGTTGTCGAAGTGCCCGATAAGTCACATGCACGGTGGTTTCGGTAATCCCATACATGTTGACCAATTGCGGACGGCGTTCATCGCGCGTGGCATACCATGCCTGCAAGATGGCAGGCTCCAGCGCTTCCCCACCAAAGATCACATAGCGTAATTGATCCGATAAGGCGCTTTGTGCTTGGCTAGCGATAAAGGCCTTAAATGCACTGGGTGTTTGGTTCAATACGGTGACGCCCTGCTCACAGACCAATTGATGAAACGCTTGGGCAGAGCGGGCAATATGATGAGGCACAATCACTAGCTTGCCGCCGTAACGTAACGCGCCCCACAGCTCCCACACGGAAAAATCAAACGCAAACGAGTGAAACAGGCACCAGGTATCGTGCTCGTTGAAGCCATACCAGGAGTGGGTCGCGTCAAACAGCCGCACCACTTGCGCATGCTCAACCATCACGCCCTTCGGGGTACCGGTCGAGCCGGACGTATAAATCACATACGCGAGGTCGTGCGCCGTCAGACCTGACACTGACGGATTGGTATCCGCTGCCTCCGGCAGCCTATTGGGATCAACCACCGTGCACGAGCTACGTACAGCATCACCGAGCGCAGCGCAACCAGCCGCATCAGCTAATACAATCGTGGGTGCAGTATCGGCGAGAATATGCGTGAGGCGCTCGGACGAATACGCGGGATCGAGCGGCACATACGCGCCGCCCGCCTTCATGATCGCCAATAGCCCCACGACCATCGCCGGCGAGCGCTCGACACAGAGCACCACTCGGGTATCCGGCTTGACGCCCAATTCAATAAGCCGATGCGCGAGACGATTGGCTCGCGCGTTCAATTGCGCATAGCTTAGTGTTTGCTCTTCATATACCAGCGCAGTAGCATCGGGGCTGCGTTGCACCTGCGCCTCGAACAACTGATGAATGCACTCGTGCGCCGGATAGGAGGTCGTCGTCGCGTTCCATGTCTGAAGCAGCAACTGACGCTCGTCTGCCCCCAGCATCTGAAGCGTCGCCACCGGTTGCTGTGGGCAAGCCGCCATCGCCTGCAACATCGCCGTCAGATACGCCACATGCCGCTCGATCGTCTCGGGGTCAAACAACGCGCTCGCATAGTGCAACGATCCGGTGATCCCCTCACCTGCTTCATACAGGTGCATTTCCAGGTCGAACCGAACCATGTCGTACTCAAGCTCGCCAGGCTTGACATCCAGCCCGGGTAAGCGCCACTGCCCTGTTTCATTGCTCTGCCACGCGAACATCACCTGAAACAGCGGCGTATGATTGAGCCGGCGCGGCGGTTGTACGATCTCAACGACCTGCTCAAACGGCAGATCTTGATGCGCCTGCGCGTCCAGCGTCGTACACCGCACGCGCTTAAGCAGTTCGCTCGTATTGGGCTCGCCAGATAAGTCGACACGCAACGCCAGCGTATTGACAAAGAAGCCAATCAACGGCTCGATCGCAGCATGCCCCCGATTTGCACTGGGCGTACCAATGACCAAATCATCCTGGCCCGACAGGCGCGCGAGCACCGCGCTCCAAGCCGCAAGCACCGTCATAAACAGCGTCGTGCCATGCTCAGCGCTTAAGCGCTTGAGCGCTTGCGTGGTCGATGCATCGATCTGCACCGGCACGTGTGCACCAGCAAACGACTGTTGCGCCGGGCGCTGCCGGTCCGTCGGTAGTTCCAGCAGTACCGGCGCATCGGCCAGCGTCGTACGCCAGTAGTCGCTCTGCGTTTGAAGCCGCTCACCCGACAACCATTGACGCTGCCAAGCCGCGTAATCCGGATACTGGATCGCCAGCGACGGCAGTGGGACGGCCTGCTCCCCAACGCTTGCCGCGTACAATGCACTGAGTTCTCTTATCAGCACGTCAAGCGACCAGCCGTCCGACACAATATGATGCTGTGTGAGCACGCACTGATAGTTGTCATCGGCGAGCTGAATGACGCATGCACGCATCAGCGGGCCGCGCGCCAGATCAAACGGCGCATGCACTTCATCGGCAGTCAAACGCGACAGCTGCGCGTCGGCATCAGGCACCCCACGCAAATCATGCCAGTGCAGCGGCACGCCTGTGCCGGCCGGCAACAACTGCACCTGCGGCTGACCCTCGACGCTCACAAACGTCGAGCGCAGCGCCTCGTGGCGCGCGAACAGTGCACCCAGCGCTTGTTGCCATGCGTCCCGATTTAGCGACCCATGCACATGCAGGACAAGCGGTATATGATAGTTAGCGCTGACTTCATCAAGTTGTGCGAGGAACCATAGCCGCTGCTGGGCGAACGACAGCGGCAAGCCGCCTTCGCGTGAGACCGGCGTGATCTCAGGCAGCGCACTGGTTTGCTGGTTCAGTTGCGCACTCACCACCGCTGCGAACGCGGCCAGCGTCGGCGATGCAAAGAGGGCCGCAAGCGGCACGTCGGCACCCAGCGCGCCTACTCGGTTCATCAAGCGCACCGCCAGTAGCGAATGGCCCCCGAGTGCAAAAAAGCTGTCGTGCCGACCCACACGCTCCACCTCGAGCAATTCGGCCCAGATTTGAGCCAGCGTGGTCTCCAATTCGCCTCGTGGCGCTTCATAGACATGATGCGCGAGTGCACCAGCATCTGGCTCAGGTAACGCACGTCGATCCAGCTTGCCATTGGGCGTCAAGGGCAACGCATCCAACCGCACAAATGCAGCCGGCACCATATACTCGGGCAAACGAGCAGCCACATGCGTGCGCAGCTCGCTGACCAGCGCCTCATTCGGCTCGGCCACCACATACGCGACAAGCCGCTTATTAATGCTCTCACCCCGCACAAGCACCACCGCATCGCGCACCTGCTCATGTTGCACCAGGCACGCCTCG
>NZ_JAHKSP010000095.1:0-255 GCF_021733735.1 Mycetohabitans sp. B2
TCCACGTGTTAAGCAGCAACTCACGCTCCGCCTCGGGCAGCACCTGCAACTGCTGCACGGCAGTGTCGGGCGTCGCCTCGAGCGCATCAACCAAGCTGTGCAGCGCCTGCTGCATATACGTGCACACCCGCTCGGGCTCCAGCGGTGGCACGCTTTGGGCCGTTAGACCCAGCGCCTGCCCGAAATCTTCCACCGACAGCCCGATTGGGTAATGGGTGCGCTCCTGCGCGCTCAACAGTTCGACACCCGGTAGCC
>NZ_JAHKSP010000096.1:0-529 GCF_021733735.1 Mycetohabitans sp. B2
TGGCCGTCATCAAAGCCGGCGGCGTCTATATGCCACTGAACGAGCAATGGCCTGATACTCGGCTGCACACGTTATTGAGTGAGACGCGCGCGCCCATTGTACTGACTGATCACGCCTTGCAAGCGCGCTGCGCTGCGCTAAGTACCCACGTCATTGCCGTCGATGCCGATGCGTCACTCGATGATGAGCCAAGTGATAACCCCGCTGTGGTTTGCTCGCCCGAGCAACTGGCGTATCTGATGTACACGTCGGGTTCGACCGGCCAACCCAAAGGCGTGGCCATTGTGCATCGCACAGTACGCTATATGGCCCTGGACCGGCGTTTGTCCGAAGTGCGAGATCGTGTACTGCTGCATTCGTCGCACGCCTTTGATGTCTCCATGTATGAGCTGTGGACGCCGCTGCTCTGTGGTGGCCAAGTAGTCATTGTGCCGCCGGGCGAGTTGGATGTGCGAGTGCTGCAAGAGACCATCCGAGCGCATCAGGTGAGCGCGCTGTGGTTGACCGCGGGGCTGTTTCAGGTCATGGC
>NZ_JAHKSP010000097.1:0-260 GCF_021733735.1 Mycetohabitans sp. B2
CGACTGCGTTCGGCGTGCGTTGCACCTGGGCTTCGAATAGCTGGTGCAGGGTGGGCGCAGAGGCGAAGTCAGCGGCCGTGTCATTCCACGCTGTGAGCAGTTGGTGGCGTTCTGTGGTGCTGAGCAGCGGCAGTTCGGACAGGCGCTGCGTCGGGTCGGCAACCACCGCCTCGAGCACGTTGACCCAGTGCTGCCCCAACCGCTGGATCGTCTCGGCGTCAAACAGGTCAGTTGCATATTGCAGCCAGCCTTCAATGCCG
>NZ_JAHKSP010000098.1:0-367 GCF_021733735.1 Mycetohabitans sp. B2
GTGTCAGTGAGGGGCCACAGCTGGTGACCCGTCGCGGCGCAGAAACAGCCGTGCTGGTGCCCATCACGGAGTGGAAACGGCTCAACGCCGCCGCACGCCCCTCGCTGAAAGCCTTGCTGTTGTCCGATTTCAATCGTGGTGACCTTGACTTGCCACAACGTGGACGGGCGCAGCGTCGCACCACTCTTGCTCTATAAAACCACCGTGTTTCTTCTGGATACGAATATTGTTTCTGAGCTTCGCAAACTTCGCCCGCATGGGGCAGTCGTGTCATGGCTCGAAAGCGTTGCCGACCACGAGCTTTACCTGTCCGCCGTGACACTCGGTGAAATCCAAGCAGGCATCGAAATCACGCGCGAGCAAGACG
>NZ_JAHKSP010000099.1:0-910 GCF_021733735.1 Mycetohabitans sp. B2
TGACTGGAATCGCAAATCGGCTGATGCCCTTGGTCAACAGCGCCCGGTTCATGCCTAACAAACTGCCCACAATGACCAGGGCAGAGAATAAGTAAATGATATTGGTGGTCTGCCAAAAGTGATGAATCGGGCTAAGCAATTCCGCCGGCAGCAGGTGATGATGTACCAGCCACGATGGCAGTAACAATGCCACAATGACAGGGCCACCGATATGACGTAGTCCCGGCAGTTTGGCACCGAGCTCGGCACACGTAAATCCCGCGACTGCAAGTACTGCAATCATTACAGGTAAATCGCTGGATACACATTTTAGCGCAACAAGTGCGGCTATACAGGCTATTAGCAATCCGTATACTGGCACGGGGATAATGCCAATGCGACGGTGCGTCCATTGCGGCCAGTGGAGTGATGCACGCCATGCGCATAGGCGAGAGACAAACATCGTGCTGAACAAGCAAGAAGCTTTCAGTCGTTTTAAAGTAACTTTAGCCATGACGCACCTTATGGGCTCCCCTTTAGGTGAAGAGTGGTTAGGCTCGGTCAAGTGCGTCACCACTTTGATCGGGCCGCTTTAACGCACTTATTTCACAGGTAAATTAAAAAGCTATTGAGCGGAACACCTTTATAAAGGGTCAAATAAATGGATAAAGTAAAATTTACCTAAATCTAAGCGCTTTAGGTAACTATAACTTGCTTGCCTGCAGAGAACAAGGCGGCTTAAGATGAGCTAGGTTAACTAGGTGCTTAAATAGTCGGTTCTGAATAAACCGCAGACGTTGGTGCAGTAAGACTCTGAGGCCAGAATGGTGTTGTGGGAATTGCAAGAGGCAGGCATATTAATGCGAGATTCCTGCAAATTTCGACGAGGTTCGGATGGGTCCGAAGACGCCGGTGCCAGAGGGAGATTTGT
>NZ_JAHKSP010000100.1:0-521 GCF_021733735.1 Mycetohabitans sp. B2
GCGGTGGGGACATACATTTGAGAGAACAAGCCGCTTTCCTTGATGACGGAATTGCTGACGCAATTGAGCGCGACACCGCCTGCATAGCACAATTTATCGGAGGCGGCGCGCTCACGCAGCTCGCGCACCAATCCCATAAGCGCATGATCCGTGGCTTCTTGAAGGGCGGCGGCAACATGGCGGTGATGATCGAGGATCGGTTCTTTATCGGCTCGTGCCGGACCAAACAATGCCTCGATCCGCTCGAAGTCCGGCAGACGGAAATGGGCTACGTCCGGATCGATCGTATATCGGCCTGATTCTGAATTCAGAAGCTGCTTGAATGTCTCTCTGAAGACAGCGGGATCACCATAAGCGGCCAGCCCCATCAGCTTGCAAGCATCATATTCAGAAAAGCCCAAATATTTGCTCAGCTTTTCCCACAGGAACCCAAGCGAGTGCGGATAGGGCACCTGATCCAGTGTCGTTATTTTATTGCCGTCCCCACGCGCCAGCAAAGTACAGCCTGATTCGCCGATCCC
>NZ_JAHKSP010000101.1:0-382 GCF_021733735.1 Mycetohabitans sp. B2
TCCACGTGTTAAGCAGCAACTCACGCTCCGCCTCGGGCAGCACCTGCAACTGCTGCACGGCGTTGTCGGGCGTCGCCTCGAGCGCGTCAGCCAAGCTGTGCAGCGCCTGCTGCATATACGCGCACACCCGCTCGGGCTCCAGCGGCGGCACGCTCTGGGCCGTTAGACCCAACGACTGCCCAAAGTCCTCCACCGACAGTGTCAACGGATAATTGGTGCGCTCTTGGGCGCTGAGCAGCTCCACACCCGGTAGCCCGCTACGCTCATCCGAGCCCATCGCATTGTGCCGGTAATTGAGCAGCGCACTAAAGAGCGGCGTGCCCGCCGGCACGCCGCTGCAGCGCTGCGCCAGCGCCAGCGACGCGTGCTCATGCTCGAGCAA
>NZ_JAHKSP010000102.1:0-1103 GCF_021733735.1 Mycetohabitans sp. B2
CCGAGCGTGGCCGGTCGGTCGGCAGCGCCAGCAGCACCGGCGCGTCGGCGAGCGTCGCGCGCCAGTAGTCGCTTTGCACCTGCAGCCGCTCACCCGTGAGCCACTGTCGTTGCCACGCCGCATAGTCCGGATACTGAACCGACAGCGGCGGCAGCGCAGCGGCTTGCGCCCCAACGCTCGCCGCGTACAGTGCACTCAACTCGCGCGCGAGCACGCCAAGCGACCAGCCGTCCGACACAATATGGTGCTGCACGAGTAACATCACGTGCTCGTCATCGGCCAATTGCATGCCGCATGCGTGGATCAACGGGCCCTGCGCCAGATCGAACGGCGCGTGCGCGGCTTCGTGACGCAAGCGTGCCAGTTGCGCCTGCGCATTTGGCACACCACGCAGATCATGCCAGCGCAGCGGCACGCCCGTGTCCGCCGGCAGCAACTGCACCTGCGGCTGACCGGCGACGCTCACAAACGTCGAGCGCAGCGCTTCGTGACGCGCCCACAGCACATCGAGCGCCTGTTGCCAGGCCGCTCGATCCAGTGGCCCGCGCACGTGCAGCGCCAGCGGCGTATGATACGACTCACTGGCCCCATCGAGCTGCGCGAGAAACCACAACCGCTGCTGCGCGAACGATAGCGGCAGACTGCCTTCGCGTGACACCGGTGTGATCTCGGGCAGCGCATCGGTGCCTTGTTGCAAGTGGGCTTCGAGCGCCGCGGCAAACGCGGCCAACGTCGGCGCCGCGAACAAGGTCGCCAGCGGCACATCAGCGCCCAGCCCGCTGACCCGGTTCATCAACCGCACCGCCAGCAGCGAGTGGCCCCCGAGCGCAAAGAAGTTGTCGTGCCGACCCACCCGCTTCACACCCAAGAGCTCGGCCCAGATTGCCGCGAGCGTCGTCTCCAGCTCGCCTTGCGGCGCTTCATACGCTTGATGTGCCCGCGCCTCGTCATCCGGTGCGGGCAGTGCACGCCGATCGAGCTTGCCGTTCGGTGTCAGTGGCCAAGCGTCCACCCGCACAAACGCACTGGGCACCATATACTCGGGCAGGCTCGCCGCCACCTGCGCGCGCAAGGTGCTCGCCAGTGGCTCGTCCGCTTCGGCC
>NZ_JAHKSP010000103.1:0-285 GCF_021733735.1 Mycetohabitans sp. B2
CATGCTTCGGAATGCGCTGCGCGGCTGCGAACAATCGCTTAAACGCCTCGCCTTGCTCGGCCTCCGGCAACGCTTGCAGACGCTGGCGCAACGCCTCAAGCGGCTCGACATGCTGCACTGGATCGGCGAGCGTGTCATCCATCTCATTGAGCAGCTGGTTGACTGACGCGAGACTTACGGCTTGGTTGGCTCGTTGCCAGTAGCTGTAGACTAACCGCCTAGTTTGCATCGCATGATACGTACGACGATCGACTGCTGAAAAATTCTCCACGTCTTGAACGGGCA
>NZ_JAHKSP010000104.1:0-437 GCF_021733735.1 Mycetohabitans sp. B2
CGGTCTCGTGGGCTCGGCGATCTCTTCTTCATCGCTAGCGGTTCCCGGCGCCGCGGCCGCGGGTGCCTTGGCCCCATCGCCGTACTCGGCGTCGTCGCCCTCGTCCGAGTCGTCGTCGCCCTCGGCCTCGTCGGAGGCCGCTTCGTCCTCGTCTTCGAGGTCATCCAAGTCGAGGTCGAGATCGTCGGAGGAGTCGACGTCGATGTCCGGATCGGCATCAAGATCGTCAGCGGTGTCCAGATTGGCGTCTGGGTCCGTTGCGCCTTCGCCCGGCGCCTTGGTTCCGCGGGCGGCCTTGGTGCCTCTGGCCGACGGACGCGTCTTCTTCGGGGCGTCGCCGGTAGTGGCGTCGTCGGCTTGACCTGGTGTTTTGCGGCCCGCTTGGCGGGGGGCGCGCCGTTTGCGGTCTTCGTCGGTCGCTTGGCCCCAGCCTTGGC
>NZ_JAHKSP010000105.1:0-565 GCF_021733735.1 Mycetohabitans sp. B2
ACAGCGCTATTGCGTTTGGGCTCGCCAGACAAAGAGGACGCGGAACACACGCCAACGACTTGTCCGCAACCGGCCTGCTGCAGCCTTGATACGGCTTATGTGATGTACACGTCTGGCTCCACCGGCATGCCCAAGGGCGTGCTGGTGCCGCATCGAGCGATCGTGCGGCTAGTGATCAACAATGGCTATGTTGATGTGGAGGATGATGATCGCGTCGCGTTTGCGGCTAATCCGGCCTTTGACGCGAGCACCTTTGAGGTCTGGGCACCATTATTGAATGGTGCAGCTGTTGTCGTGATGGATCATGACACGGTGCTCACGCCAGCCTTGTTTGCGCGCACCTTGCGCGACCAGCGCATTAGTGTTCTGTGGTTGACAGTGGGTTTGTTCAATCAAATGGCCGAGGAATTGGGCCCAGTCTTTACCCAACTCAAGGCCTTGATTGTCGGAGGTGACGCGCTGGATGCGAGCGTGGTGGCGCAAGTGCTGCGCGATACGCCTCCCCAGCAATTGATCAACGGTTATGGTCCGACCGAGAGCACCACGTTCGCGACGACGTACAGGA
>NZ_JAHKSP010000106.1:0-207 GCF_021733735.1 Mycetohabitans sp. B2
CCGCTGAGCGCTTTGTGCGCGATCCGTTCGTGGGTGAGCCGGATGCGCGGATGTATAAGACGGGAGATTTGGCGCGTTATTTACCGGATGGCAACCTAGAATTCTTGGGGCGCAACGATGAGCAGGTCAAGATTCGCGGCTTTCGGATTGAACCGGGTGAGATCGAAGCGTGCTTAACAGCGCACCCGCAGGTGCGTGATGCGGTGG
>NZ_JAHKSP010000107.1:0-245 GCF_021733735.1 Mycetohabitans sp. B2
TGACGAACACCGAGCGCAGCGCTTCGTGACGCACAAACAGCGCATCCAGCGCTTGCTGCCACGCAGTGACATTAAGCGTGCCGTGCAGGCGCAATGCCATCGACATATGATACGAGTCGCTCGCGCCGTCGAGTTGCGCGAGGAACCACAGCCGTTGCTGCGCGAACGACAGTGGCAACGCACCGTCACGCGACACCGGCGTGATCACTGGCAGCACGGCGCTGTCCGTACGTTGCGCATCCAAT
>NZ_JAHKSP010000108.1:0-275 GCF_021733735.1 Mycetohabitans sp. B2
GGAGCTGGTTTAAAAGGACTTTGCTAGAAGACGGCTGGCACTAACCAAGGGGGCAGGTCAGAAATGCTCAAGCTGGAATCGACGGCCCTCATTGGTCCTATTTTAGCCCGTAAGCTCAACGAATTGGAGAATCAACAAGCTCAAGGACAGGTGAATGCGGTACGATAAACTTTACAGTGCAGAAACTCTCAATACCTTTAAGCGTGAATTCGATTGAGGCTACCCCAAGAAACTGGGCCATTCAAAAGTAGAAAAATCCGGCATGATGCAACCTT
>NZ_JAHKSP010000109.1:0-5427 GCF_021733735.1 Mycetohabitans sp. B2
GGGCAGGCGGGCCGAAACATGCGCGCGCAGCGTGCTCGCCAGTGGCTCGTCCGCTTCGGCCTGCACATACGCCACCAGTCGCTTGTCCGACCCCTCACCGGTTGCCAGCACCACCGCATCACGCACCTGCGGGTGCGCCGTTAAGCACGCTTCGATCTCACCCAGCTCAATCCGAAAGCCGCGGATCTTCACTTGCTCATCGTTGCGCCCCACAAACTCCAGATGGCCGTCCAGTAAATACCGCGCCAAATCCCCGGTCTTATACAGCCGCGCATCGGCGTCCTCTGAGAACGGATCCGGCACAAAGCGCTCGGCGGTCAGCGCCGGGCGGTTCCAATAGCCGCGTGCCACCCCCGCGCCACCAATATACAATTCACCGACCGCACCCAGGGGCACCGGCTGCCCATGCGCGTCCAACAGATAAATTGTCAGATCCGGAATCCGTGTGCCAATCAGACTGCCCGCTTGCTCGCTATCTTGCTGCCGAAGCGGCCGATACGTCACATGCACAGTCACTTCGGTAATCCCATACATGTTGATCAATTGCGGATAACGCTCGTCGTGCGTGGCATACCACGCCTGTAAGCTCGTCGGCTCCAGCGCTTCCCCGCCAAAGATCACATAGCGTAATTGATCTGTTAAGGCGCTGTGTGCTTGGCTGACCATCAACGCCTTAAAGGCACTGGGGGTCTGATTTAATACGGTGACACCCTGCTCACAGATCAACTGGTAAAAAGCGTCGGCAGAGCGAGCAATGGGATGAGGCACGATGACAAGCTTGCCACCATAACGCAGTGCGCCCCACAGCTCCCAGACCGAGAAATCAAAGGCAAACGAGTGAAATAGGCACCAAGTATCATGCTCGTTAAAGCCATACCATGGTTGCGTTGCCTCGAACAGCCGCGCCACTTGGACATGTTCGACCATCACGCCCTTCGGGGTGCCGGTCGAGCCAGACGTATAGATCACATAGGCCAGATGCCGGGCCGTCAGACCTGCCACCGACGGATTCGTGTCTGGCAACGCCGGCAGGGTAGCCGGATCGAGCACCGTGCACTCGGCCAGCGCTGCTTCGCCTAACGCAGCGCGCCCAGCCGCATCGGCCAGCACCATGCTCGGCGCCGCATCAGCGAGAATGTACGCCAAGCGCTCGCCCGGATACGCCGGATCGAGCGGCACATAAGCGCCGCCGGCCTTCAAGATCGCCAATAGCCCCACGACCAGCGCGGCACTGCGCTGCACGCAGATCGCCACCCGCGTGTCCGGCTTGACGCCCAACTCGATCAACTGGTGTGCGAGGCGATTGGCCTGTGCATTCAGCTCGGCGTAACTGAACGTTTGGTCTTCAAACACCAGCGCTGGCGCCTCGGGCGTGCGCTCGACCTGCGCCTCAAATAACTGGTGCACGCACACGTGCGACGGATACGCCCGCTGCGTCGCGTTCCATGTCTGCAGCAGCAACTGGCGCTCGGCCTCAGGCAGCACCTGCAACTGCTGCACTGCGGTGTCGGGCGCCGCCTCGAGCGCGTCGGCCAAGCTGTGCAGCGCCTGCTGCATATACCCACACACCCGCTCGGGCGCCAGCGGCGGCACGCTCTGGGCCGTCAGCTCCAGCGCTTGACCGAAGTCCTCGACCGATAGTGTCAGCGGGTAATTGGTGCGCTCCTGCGCGCTGAGCAGCTCCACACCCGGTAGCCCGCTGCGCTCATCCGAGCCCATCGCATTGTGCCGGTAATTGAGCAGCGCACTAAAGAGCGGTGTATCGGCCGGCACGCCGCTGCAGCGCTGCGCCAGCGCCAATGACGCATGCTCGTGTTCCAACAGCGCGGCCAGCCGCGCATGCGTCGCATGCACGGCGGCTTGCACATTGCCGCTCAGGTCCACACGCAGCGGCAGCGTATTGATAAACAGCCCCATCGCACTGTCGGCCCCCTCACCCGCTTGCATCCGACCGAACAGCACGGTGCCAAACACCACGCGTGGTTGGCCGCTCGCGCGGGCCAGCACCTGCGCCCACGCCAAGTGACACAGGCTCGCTAAGCTCACGCCCAGGCGCCGCGCGTGCGTGCGCAGCCGATCGTTCAACGCCGACGGCAGCATCCGGTGTGACTCGCTCACTTCACTGCCGTCGTGCTGTATCTGCGCGAGCCCAAACGGCAGGGTCGGCTCCACGTCAGCGAGCAGCTCAGTAAAGAAGTGTTCGTGTTCGGCTTGACTGACACCCAGCCGCGCTTGCGCGACCAGATGACGAAACGGCTGCGCCGGCGACAGGGTGTCGCCTCGCCCCTCGATGAACGCCCGCACCTCCGCGTGCATCACCTCTAGCGTCGAGTGATCGCCAATCAAATGGTGCAGCCGCTGCGTAAGCAGCCAGCGACCCGCCCTGTCTTGCGCAATCGCACAGTGCAGCAGCGGCGCCTGTGTCAGATCCAAGCGCGTGTGACGCGGATCAAAGCGTCGCGCCAATTGCGCCACGATCGGCTCGTCAGCGGGGTCCAACGTCAGCTCGGTGACCGGCAACTGTGCGTGGCGCCACACCACTTGCGCAGGCGTGGACACGCCTTCCCACACGAACGCGGTGCGCAAAATATCGTGGCGATCGATCACCTGCTGCAGCGCGTGCAAATACTGGTCAAGCCGCTCATGACTATCGAAAGCCAGCTGCACCATCAGCAGATACGGATCGCCGTCGCGCGCGAGCAGATGGTGAAACAGCAGCCCGTCTTGCAGCGGCGAGAGCGCATAAATGTCCTGGATATTGGCCACGCCCTGCGGCACCTGCTTAACAATCTTGTCAATGTCCGCTTGCGTTAGCTCAATGAGCGGCAGCATCGACGGCGTAATCACAGTCGTGTCGGGCGTGATCGCGTTCGCAGGCACCGCCACGTCACGGCGCTGGCCCAACGACTGCGCCAGCGCACTGAGCGTCGGTGCCTCAAATAGCGCCCGCACCGACACACTCAAGCCCCGGCGCCGCAGACGCTCAATGAGCCGCACCGCCAGCAGCGAGTGGCCGCCGAGGGCAAAGAAGCTATCGTGCCGGCCCACTTGCTTTACACCCAAGAGCTCGGCCCAGATTGCCGCCAGCGTCGTCTCCAGCTCGCCTTGCGGCACTTCATACGCTTGATGCGCTAGCGCCGCCTCATCCGGTGCGGGCAACGCACGCCGATCGAGCTTGCCGTTGGGCGTTAGCGGCCACGCGTCCACCCGCACGAACGCGCTGGGCACCATATACTCGGGCAGGCTCGCCGCCACCTGCGCGCGCAGGGTGCTCGCGAGCTGCTCATCCGCTTCGGCCTGCACATACGCCACCAGCCGCTTGTCCGAGCCCTCGCCGCACGCCAGCACCACCGCATCACGCACCTGCGGGTGCGCCGTTAAGCACGCTGCAATCTCGCCCAGCTCAATCCGAAAGCCGCGAAGCTTGACCTGATCGTCATTGCGACCCAAGAACTCCAGATTGCCGTCCGGTAAATACCGTGCCACATCCCCGGTCTTATACAGCCGCGCATCGGCGTCCTCTGAGAACGGATCGCGCACAAAGCGCTCGGCCGTCAGTTCAGGGCGGTTCCAATAGCCGCGCGCGACGCCTGCGCCACCGATGTATAGTTCACCGACTGCACCCAGGGGCACCGGCTGGCCGTGTGCGTCCAGCAAATAAACACGCGTGTTCGCAATGGGTCGGCCAATCGGGATGCTGGCGTTTCTTTCCGGAACGCACGTGACCTTGTAAATCGTCGCAAACGTGGTGCTCTCGGTTGGACCGTAACCGTTGATCAGCTGCTCAGGAGGGGACTCGCCCATCACTTGCGCAACCAACCTAGCATCCAACACGTCTCCTCCGACAATTAATGCCTTGAGTTGAGAGAAGGCCGTGTCCACCTGGGCGGCCATCTGGTTGAACAAGCCAACGGTGAGCCACAAGATGCTGATGCGCTGTTCGCGCAACGTGTGCGCAAACGCACGGGGCATCAGCACAGTGTCATGATCAATCACCACAACGGTGGCGCCATTTAACAGCGGTGCCCACACTTCAAACGTGCTCGCGTCGAAAGCCGGGTTTGCCGCGAACGCCACACGATCATCGGTGCGAATGTCAACATAGCCATTGTTGATGACCAGCCGCGCAATCGCATAATGCGGCACCATCACGCCTTTCGGCGTGCCGGTTGAACCCGATGTATAGATCACATACGCCAGATGGCGAGCCGTCAGCTCGGCTATCGACGGATTGGTGTCCGGCCACGTCGACGGGGTAGCTGGATCGAGCACCGTGCACTCGGCCAGCGCCGCCTCGCCCAACGCAGCGCGCCCGGCCGCATCGGCCAGCACCATGCTCGGCGCCGCATCGGCGAGGATGTGCGCCAAGCGCTCACTCGGATAGCTCGGATCCAGCGGCACATACGCGCCCCCAGCCTTCAAAATCGCCAGCACCCCCACGACCAGCGCAGCACTGCGCTGCACGCAGATCGCCACCCGCGTGTCCGGCTTGACGCCCAACTCGATCAACTGGTGCGCCAAGCGATTGGCTCGTGCATTGAGCTGCGCATAGCTCAACGTTTGATCCTCATAGACCAGCGCCGGCGCCTCGGGCGTACGCTCGACCTGCGCCTCAAATAACTGGTGCACGCACACGTGCGACGGATACGCCCGCTGCGTCGCGTTCCATGTCTGCAGCAGCAACTGACGCTCGGCCGGTGACAGCAACTCAAGCGTTGCGACCGGCTGCTGGGGATGAGCCACCATCGCCTGCAACATGGCCTGCAGATAGCCGACGTGCCGCTCGATCGTGGATTGGTCGAACAGCGCCGTCGCATACCCTAAGCTACCAGCAATCTCATCGCCTGTCTCAGACAAGTTCAGCTCGAGATCGCACTTTACGGCGTCATACTCCAGCTCAGCCGGCGTGGCCGTGAGCCCAGGTAGGCGCCACTGCCCTGTCTCATTACTCTGCCACGCCAACATCACTTGAAACAGCGGCGTATAATCCAATCGACGCGGCGGCTGCACGATCTCCACCACTTGCTCAAACGGCAGATCTTGATGCGCTTGCGCGTCCAGCATCGTGCGCCGCACGCGCGCGAGCAGCTCTACGGTATCGGGTCCACCCGACAGATCCACGCGCAACGCCAGCGTATTGACAAAAAAGCCGATCAACGGCTCGATCTGCGGGTGGTGACGATTGGCGCTGGGCGTGCCAATGACCACATCACACTGGCCGGACAGGCGCGCGAGCACCGCACTCCATGCCGCGAGCACTGTCATAAATAGCGTCGTGCCATGCTTAGCGCTTAAACGCTTGAGCGCTTGCGTCGTGGCCGCATCAATGCGCACCGGCACCTGTGCGCCGGCAAACGACTGTTGCGCCGAGCGTGGCCGGTCGGTCGGCAGCGCCAGCAGCACCGGCGCGTCGGCGAGCGTCGCGCG
>NZ_JAHKSP010000110.1:0-768 GCF_021733735.1 Mycetohabitans sp. B2
AGGCTGGGGGCGCGTATGTGCCGCTCGATCCGAGCTATCCGGGCGAGCGCTTGGCGCACATCCTCGCCGATGCGGCACCGAACATTGTGCTGGCCGATGCGGCCGGGCGCGCTGCGTTGGGCGAGGTGGCGTTGGCCGAGTGTACGGTGCTCGATCCGACCACCCTGCCGGCGTTGCCGGACACGAATCCGTCGATCGCCGAGCTGACGGCCCGGCATCTGGCGTATGTGATCTATACGTCGGGTTCGACCGGCACCCCGAAGGGCGTGATGGTCGAACATGCCCAAGCGGTCAATTTCTTGTGCTGGGCGGTGCAAACCTTTACGCCCTTGGAAATGCAGCATACGCTATTTGCCACCTCAATCAGTTTTGATCTGTCCGTCTACGAGTGCTTTGTACCGCTCGCGCAAGGCTCAACCGTACACCTGGTTGATGATGCATTGGCGTTAATGCATCACACTCAGCCAGTCTCGCTGATCAATACAGTGCCGTCTGCATTGCAGTCGCTGCTCGCTCATCAAGCGGATCTATCTTCGGTTGTTACGATTAATGTGGCAGGTGAGCCCTTGAGGTCATCGTTAATCAAACAGGCCTTTGAGAAAACGCCGGTGCAGCGTTTATGCAATCTTTATGGGCCCTCGGAGAGTACCATTTACTCGACGTGGTTATCGATTCAACGGGGCGAGCCCTTCGTCGAGAGTATTGGTCGGCCGATTGCGAACACACGGATTTACCTGCTCAATGGGTACGGTCAGCCGGTGCCACTGG
>NZ_JAHKSP010000111.1:0-552 GCF_021733735.1 Mycetohabitans sp. B2
CCGCTGCGGCCGATAGGATCGCCGTTTTTCTTCATCGCAAGGGGGTCGTTGCAGGGGATCGGGTCGGGCTTTTCATGCGCAAAAGCGCGCACACGCTCGCGGCCATCTTCGGCATACTCCTGGTACAACACCGGGGACATCGTTCGCGCCTCGCCCGAAGGCTACCTCTTCCTGGGGCGGCTTGATCGTATGATTAAGCGTCATGGATACCGGATTGAGTTGGATGAGATTGAATCATGCCTGGCCGCCCACCCTGAACTGACCGCCTGTGCAGTGGTCAGCTCCGGTTCCGACGGGAACACCACCATCACGGCATTTGTCGTGGCCCGCGATGCCCCACTCTGCCCAACAGATTTGAGTCAGTTCTGCTACAACCGACTCGCACGGTACATGGTGCCCGACCAATTCCGTTACCTGCCTGATCTGCCCCGCACCTCAACGGGCAAGACCCACTATCAACTTTTGGAGCGTCAGTGCGATGCCAAACAAGCTTGATGAACGACGAATCGCGCTGCGCGAGCAGGCCGCACGTTTTGCCCGCGACCAGCTCAG
>NZ_JAHKSP010000112.1:0-1311 GCF_021733735.1 Mycetohabitans sp. B2
TGAGTTGCAACCGCGGCGGGTGCTGGAGATTGGCGTAGGCACGGGACTGCTGCTCGCGCACCTAGCACCTCATTGTGAAGCGTATTGGGGCACGGATTTTTCTGCACCCTCCATCGAGACATTGCGCACTCAGTTGGCGCAGCTGGCTTCACACGTTCAATTGCGCACACAGGCTGCGCATGTCACTGAGGGCTTACCCACAGACTATTTCGATACCATCGTGATTAACTCGGTGGTGCAATATTTCCCCAGTGCCAGCTATTTAATGGATGTAGTCCGCCAAGCGATGGACCTGCTTGTGCCCGGTGGGAGCGTTTTCATCGGGGACGTGCGCAACCTTAACTTGCTGAACTGTTTTACCACCGCGGTGCAGTTGCACCAAGCCGATTCGGCCACTGATGATAGGTCTAGCTTAGGGCGACGTATCAAGCAAGCGCTGCTTGCAGAAAAAGAACTGATGCTAGCGCCGGCCTTTTTTAGCGCACTGCCCAATAAGGTTGACACCATTGCGGCGGTCGATATCGAGCTCAAGCGCAGTGACTACCATAATGAATTGAGCCGCTATCGCTACGACGTAGTGCTGCGCAAAGGCCCCGTCAACACCTTGTCGCTCGCTCAAGCGCCGCAGCTGCGCTGGGGACAAGGGGTAGTCGAGATTGATACACTACAGACATTGCTCGCGACGGAGCGTCCCGCCCAGCTGCGCATCACGGGTGTGCCTAATGCACGGTTAGCGCTGGAGATAGAGGCGATGCAAGCGCTTGAAGATGGCGATGACATCAGCGCCATTAAGCATCAGCTCATCACCGGCAATGCGCAGGCGATTGGATTGGAACCGGAGGATTTCTCTGCGTTGGGTGAGTCGCTTGGCTACTGGGTGGGTAGCACGTGGTCAGAACATGATGCTCATGCCTGCATGGACATTGTGTTCGTGAAAGCCAGGGAGATGGCCCAAGCCATGCCCACTGCTGTCTACCTGCCGCCCTCAGACAATGGCCAATCGTCATTGTTTAACTACGCGAATCAACCGGCCAGCTTCGATCAATTTGCTGACGTTCGCCGCTATGTGGCGACACAGCTGCCTGATTACATGGTGCCGGCTGCGTTCGTGCGCCTGGATGCGCTGCCGCTCACACCCAATGGTAAGCTCGATCGGCGTGCGCTACCCGCGCCGGATGACGACGCACTTGCGCATCAAGCGTATGAAGCGCCGCGAGGCGAGCTAGAGATGACGCTCGCGACAATCTGGACGGAGTTGCTCGGTGTCGAGTGTGTCGGTCGGCATGACAGTTTCTTTGCGCTCGGTGGCCA
>NZ_JAHKSP010000113.1:0-343 GCF_021733735.1 Mycetohabitans sp. B2
CCCCGGGGCCGCCGCTGGTCTTGCGGAACTTCTCCTCGAACTCCAGCGAGCGTGAATCACCAATGTGTTCGTCATCAAAGCCCATTGCCCGCAACGTATCCCATTTGCCACGGCTAGCGGTCACGAAAATCTCGGCGCCCCAATACTTTGCCAGCGCCACCGCGGCCATACCGACTCCGCCGGCGCCTGCGTGTATCAGTACCCGCTCGCCGGCTTTGAGACCGGCCAACACCGACAACCCGTAGAACGCTGTGAGGAACACCACCGGTACACCTGCGGCCTGGGCCAACGACCATCCGGCAGGAACCGTCGTCACCAACCGCTCATCCACCACCGCTTCAGA
>NZ_JAHKSP010000114.1:0-351 GCF_021733735.1 Mycetohabitans sp. B2
TCAACGAGCCATCCATCAAGCCTGGCAGAAAGCGCGAACGCTGGGTCGGTGTGCCGTGGATGGCCAGTGGCAGGGCAACGGTCCACAGGTGAGCGTTGAGCGAGAACAGTAGTCCTAAGTCTTCGCTGCCGTACCCTAGGCCCTCCATGACCGCGAGCAGCTCGGACAGCGGCGCGCCCGCTCCCCCGCACTCCACGGGTAGGGCCATACTGAACAGGCCAAATTCTGCGCATCGGCGCCAGCCGTCCCGATGGAAAACGCTGAGACGGTCGGAGGCTGCGATGTCTGTGCTGAGCTGGTCGCGGGCAAAACGTGCGGCCTGCTCGCGCAGCGCGATTCGTCGTTCATCAA
>NZ_JAHKSP010000115.1:0-825 GCF_021733735.1 Mycetohabitans sp. B2
CGCAAGGCGCGACGCTATTCATGACGGTGCTGGCCGCGTGGAGCGCGGTGCTCGCGCGGCTATCGGGGCAGGAGGATCTGGTCATTGGCACGGCCAGTGCCAATCGTCACCATCCTCAGATTGAGCCGTTGATTGGCTTCTTTGTGAACACGCTGGCGTTGCGCATGGATGTGTCGGGCGAGCCGAGCGCCACACAGTTGCTTGAGCGGGTGCGGCGCACGGCACTGGAGGCGCAAGCGCATCAGGATGTGCCGTTCGAGCAAGTGGTGGAGATTGTGCAGCCGCCGAGGCGGCTCGAGCATACGCCGCTGTTCCAAGTGATGTTCGTGTGGCAGAACAACGAGCGTGCTGTGTGGGATTTGCCGGAGGTAGAGGTCACGCCAGTGGATTGGGCTTACGACGTGGCCAAATTCGATCTGAATCTGCACTTATCTGAAGCCGGTGGAGAGATGGTCGGCGTTCTGCACTATGCGACGGCGCTGTTCGATTGTGCGACGATCGAGCGACACATCGGGTATTTGCAGACGATGTTGCAGGCGATGGCCGCTGACGCATCGCATCCTGTGACGCGTGTTGAGTTGCTGTCGCCGGCCGAGCGCACGTTGCTGCTGCAGACGTGGAACGCGACGCAGCGGGACTATCCGGCGCACCAATGTATTCACCAGCTGTTTGAAGCGCAAGTGGAGCGCACGCCCGAGGCGACGGCGTTGGTCTATGAGAACCAGACGCTGAGCTACGCGGAATTAAACGATAAGGCAAACCAGCTGGCGCATTACCTGCGTGCCTTAGATGTGGGTCCGGAAGTCGTGGTGGGACTATGCGCCG
>NZ_JAHKSP010000116.1:0-1121 GCF_021733735.1 Mycetohabitans sp. B2
GACGCGACAGCCGCTTTTGAGCACGCGATGCCACGATTCGATCGTCCAACGACGCGCGTACCACGCCAGGCGCTCCAGCGCTTCTTCATGAGTATGGGTGGGCACCGACGTCAGTAACATCCATTCAAGCGGCTCGAGCCCTTCGGGCACCGCTGCTTCCAGGACATGGATCACAAAGACTTCAACATCCGATACGCCTTTGCAGCGCCGGTAGCGCGGCGGGCGCAAGCGCACCTGAGCGCATCGCAGCCTCAGGCGTGCAGTGCGCGCTATCGTGCGGCCCGAGCCCGGGATCTGCAATTCGGTTTGGCCCACCAACGGCGCTGTGGCCATCGCTTCCCACAAATACTTCTCGGGATGATCCACGCTGCGATTCCAACTCGCGCGAACCAGCCAATCAACGCCAGCGGGGCGTTCGGCGACAAATACATCATAGACATCGCCCTCGCGATCGCATACACCAACGATATGCGTTTGAGGGCAATGCTCTTTGAGCGCCGACAGATGTTCAAAGCCCTCGAGCCACTTAACGCTTTCCTTATCGCCAATGGTGCGCTGCTTACGCGACAGCCCTTTGCCAAGTTCTTCGGGTGGGCGAATCCAAGTCTTCATGCCCAGCACACCGAGCGGCAAGCCCTGTGGTGTCACGGCCAGCACGCTATGCATCATGAAGCCGCGCAGATTATGTCCGCTGCCATAGCCCAGGCCTTCCGTTGCCGGCAGATGACTGAGGTTGAATTCAGTCGTGTCTTGCACGGCCAATACAATTGGCACCTGCCGCATGCGGCCCAGTGTTTGGCCAATATGCGGATTGAGCACGCCGTCGGTGTCGACCTTCGGATTGTCAAAAAAGCGGTACCCGGCTTTGAGTTCGGCGACATCCAGGCACTGCGGAAACGAGCTTTGTGGAGCGTGCGAGAGCCGTTGCGCGAGTGCGATCAGACGCCGCCTCAGGCGAGCGTCGCCCAACTGCGCGGCGCCAAACTCATCACTGGCCCAGTCATCATCGTTCGCGTCAGACAATGTCGCTCTTCACCCAAAGAAAATTGTCCAAGAGAAAAGTTAACATCGGGCGCGCCAGCTTACAAGCCGCGCCACGCCGAGATGTGGGTAAAGATCAG
>NZ_JAHKSP010000117.1:0-466 GCF_021733735.1 Mycetohabitans sp. B2
GTGTAAAGGGTGGGCTCCGGGTTGCGGGATGCCTGATGTCCTAGCAGGGTAAACAGGGTATATGCGCACTGCCGAATCGATCGAGACGAGGAGCGGTTAATGCCGGTACTGCCAACGGGCGGCCACCCATTCGGGAGCGCACAGCTCAGTAGGCGCGGCTTCATCGGCGCCGGCATCGCCGGCGGGCTGGCGTTGGCCGGTTGCGGCCACTCGCAGACCACGCAGACCGGCGAAACGGCCATGGCCGATGCGATCGCGGCCGCCGAGCGAGCCCGTCCGCACACCGGGCGAACGGTTACCGCCAGCCTCACCCCGCAACAGGCACAGATCGATCTGGGCGGGCCGGTGGTGCAAACGTTGGCCTTCGGCAACACGGTTCCGGGACCGCTGATCCGGGCCAGCGTCGGCGACGAGGTGGTGGTCGCGGTGTCCAACCGGCTCGACCGCACCACCTCCGTGCACTGGC
>NZ_JAHKSP010000118.1:0-290 GCF_021733735.1 Mycetohabitans sp. B2
CCATCCGAGCGCATCAGGTGAGCGCGCTGTGGTTGACCGCGGGGCTGTTTCAGGTCATGGCCGAAGGTGACTTGAGCTATCTGCGCAGTGTACGTCAGCTGACGGTGGGTGGGGATATTGTCTCGTCCGCGGCGGCGCAGCGTGTGCTCGAGCACTGTCCCGCACTGCGCTTGATCAATGGGTATGGGCCCACTGAGACAACCATTGCCACGGGCCATCTGATCGAGGAGCCGTATCAAGCGCAAGCGTCTATTCCGATAGGCACGCCACTGGATAACGCCAGAGCCTAT
>NZ_JAHKSP010000119.1:0-378 GCF_021733735.1 Mycetohabitans sp. B2
GTGCAACCAGCCCTCGAAGGTGCCCGGCTGGTAGTTCTGGACGGACCGGAACACCCTGATGAACGTTTCCTGAGTGAGATCCTCAGCGTCCTGTTGATTGCCCGACAGGCGATAGGCCAGCCGGTACACCCGGTCGGCGTGCTGGCGCACCAACTCATCCCACGACGGCATCGCAGCCTTGTCACCGGTCGCATCGAATACCGCGGTGCCCAGCAACCCATCAGAGGTTTCGGCCCACTCGTCGTCGCGGACCAGTTGGGGGTGAGACATGGTCGTGGTGCTCAAGGTGGTGATGGTGTGTTCCTCCGGCTTTTCCCTGCCATCAGACATCGGCAGTTCGTCACCGGCGGCAACGCGCAGTTGCCATGCTGTATTCCC
>NZ_JAHKSP010000120.1:0-433 GCF_021733735.1 Mycetohabitans sp. B2
CCCGTTCGTATTCCATGGCACTTTCAAAGACCTTGACGCCTCGTCCTTCCCTTCCCAGTATTGCATCGGCCGGGACACGGCAGTCCTTAAGCGTGATTCGGCCCATCTGTGCGGTGCGCAGTCCCATCTTTTCCAACGGTGGGCTCAGCTCCAGGCCCGGGTTGGTCGTCTCGACCAGGAACGCGGTGACGCCAAGTGGACCGAGTGTGGGGTCGATGGTGGCGTAGACGACGCACAGATCCGCGATGGGGGCATTGGTGATATAGGTTTTCGAACCGTTAAGGACATAGCTGTCGCCGTCTCGTATAGCTTGGGTGCGCATGGAGAACACGTCCGAGCCTGCTTCGTCTTCCGTCGAGGCATTGGCACCGATCAACGAGCCATCCATCAAGCCTGGCAGAAAGCGCGAACGCTGGGTCGGTGTGCCGTGGAT
>NZ_JAHKSP010000121.1:0-223 GCF_021733735.1 Mycetohabitans sp. B2
CTGAGGTTTACCCACAAATATGGGTCACTCGTTTTGCCTGAAGATGCGATACATCTTGGTGACTTCGTGCAGGACGAGAAAGCCACGCCACAGAACAGTTGGCCCGGGGGGACGATCATGCTTGCGCGCGAGATAGCCGCCGAGCTTAGCGACCCAGCGCACCACTTGCGCCAGCGATGGAGGCTCGTTGGGCAGTTTGGTGGTGCTATGCACGCGGCAATAC
>NZ_JAHKSP010000122.1:0-765 GCF_021733735.1 Mycetohabitans sp. B2
TCTTGTCAATGTCCGCTTGCGTCAGCTCAATGAGCGGCAGCATCGACGGTGTAATCGCAGTTGTGTCGGGCGTGATCGCGTTGGGCGGCACCACCACGTCACGGCGCTGACCCAACGTCTGCGCCAACGCACTGAGCGTCGGTGCCTCAAATAGCGCCCGCACCGACACACTCAAGCCCCGACGCCGCAGACACTCAATGAGCTGCACCGCCAGCAGCGAGTGGCCCCCGAGCGCAAAGAAGCTGTCGTGCCGACCCACACGTTCGACACCCAATAGCTCCGCCCAGATCGCCGCGAGCGTCGTCTCCAGCTCGCCTTGCGGCGCTTCATACGCTTGATGCGCCAGCGCCTCGTCATCCGGTGCGGGCAGTGCACGCCGATCAAGCTTGCCGTTGGGCGTCAGCGGAAACGCATCGAGTCGCACAAATGCGCTGGGCACCATATACTCGGGCAGGCGCGCCGCCACCTGTGCGCGCAGTGTGCTCACGAGTTGCTCATCCTCTCCGGCCTGCACATATGCAACAAGCCGCTTATCCGAGCTCTCGCCTGTTGCTACCACCACCGCGTCGCGCACCTGCGGATGCGCCGTTAAGCACGCTTCGATCTCGCCCGGTTCAATCCGAAAGCCGCGAATCTTCACTTGCTCATCGTTGCGCCCCAAGAATTCTAAGTTGCCATCCGGTAAATAACGCGCCAAATCCCCGGTCTTATACATCCGCGCATCCGGCTCACCCACGAACGGATCGCGCACAAAGCGCTCAGCGG
>NZ_JAHKSP010000123.1:0-349 GCF_021733735.1 Mycetohabitans sp. B2
TGCGCGAATTGAATACGTTGTATCGCGCGGCCTATGACGGACAGACGGATCCACTGCCGGCGCTGACGATCCAATATCCGGATTATGCGGCGTGGCAGCGTCAGTGGCTCTCGGGTGAGCGGCTTAAGGCGCAAGGTGAGTACTGGCGCACGCAGCTGACCGATGCCCCCGTGCTGCTGACGTTGCCGACCGACCGACCGCGCCCGGCGCAGCAATCGTTCGAAGGGGCCTACGTGCCGATTCAGATCGATGCGCAAACCACGCAAGCGCTTAAGCGTTGGAGCCAAGCGCAAGGCGCGACGCTATTCATGACGGTGCTGGCCGCGTGGAGCGCGGTGCTCGCGCGGCT
>NZ_JAHKSP010000124.1:0-432 GCF_021733735.1 Mycetohabitans sp. B2
GGTGTGTGACGACGCTCTGGCCGGGATCGGGGCGGGTGCCGGGTTCGGAGCGGATGCTGACGGCCAGAGACACGGCCAAGGCACCCACACCGATGATGAAGATTGACCCCATGATGCTGGCCAGCAGCGCGAACGGCCTTCGCTCATGCTGCTCTTCGGGCACCGCGCTGTAGGCCAGAGCCTGCTGACCCGTCCCCAACTGGTCCGACACATCGTCGAAGTAGGCGGCATCGAGCCCGTACGGCGCGTGAGAGTAGAGCACCCCGCTGCCGGGATCCTGGGCCCACGCCTGCGCCGCCGTGGATGACGCGAACAGGGGGCTGCTCGCCGCCGCGAGCGCGGCGCCGCGGGCAAGCGCGGTATCCGGTTCCTCGGCCGCGGTAACCGGCAATGTGGTCGACGCCTCGAGCGTCGGCTTGATCAATGGCAGAT
>NZ_JAHKSP010000125.1:0-488 GCF_021733735.1 Mycetohabitans sp. B2
ACAAGCAGAAGGTCATGTCGTGAAGAAGAGCAGATACACTGAAGAACAGATTACATTTGCGTTGAAGCAGGCAGAGCTGGGCACGCCGGCAGCTGAGGTGTGCTGCAAGATGGGCATCAGCGATGCGACGTTCTATAACTGGCGCCAGAAGTATGGGGGTCTAGGCCCGTCGGAGCTGCGTCGCCTGAAGCAGCTCGAAGAGGAGAACACGAAGCTCAAGCGGCTGGTGGCGGAGCTGTCGCTGGACAAATCCATGTTGCAGGATGTGCTATCAAAAAAGCTTTGAAGCCTTCCCGGCTGCGTGAACTCACGACGGATTGGGTGCAACGCTTTGGCGTGAGCCAGCGCCTGGCCTGCAGGGTACTGAAGTTGTCGCGTTCGGTGTACAGCTATCAGTCAATCGCACGAGATTCGAACGCGATTATGCTGCGCATCAAGCAGATTATGCAAACACGCGTGCACTACGGCTATCGTCGGGTGCATGTGAT
>NZ_JAHKSP010000126.1:0-478 GCF_021733735.1 Mycetohabitans sp. B2
GTGGTCAATCAATACGGTCCAAGCGAATGCACGATGGCGTCAACGTGGTTCAAGGCCGACGCCCAGCAGGAAGGAAGGGTGCCGATCGGTCAACCTGTGCCCAATGTGCGAGTTTATGTGCTGGGGCAGCATTTGGAGCTCATGCCGCTAGGCGTGAAGGGCGAGTTGTATATTGCGGGCGTGGGGGTGGCGCGTGGCTATATCAACCAACCTGAACTGAGTGCCGAACGCTTTATACCGAGCCCATTTGGACCCGGCGAACGGCTATACCGAACGGGCGACGTGGCAAGATGGCGCTTGGATGGGCAGTTGGAATATATCGGCCGCGTAGATCAGCAGATCAAGATTCGGGGCTTTCGTATTGAGCTTAGCGAAATCGAAGCGGCATTGGTCAAGCATCCGAGCATCGCGCAGTCAGCGGTGGTGTCACGCGAGGATCATCCGGGTGACAGACGCTTGGTGGCCTATTGGGTTGCGG
>NZ_JAHKSP010000127.1:0-1126 GCF_021733735.1 Mycetohabitans sp. B2
CGCTGACGAGCCTATTTGCGTCGCCGACGCTGGCTGCGTTTGCGGCGGCGGTGAGTGCGCAACTGAACCAGCAAACCAGTGCGCTGCCTGAGATTACGCCGGTCTCGCGCGAAGGCGACTTGCCGCTGTCGTTCGCGCAGCAACGGCTTTGGTTTCTCGCACAACTTGATGAGGCAAGCGCTAACTATCACATCCCCCTTGTCTTGCATGTGCGTGGGTCGTTAAACCGAGCTGCGTGGCAACAGGCATTGGATGCGCTCTTCGCTCGCCATGAAGCGTTGCGCTCGACGTTTGTGAGCGTTGATGGTCAGCCGCAGGTGCGGCTATTACCGGCCGACACGGGCGTGCCATTGCACTGGCATGACCTGCGCGGCGTGCCCGATGCCGACGCGCAGCTGTCGCATTTGACTGCTGATGAAGCGTGCGCGCTGTTCGACCTGGCGCGCGGGCCGCTGATGCGCGTATGTGTAATCCAAGTGGCCGACGACGAGTACGTATTGGTGCTCACGCAGCACCATATCGTGTCAGACGGCTGGTCGATCGGCGTGCTGGTGCGCGAGCTATGCGCGCTGTATGCGTCCAGCGTTGGAGCCCAAACTGATTCATTGCCGCCGCTGGCCGTTCAATATCCGGACTATGCAGCCTGGCAGCGGCAGTGGCTATCGGGCGAGCGACTTCAAACGCAGAGCGACTACTGGCGCGCGACACTGGCCGACGCCCCCGTGCTGCTGGAGTTGCCGACGGACCGGCCGCGCCCGGCGCAACAGTCGTTTGCTGGCGCGCACGTGCCGGTGCAGATCGATGTACAGACCACGCATGCACTGAAGCGCTTGAGCCGTGAGCACGGCACCACGTTATTTATGACGGTGCTCGCGGCCTGGAGTGCGGTGCTCGCGCGCTTGTCGGGCCAGGATGATCTGGTCATTGGTACGCCCAGCGCGAACCGGGGACACCGCGAGATCGAGCCGTTGATTGGCTTTTTTGTCAATACGCTGGCGTTGCGCGTGAATCTGGAGGGCGAGCCGACGACGACGCAACTGCTCGAGCGCGTGCGGCGCACGACGTTGGACGCGCAGGCGCATCAAGATCTGCCGTTTGAGCAGGTCGTTGAGATCGTACAACCGCC
>NZ_JAHKSP010000128.1:0-254 GCF_021733735.1 Mycetohabitans sp. B2
TCTTGTCAATGTCCGCTTGCGTCAGCTCAATGAGCGGCAGCATCGACGGTGTAATCGCAGTCGTGTCGGGCGTGATCGCGTTGGGCGGCACCGCCACGTCACGGTGCTGGCCCAACGTCTGCGCCAACGCACTGAGCGTCGGTGTGTCGAACAACGCGCGCACGGATAGCCCGATTCCCCGGCGCCGCAGGCGCTCAATGAGCTGCACCGCCAGCAGCGAGTGGCCCCCGAGCGCAAAGAAGCTGTCGTGCCGA
>NZ_JAHKSP010000129.1:0-3015 GCF_021733735.1 Mycetohabitans sp. B2
CCGCCGGCACGCCGCTGCAGCGCTGCGCCAGCGCCAGCGACGCGTGCTCATGCTCGAGCAACGCGGCCAGCCGCGCATGCGTCGCATGCACGGCGGCCTGTACACTGCCCTCCAAATCCACGCGCAGCGGCAACGTATTAATAAAGAGCCCCATCGCACGATCGGCACCCTCACCCGCTTGCATGCGCCCAAACAGCACGGTGCCAAACACTACGCGTGGTTGGCCACTCGCGCGGGCGAGCACCTGCGCCCACGCCAAGTGACACAGACTCGCTAAGCTCACGCCCCAGCGCCGCGCATGCGCGCGCAGCCGATCGCTCAACGCCGACGGCAGCATCCGGTGTGACTCGCTCACTTCACGGCCGTCGCGCTGTACCTGCGCGAGCCCAAACGGCAGGGTCGGCTCCTCAATGTCCGCAAGCTGCTCAGTGAAGAAACGCTCGTGCTCAGCTTGGCTCCCCCCCAACCTTGCTTGCGCGACCAGATGGCGGAACGGCTGCGCCGGCGGCAGTGCGTCGCCTCGGCCCTCGATGAACGCGCGCACCTCCGCGTGCATCACTTCTAGCGTCGAATGATCGCCAATCAAATGATGCAGCCGCTGCGTGAGCAGCCAGCGCCCCTCACCATCCTGTGCAATCGCACAATGCAGCAGCGGCGCTTGCATCAGATCCAGCCGCGTGTGACGTGGATCAAAACGGCGCGCCAATTGCTCCGCGATCGGCCCGTCAGCGGCGTCCAACGTCAACTCGGTGACCGGCAGCCGCGCGTGGCGCCACACCACTTGCGCGGGCATGGACACGCCTTCCCAGACAAACGCGGTGCGCAAAATATCGTGGCGATCGATCACCTGCTGCAGCGCGTGCAGATACTGGTCGAGCCGCTCACGACTGTCGAAAGCCAACTGCACCATCAGTAGATACGGATCGCCTGTGCTGGCCAGCAGATGATGAAACAGCAGCCCGTCTTGCAGCGGCGACAGGGCATAAATGTCCTGAATATTAGCCACGCCACCGGGCACCTGCTCGACAATCTTGTCAATGTCCGCTTGCGTCAGCTCAATGAGCGGCAGCATCGACGGTGTAATCGCAGCTGTGTCAGGCGTAATCGCGTTGGGCGGCACCACCACGTCACGGCGCTGACCCAACGTCTGCGCCAACGCACTGAGCGTCGATGCCTCAAATAGCGCCCGCACCGACATACTCAAGCCTCGACGCCGCAGGCGCTCAATCAACCGCACCGCCAGCAGCGAGTGGCCCCCGAGCGCAAAGAAGCTGTCGTGCCGCCCCACACGTTCGACACCCAATAGCTCGGCCCAGATCGCCGCGAGCGTCGTCTCCAACTCGCCTTGCGGCACTTCATACGCTTGATGCGCCAGCGCGGCGTCATCCGGTGCAGGCAGTGCACGCCGATCGAGCTTGCCGTTGGGTGTCAGCGGAAACGCATCGAGTCGCACAAACGCATTGGGCACCATATACTCGGGCAGGCGGGCGGAGACATGCGCGCGCAGCGTGCTCGCCAGTGGCTCGTCCGCTTCGGCCTGCACATATGCCACCAGCCGCTTATCCGAGCCCTCGCCTGTTGCTACCACCACCGCATCACGCACCTGCGGATGCGCCGTTAAGCACGCTTCGATCTCCTCCGGTTCAATGCGAAAGCCGCGGATCTTCACTTGCTCATCGTTGCGCCCCAAGAATTCTAAGTTGCCATCCGGTAAATAACGCGCCAAATCCCCGGTCTTATACATCCGCGCATCGGGCTCGTCCACGAACGGATCGCGCACAAAGCGCTCAGCAGTCAGCTCCGGGCGGTTCAGATAGCCGCGTGCCACCCCCGCGCCACCAATATACAACTCACCGACCGCGCCCAGTGGCACCGGCTGGCCGTACGCGTCCAGCAGATAGATCCTTGTGTTCGCAATCGGCCGGCCAATCGGGACCTCACCGCTGAAGTCACGTGCACCACGCCATGCTGTGGCACAAACGGTTGTCTCCGTGGGGCCGTAGGCATTAAAGACCGTGCCTTGGTCGGCCAAGTCTCGAACCAACGTTGCACTGGGCGCTTCACCTGCCAGAATCAGTGTTAAGGACAGACCAAAGCTGGGCAAATCTGCGCCATGTTGAAGCAGTGCAGGCGGTAAAGTCGCGTGCGTAATCGCATGGCTTGCCAAATAGTCCCACAAAGCATGCCGATCCTGCCGGGCCGCCTCGGGTGGCAAATACAACGCTGCGCCGCTGCCAAAGGCCATCCAGATTTCGGATGCACTCGCATCAAAGCTGAACGACGCAAACTGCAACATGCGGCTGGCTGGCTGCACCCCAAAACAGGCGATTTGCGCCAGAGCAAGATTCACCACGCCCCGATGCTCGACCATCACCCCTTTGGGCATACCGGTCGAGCCCGATGTATAGATCACATACGCCAGATGCCGAGCCGTCAGACCCGCCACCGACGGATTCGTGTCCGGCAACGCCGACAGGGTGGCCGGATCGAGCACCGTGCGCTCGGCCAACGCCGCCTCGCCCAACGCAGCACGCCCAGCCGTATCCGCGAGCACAATGTTCGGTGCCGCATCAGCGAGGATGTACGCCAAGCGCTCACCCGGATAGCTCGGATCGAGCGGCACATACGCGCCGCCGGCCTTCAAAATCGCCAGCAACCCCACGACCAGCACGGGACTACGCTGCACGCATATCGCCACCCGTGCATCGGGCTTGACGCCCAGCTCGATCAACTGGTGCGCGAGGCGATTGGCTTGTGCGTTCAGCTGCGCATAGCTCAGTGTCTGCGCTTCATACACCAGCGCCGGCGCTTCGGGCGTGCGCTCGACCTGCGCTTCGAATAGCTGGTGCCCACACCTATGTTTCGGATAGTCCCGCTGCGTCGCGTTCCATGTATGCAGCAGCAACTGGCGCTCGGCCGGTGACAGCAACTCAAGCGTTGCAACCGGTTGCTGAGGGCAAGCCACCATGGCGCGCAACATCGTCTGCAGATACCCGACGTGCCGCTCGATCGTGG
>NZ_JAHKSP010000130.1:0-450 GCF_021733735.1 Mycetohabitans sp. B2
CCGGCGGGTTCGGCGGCCATGGCGGCGACGCGCTGCTGTTCGGCAACGGCGGCAACGGTGCCAACGGCGGAAACACCGGGGCCCCCGGGACGCTCAGCGGCGGCGGCACCGGGACCGTGTACCTGACCAGCAATGGCGGCGACGGCGGTCAGGGAGGCATCTTCTTGGGCAACGGCGCCAACGGTGGTGCGGCCGGGAATGTGCCCGCCGGCTTCATGGCGCCTTCGCTCAACGGTATCGGTGGTGACGGCGGCGACGCCTTCCTGATCGGCAACGGTGGCAACGGCGGTGCCGGTGCCGGTAGCGACCAGGGTGGCACCGGCGGCACCGGTGGAACGGGCGGATTGCTCTTGGGCCTGCCCGGGTTGGAGGGGCCCGCATAGCCCGCCACACACACGAGTATTTGCCGAGCCCGATGTCGGGCCCCTCCAACCCGGGCAGGCCCAAGAG
>NZ_JAHKSP010000131.1:0-3871 GCF_021733735.1 Mycetohabitans sp. B2
CGCAAATGTAATCTGTTCTTCAGTGTATCTGCTCTTCTTCACGACATGACCTTCTGCTTGTTAAGGTTGCATCATGCCGGATTTTTCTACTTTTGAATGGCCCAGTTTCTTGGGGTAGCCTCAGCCGCGCTGGTCAAAATAAATAACTTACTTATTATCATCCTGGCAATTTAACCATTTCGACGGTGTATTTACATTTTGTCCACCCACGGCCAAAACCGTGCCCTTTGGGGCTTCTCGCATGTGCTTGCAAAGTAATGGTTCGAGGTTGTGTAACGCCAGGAATAACATCGACGTAATCTGCCCATCCAATACGGCAATCGTTTTCAGAACCATTCTTTTCTACTAACCCACCTTTTAAGGATTCCCTTAATAGAGCGTACCCTTCAGGAGCAGTAAGTCGACTCACCTGTGAATCGCAGCCTCCTACAGCACCAGGTAAGCTAGTTCCTTGCGTTCTACACTCAGCTACTATTTCTTGTGTATCAGCAAAAGCGGAAACAGGAAAAATGGTTGAAAAAAATACGGACGCCCACAGTTTTGCAATCATCATCCTCTCCTAGTTTGTCAAGCTGTGATAGTAAGCAGAGTAAAAGATATGCTCAAACCACCACGGTTACAAGTAAGCCAATCATAAACTTGCCGAAACAAGCGTTGCCGAGACAACGAGAGCCGTTAATGATGCAGCTGCTGTTATAGTTTTTAACAAATGGATCTGTCAACCATAAACATTAGAAGCTCTTTAGAGTTTACCTTTATCTAACCAAGCTGTGGCTTTTCTCGCCCTTGTCTAGCGACAATTACTTTTGCCGGTGGCGACAAGTAGATTTTCCGGTGTTTGGCGGCTGAACTGTTGAGGTTGCGGCCGTCGCTATCATGCGGCTCCTTGCGGAGCCTGCATGAAAAAAGACGGAGAAATCAAATTGTTGCAGGAAGAACGTCGTAAAGGAGCGATCAGAAGCTGGCTGCAGCGCGCACAGGCATGAGTGAGCGCACGGTGCGCAAATACGAGCGCGCTGGCAAATTACCAAGTCAACTGAAGAAGCCACGCACGCATCGAACGCGGGAGAATCCGTTTAGCCTCGATTGGCCGTGGGTCGAGGAGCAGCTCAAGCGAGACCCAGCGCTGCAGGCCAAGCCTCTGTTCGTGCTGTTGTGTCAGGCGTTTCCAGGGCGATATCAAGAAGGCCAGCTACGTACGCTGCAGGGGCACATTCAATAGTGGCAAGTACGTCACGGTCCGAAGCAAGAAGTCATGTTTGCACCGGAGCATGTCCCCGGGCGCATGGCCCAATCCGATTTCACTTCGAGGAATAGCCTGAAAGTGACGATCTCGGGCACCGCGTTCCCGCACCTTGTCTACCATTTGGTGCTGACTTACTCAAACGTTGAGGCCGTGCGCGTTTGCTTCTCCGAGAGCTTCGAGGCGCTGGCCGATGGGCTTGAAGCGTGCCTGTGGCAAATTGGCGGTGTTCCGGAATTGCACCGCACAGACAATCTGACTGCAGCCGTACGCGAGCTCGATCGTGAAGGTATGCACGAGTTTACACAGAACTATCGTTCATTGCTCGCGCATTACGGCATGCGGCCATCGGCAAATACGGCCGGATGCGCTAACCAAAATGGTGACGTTGAACAATCACACTTTCGGCTCAAACAGGCCGTGGATCAAGCGCTACGGGTTCGCGGCACGCGAGACTTCAGAACGCGTAGCGACTATGAGCATTTTCTGGGTGAACTTGTTCGGCAGCTAACCTTACTCGCACGCAACGATTCGAAGTGGACCAAGCAGCGCTTAGAGCGCTGCCCAAGGCACCACTGGGCTTCACGCGCGAGGTCACGGTGCGCGTGTCTCATTTCAGCTTAGTTCGGGTACTCAACAACCACTACTCTGTTCCGTCACGATTGATCGGGGCGACGCTGAAAGTGCGCATCCGCTTGGAGAGTTTGTGACCTGCCCCCGGTTTTAGTACGGAGCGCAGGTAGAGTCCGAGGCTAAAAATTTCTTCGCTTCGTGCGCCTGCGCGAACTGCACCGGCGCCAGATAGCCGAGCGAGCTGTGAGGCCGCTCGGTGTTGTACTCGATACGCCACTGCTCAATCAAACGCTTGGCATGGTGCATGGAAACGAACCCGTGCTCGTTCAGACATGCGTCGCGGAATCGACCGTTGAAGCTTTCGATGTAGGCGTTTTCCATTGGTTTGCTGGGACGGATGAACGAGAGCATGACACCTACTAAGCACCTGCTTAACTCACAGGCCTGGCAACGAGGTATCGACCTCGATAGCCAGGCACTCACGCGTGTAATCGTCAACCACGTTCAGGCAACGAAAGCGCCGACCATAGGCCAACCCGTCGCTGACGAAGTCCATCGACCAGCTTTGGTTCGGCCCCGTTGGCAACGGCAGCAGCTTACGCTCGACACAGGCAATGCGCTTGCGTTGCCGCTTGCGCACACTCAGTGCGGCTTTGCTGTACAGCCGCCAGATACGTTTGTGGTTTATCAGCCAGCCCTCGCGCTGCAACAGCACGTGAATCCGCCGATAGCCATAGCGCCGCTTTTGAGCAGCGATGGCCATTATCCGGCCAGTCAACACTTCGTCGTCGCCCCGGCGGCGCGATTCATAGTGAAACAGTGAGCGAGAAATCCCTGCCAGCCCGCAGGCACGGGTAACACCCATGGCGCGCTCGGTCATCAATATCCGGACCGCTTCGCGTTTGGCCTGCGGGCTGGCTATTTTCGCGACAGCAACTCCTTCAACGCCGCGTTGTCGAGCATCGATTCGGCTAGCAAACGCTTGAGTTTGTTGTTCTCCTGCTCCAGCGCCTTCAAGCGCTGCGCGTCCGAAACCGTCATCCCGCCGAATTTCGCTTTCCAGTTGTAGTACGTCGCTTCTGAGATGCCATGCTTGCGGCAAAGCTGCGTTGGCTTCAGGCCTGCCTCGCCTTCCCTCAGCACCCCAATAATCTGTTCTTCGGTGAATCGTTTCTTCATGACCGCTCCTCTTCAGAACGGACTCTACACCGTCACCGTACTAATCTCGGGGAGCAGGTCACAACGATGAGCCGATTGCCGATCCTCTCCCATCCGAGAATGCACATGTCGGTAGCGGGCAACAGGCGTTGAAGGAAGGAAAATCCATGCCGATTATCCGAGTGATGCAATACTGGCTTGATCGTCATTGTCACCTGCAGGTTCACACAAAGTGGGGAAGAGCCAAATTTTAGATACGCTTGACAACGGTGTACCGCGAGACCGGTAACGTCGGCCTCACGGTACGCGCGGTGTGGCATCTCCCGACCGACACTTCACGAATGGCTACGTCGCTATTAGGAAGCCAGCGACGTAGGTCTCCAATCCCAAAGCCGCCGCTCTACACCGAAGTCCAAGCCAGAAGGTCTGAGGCCGATCGAGCAACAATCCTCCGACTGCGTGCCGAGTACAAATTACCGGTGCGCCAATAACCACTCCGACAAGATATATAATTTACTTATTCTATTATGGTATTTTATTTACTTCGAAAGTGTATTTACATCTTGCCCATCCACGACCGGAACCATGCCCTTTAGGGCTTCTCGCATGTGCTTGCAAAGTAATGGTTCGAGGTTGGGTAACGCCAGGAATGACATCGGTGTTATCCGCCCATCCAACACGACAATCTTTTTCAGATCCATTTGACTCTATTAATCCACCATTTAAGGTTTTCTGTGCAATAAAATATCCTTCTGGAGCAGTAAAGCTACTTAACGCTGAATCACAACCTTTTCTCTCTCCACTTGAGCTAGTTCCTCCCGTCGTACATTGTGCTTCTATTTCCTGTATATCAGCGAAAGCGGAAATAGGAAAAATGGTTGAAAAGATTACGGATGC
>NZ_JAHKSP010000132.1:0-582 GCF_021733735.1 Mycetohabitans sp. B2
TCTCATTATCTTTTCCCTCCCCCCAATATCATGCTTATCGTTATGATCTTGCGAGCGCGACGATCATTGAATGGTACGAAACACTGTTCCAATGGATGCAACGCCTGCCAGCCTCGTATCGGGGCGCGCCGATCGGTGCACTAGCCGATCGAGTATCGATGCTGCCAGAGGCACACAGGCCCGTGCACCTCGCGCATCTGCGGCATTTGACATTGTCACTTCCGGACCATCAACTAGGCAGCGCATTACGCTACCTGCCGGGCGCTTTAGTGCGGGTGATACCGCCAGAGCAACATGCGCATGAGATTTCACTGCTCGAACCCGCCCTTGAGCGCGTGCCGCCTGCGCAGCGCGCATTAGCGGCGCTCGGACTGCTTGAAGCAACATCGCAGTTGGACGACGCACTGCTAAAACAGGTCTGGCAGCGCGCGATGCGCCTGCTCGACGGCAGCAATGGCCCCGGCATAGCGGAAGCGTTCTACGATATCCACTTACGGATTGGACTTACACTAAATAATCAGCAATGGGAGAGCGCAGAAACTGAAATGAAGGCCTTCTTTGAGCGAAACCGATTCGATCAGG
>NZ_JAHKSP010000133.1:0-741 GCF_021733735.1 Mycetohabitans sp. B2
CACTGGAAGCGGCCTGTGCGAAGCTGTTCGTCTCCGAGGCGTACACGAAGTTTTCGATAGACGCACTGCGCATTTACGGCGCACAAGGCTACCTAGCTGAAACCCCTACTGAAAGAGGACTGCGCGACGCCATCGCATCCCTCCTCTATTCAGGAACATCCGATATTCAACGCAACATCATTGCCACCGAACTGGGATTATGAACGGACACAGACAGCGATGCGCCAGCGCAGCGTAGCGATCGAATCAAGCCCGTGTCGCTGTGCGCGCTAAGTGGCCGCGCGAAACGTAGTGCGCGGGTAAGGCAGGCGGGCTGCGGAGGTCGGCGTTTGTTTGCTGTCTCCTTGAATGAGGCGTGGTGCGACAAGGGGTTCGGGGAGCATGGAACAGCCCGCTGATGCCCCGATGGACAAACACCTGGTGTTGCTCGATGACGGCAAATTCTACATCGAGCGCAACTGTAACGGCGAAGCGGCTACCACCAACGGCCTTCTGTTTCGTCGGTGCCTGATCTCTCCAACGACACCTCCCCCTGTCTATCATGACCACGGCTGATCTGTTTGCCGCCCAGCAGCGCACCGATTAAGACCGTTCACCTATTCAATCATTTGAAGCCTGGCTGGCTCGCCAAGCCGGTCAAGTCTACCTGGCCCAACGGCGTGCGTTCGTGCGCTACCTTCAGGCGTGTCGCCTGCCCTTGAGCGCGGCGGCGCCCGACACGATCAGCGTGTACAACATCGA
>NZ_JAHKSP010000134.1:0-447 GCF_021733735.1 Mycetohabitans sp. B2
GCGCGGAGAGCCTCGCGCTGGGATGTAAAGCCGCCCGGTATGCAAGATGATATGTCGGTAGACGAAGGCGCGCCGCATGGTAAGGGGTCGAGCGAGCCTAAGGCACGGAGAGCCTCGCGCTGGGATGTAAAGCCGCCCGGTATGCAAGATGATATGTCGGTAGACGAAGGCGCGCCGCATGGTAAGGGGGCGATCCCGTCTAAGGTGCGGGAAACATCGCGCTGGGATGTGAAGCCGCCCGATATGCAAGATGATATGTCGGTAGACGAAGGCGTGCCGCATGGTAAGGGGGCGAGCGAGCCTAAGGCGCGGAGAGCCTCGCGCTGGGATGTGAAGCCGTCCGATATGCAAGATGATATGTCGGTAGACGAAGGCGTGCCGCATGGTAAGGGGTCGAGCGAGCTTAAGGCGCGGAGAGCCTCGCGCTGGGATGTAAAGCCGCCCGGT
>NZ_JAHKSP010000135.1:0-469 GCF_021733735.1 Mycetohabitans sp. B2
GCATTACCACGGGCAGCGAAGTCGTAGCTTGGGTACTGCGAATGCCGGGCGCGGGTCCGATGGTTGGACAGATGGGCGATGGGTGACGGTGTCGGGGATGAGTGGGTCGACGGCTCGGTAGCCGCGCGACATGATCGCCATGCGCTGCGCGAGTGGCTGGTTGTCCATGCCGCGACGATCGATGAACTGTTGTCTACCCGTTTCGAGGCGCTGCCCGGCCGGAAGGCCGACACCGATGCCGCCGCGCGCCGACTTGCCGCGTGGTGTCGTTCCAGCGCAAGCGGTGACTGGGCGCAGTTCGAGTCGCGATTGGCTCGCGACGGTTGGGACTTCGCAAGCGTGCTGGCGCGTTTCGCCAATGCCCGGCACACTCGGTCCTTGCCGCTGCCGGCGCGGGTGGCTGACGCGATGTGGTCCCGAGCGTCGTTGTGCGGCTCACCCGGCCGAGCCACCACCACCGGTTCGCCCG
>NZ_JAHKSP010000136.1:0-340 GCF_021733735.1 Mycetohabitans sp. B2
CTCACAGCAATGCGATCTAGCGCCGCCACAACGTCCTCACCACGTAGCGTGGCGCCTACCTCGATGGCCAAGCATTCGCGCGTATAATTGTCCACAATTGTCAGCGTGCGCAAACGCCGACCATCAAACAGTGCGTCAGCAACAAAGTCCATACTCCAAATCTCGTTGATCGCGGTCACGAGCTGCTTGGGCTGCCGCAGCCGCGCCGCCTTGTTTCGCCGCGGCCTCTTATGCCGCAATGACAGCCCCTGCTCACGATAGAGCCGGTAAACTCTTTTATGATTGTCGCGCCAGCCTTCCCGACGCAGCATCACATGCACCCGGCGATAGCCGTAGTGCA
>NZ_JAHKSP010000137.1:0-441 GCF_021733735.1 Mycetohabitans sp. B2
GCGTTGTCCACCCTTCCAGGCAGGGGCCGGTGGGGTCGCTGAAGATCGGATAGAAGTGGTCGAAGGTCCAACCGGATTCGTAGACGTCGATGCCGTCGGCGGTCTGCCAGACCGCCAGCATCTGCTCCCAGGTGGTGTTCTGCGGTGAGTTCTTGAAAGCGAAACGCATGCCTTCGACGGTAGTCGCGGTGCAACTGCCGCAAACGCCCGCGCAGGTCCACGGTCGCCGCGCGTATGACTTGCCCTGTGCGCCAGCGGTTTTAGACCTACCGAACACGAAACCTCGCACACTTGCCTGCGAGCAATAGTGCCCACGGAGAAGGGACCAACGCCTCCTGCCACCCGCACGCGGATTAACTAACGTCGGTGTTAGCCGGCAAAGCTTGAACGTCCACCACATGCGGTAGCGATGCCCGAACGGGGAGGTTGTCTATGTCGACC
>NZ_JAHKSP010000138.1:0-1826 GCF_021733735.1 Mycetohabitans sp. B2
ACGAGCCGAGGAAGAATTCCTTGGCACCCAAGACCATCGCAATCAGTACGCCCTCGATATTGCCAAGCACGCCAAATGTAAGCGGTTCGATCGGTATGCGGCAGAACAACAGCCAAAAGTGTGCACCAATCATCAAAAATAGGGCACTTGTATATAAATAAGCAAGGTTACGCGGGGTACGGTCTTGTGCAGTTAGCGTCCTTTGTCGAGCACTGGCGCGGTCGGCTGCGTTGGCCTTCGCCGTTTCGATGTTTGCCATGATGCGAGTTTTTTCCAGCTCAGCGGCGATGCGCTGCAATTCGACTTGGCTCTCGACGATCGATTCTTGAAACCGGTAGGCAAGTTCTGGGTTGGCTTGGATTGCAGCCAATGCCTGCTCTGGTGTGCCGGTGCCAGTGACCGTTTGAGCAATAGTGACCACTTTTTGCGCAACCTGTTCGGCTCGGCTACCCCCAATCCATTGGGCGATTTGCGGCGCGAACTGTGCAAGAGCGAGAACAATCGGCAACATGATTAAGCTCCGGCTACCCTCAAATTAGTGGCAATGTGCCGTGCCCAACCGCGCCCAAAGCTGGGCCACGTTTGCAACGCCGTTAAATAGGCTAGGCGCGCGGCCACAAAACGCATGATAAATAGCTCCGGGTCGACCGCCTGCACCGCGGCGATCGTCTTGGGCCCGAGTTTGCCGTCGGCGAGCGCACCGCTGGCTTGCTGCATCCAGACAACAACAGGGCCGCCATTGTAATTGGCATCCACGACTTGGAACGTAATACGCGCATCATAGCTGTCGCAGTGCAGCGGATCCCAGTAAAGCGCCTTGGCAATTTGCTTGGCTGTCTCACGCGGCAAATCCTGCAAAGGACCGGTATAGCCCCATGCGAGTGCCACCCGCTGGGTGATGCCCCACATGGTTTCACCGCCAGGATCGTGAGGGTGATTGAAGTAACCCCCTTCATTGCCAATAAGCTGCTCAAAGGCGTCATCAAAAGTAATCATACCGGGCCACTAAAGGAATGCTTATTCATCTAACACACGAAGCGTTTCACATAGCACGATAGGAGAAGTGCGTCCGTCAATCCGTAAAACTTATTTGTAGTACTTGAGAATTTGCCTGGTTGTTCCGGCTTATGGCGCTACGCAACGCACAATTCGATCAACGCTGCGATGTTCAACATTAACTACTAAAGCAATACTAAGCACACACCGGTAGACCAAGGATACGTAATCGCGTGGTACCAGCATGGACCTTGACTGTATCGAATGGGTCCCTCAAAAATGAAACCTTAACTTCAATCTATACCACTCTACTTTGATGTCAAGTATTGGTTTTGGCTTTGTAAAGTAACGCCAATCTGGAAATTACGATGTTGAAGAAATGAAAAATTTTCACAGCGCAACGTTTTGTGAAAATTATACCGAGTATGAGGATCTTTATTAAAGCGAGGAGCCGTGCTCCGCTATGGTTAAGGACTTGAGAGCGAGTGATGCAGGTTACTGTATTCGTGTTCTGCTGGCAGAGCAGGTCATGCCCGATGCTCCGTGGCAGATTAATGTAAGCGATGTACGCAGCGAAGCTATTACGGCGGCGTTCGCGTGCAAACATCGCCCATGTTGCAGCCATGTCGCAGAACAAATGAATGGCTTAAATGTGCAAATCGGTGGCAAACGCCGGTAGCGGCTTGCCCAGACGTTGCTCAGCAAAGCACAGCATGGGCTCACACAAGCAGCGGTTGACCTGCCCCCTTGGTTAGTGCCAGCCGCCTTTTAGCAAAGTCCTTTTAAACCAGCTCCTGGAAAGCGGCAGGAGCATCCGCTGTTGCCCGATA
>NZ_JAHKSP010000139.1:0-298 GCF_021733735.1 Mycetohabitans sp. B2
ATGAAGGAAAACGGCGATCCTATCGGCCGCAGCGGAAAGTTCTGCATAGCTCAACGCGGATCCGTCGGAATCGACGACCGCACGAGCACTCGGCTGTCGCGCTGTCGTGTCGTCTAAGTATTTCGCCAAGTCTGCCGATGGCTCGGACTGTCGTCCCCGCGGCACAATGTCGGTCGTCATTTTTCAATTTCCGATGACTTTTCAACCAGGCGCATGGTGGCCAAGGATGAAAGGAGCCCCGACTCTTTTAGATTTAGATCGTCGGAAATATCTGAGTCGTTTCCTTTCAGGATAGTGT
>NZ_JAHKSP010000140.1:0-1647 GCF_021733735.1 Mycetohabitans sp. B2
TGGAGATCGTGCAGCCGCCGCGTCGATTGAATCATACGCCGCTGTTTCAAGTGATGTTGGCGTGGCAGAGTAATGAGACAGGGCAGTGGCGCTTACCCGGACTGGATGTCACGCCTGCCGAGCTCGATTACGACAGGGTCCGGTTTGACTTGGAAATGCACCTGTATGAAGCAGGCGAGGAGATTATTGGGGCATTGTGCTATGCGAGCGCGTTGTTTGACCCCGCGACGATTGAGCGGCACGTTGGGTATCTGACGACGATGTTGCAGGCGATGGCGGCTCATCCCCAGCAGCCGGTCGCAACGCTTGAGTTGCTGTCACCGGCCGAGCGTCAGTTGTTGCTGCAGACATGGAACACGACAACAGCCCCCTATCCAGCGCACCCGTGCCTTCATCAGCTGTTCGAGGCGCAGGTCGAGCGCAGTCCCGATGCTACTGCGCTGGTGTATGAAGAGCAGACACTAAGCTATGCGCAGCTCAATGCACGGGCCAATCGCCTTGCACATCGGCTCATTGAATTGGGTGTTGAGCCGGATGCACGAGTGGCAATCTGCGTCGAGCGCTCGCCGGCAATGGTCGTGGGGCTATTGGCGATCGTGAAGGCTGGCGGCGCTTGTGTGCCACTTGATCCTGCGTATCCGTCCGAGCGCCTTGCACATATTCTGAATGATGCAGCACCAACGATCGTCCTAGCTGATGCAACGGGCAGGGCCACGTTGGGGGAAGCGGCGCTTGCGTGCCGAACCGTACTTGAGCCTGAGGTACTGCTCGATCAAGCTGTACCCAATCCACGGGTAGCCGAGCTGACTCCTCGCCATCTTGCCTATGTCATCTACACGTCTGGCTCCACCGGCAAGCCGAAGGGCGTGATGATCGAACATGTGCAAATTACACGCTTATTCGAGGTGACACAGTCTAACGGTACGCTAAATGAAGATCAGGCGCTGATTGAGCGGCAACGCGGTTATAGTCTGACGCCTGCCGATCGCGTTCTCCAAAAAACACCCTTTAACTTTGATATCTCAATCTGGGAACTCTTTGGGACGTTGCTCAATGGCGCGACCCTTGTGGTAGCAGACGCCGACGTTCATAAAGAGCCGGTTGCCTTGATGGATCTCATTGCCCGGCAGCGCATCACGACGGTTTACTTTGTACCATCCATGCTCAGCATTTTTTTGGATACGGAAGGTGTTCAGCGCTGCACATCGGTGAAGCATTTGATTTGCAGTGGTGAAGCGCTGCCCGGTGCGACTGCCCAGCGGTGTCAAACGCTGCTGCCTGACGCGCAAGTTCACAATTTGTATGGCCCCACTGAAAATGCCCTTGGTACAACGTTTTGGACGTGCCCCGCAGCGTGCGCAGAAAACACTATTCCAATTGGGCGACCCATTGTAAACACGCGCGTTTATCTGCTTGATACGCATGGCCAGCCAGTGCCATTAGGCGCGGTCGGTGAGTTATATATTGGTGGCGCGGGGGTGGCACGCGGATATTGGAACCGACCGGAGTTGACCGCCGAGCGTTTTGTGCGCGATCCGTTCGTGGACGAGCCCGATGCGCGAATGTATAAGACCGGGGATTTGGCGCGGTATTTACTGGACGGCCATCTGGAGTTTGTGGGGCGCAACGATGAGCAAGTGAAGATCC
>NZ_JAHKSP010000141.1:0-372 GCF_021733735.1 Mycetohabitans sp. B2
CGATTGGCTGGTTGGTGGTCGAATCAATGCCCAAACAGGTGCCGGCCGGCCAGACCTTGGATTGATTGATGTCGGCGACCTTGCCCTTGAACGCGGTCTGTTGGTTGTTGGGACCGGGCAACTGCAGGCCGCACAGCATGCGGCGCTCGCCGGCCTGACGCCACGCCCGGTCGCCGGACCAGAGCATGCTGGTGGTGAACTTGCTGTTGGGATCGAACTCGGCGCCGAGGTAGCGGCGCACCGCGGCCCGGCACTGTTCCTGGCTGATCTGCTGAATGCGGGCCGGTGATGGGGGAGAGGCGTCGGGCCCGTACTCCGAACCGGGGAAGGTTCGCATGTCAATGGACTCGGCGACTTCGAACCGGTGCTCAT
>NZ_JAHKSP010000142.1:0-347 GCF_021733735.1 Mycetohabitans sp. B2
AGGACTTGGATGCGGCTGCCCGCGCGCTCGACGCGATCCACCGGGGTGTCGACGTACTGCGCACCTTTCCGTTTACGTGCCGCAAGGCTGAAGGGGAAAATCCGTTCCTGCGCGAATTGATCGTATCGTTTGGCTCATCGGGTTATGTCGTGCTGTTCGAGACTGAGGAAGGATACACAGTCACAATCCTCGCGGTACGTTCGCAACGGGAAGAAGACTACTATTGATGGGTTATGGGCATCATCCTTTATTATTTGACATAAGTTGATTTATCGCATTATTAGCGTGTAGCGGCTACGTTGTAATGTCCGCTTTTGGCTAAGTTCAAATGTCCGCTTTTCGGTTCA
>NZ_JAHKSP010000143.1:0-565 GCF_021733735.1 Mycetohabitans sp. B2
ACAGCGCTATTGCGTTTGGGCTCGCCAGACAAAGAGGACGCGGAACACACGCCAACGACTTATCCGCAACCGGCCTGCTGCAGCCTTGATACTGCTTATGTGATGTACACGTCTGGCTCCACCGGCATGTCCAAGGGCGTGCTGGTGCCGCATCGAGCGATCGCGCGGCTAGTGATCAACAATGGCTATGTTGATGTGGAGGCTGATGATCGCGTCGCGTTTGCGGCTAATCCGGCCTTTGACGCGAGCACCTTTGAAGTCTGGGCGCCGTTATTAAATGGTGCGGCGGCTGTCGTGATGGATCATGACACGGTGCTGACTCCAGCGCTGTTTGCGCAAACCCTGCGCGAACAGCGCATCAGTGTTTTGTGGTTGACCGTGGGTTTGTTCAATCAAATGGCCGTGGAATTGGGCCCAGTTTTTCCCCAACTCAAGGCCTTGATTGTCGGAGGTGATGCACTAGATGCAAGCGTGGTGGGGCAAGTACTGCGAGAGACGCCGCCTCAGCAATTGATCAACGGTTATGGTCCGACCGAGAGCACCACGTTCGCGACGACGTACAGGA
>NZ_JAHKSP010000144.1:0-817 GCF_021733735.1 Mycetohabitans sp. B2
GCCCTTGATAACGATCTGCAAGTCAAGAGTAACGAGATATCGGAGAACCAGCGCGTGATTTGGAATGACATCTACATAAGTGGAACGGGGCGTTTCATCCCGTCAATGCGACCAATTAATGATATCCAGGTCGACGGTGTTCCGAATGATCATACTATCGTGCAATCCGATTACATTTCCTTCACCGAAGCCGATGAGCCGGCTACAGTCATGGCCACGCGCGCTGCAACCGAAGCGCTGACCACTTCCGAGCTAGTATCCGCTGATGTTGGCGTCTTGATATATGCCGCGATCATCGGCGATGCGCATCATTTTGCCCCCGTATGTCACGTCCAAAGAGTCCTCCGGGCGCCCGATGCGCTGGCATTCGAACTTTCCGCAGCAAGTAACGGTGGAACACAAGGCATCGCAGTTGCTGCAAATCTCATGACAGCTGACGCGTCCGTGAAAGCTGCACTCGTTTGTACAGCTTACCGGCACCCGATCGATATTATCAGCCGTTGGTCGTCAGGTATGGTATTCGGCGATGGAGCAGCCGCCGCCGTGCTTTCAAGAGACGGCGGAATGGTGCGATTGATTTCCGGGTATCACGGCTCACTGCCGGAGCTAGAGGTTCTTGCTAGAAATCGATCCAACGAACGACTTGGCTTTGTGCTGCCAGACGTCGGGTTAGGAAAATACCTAACTGCTATAGCGCGGATGTACCAAGCGGTAATTGCGCAAGTACTAGAAGAGGCACAAACTAGTATTGCCGAGATCGACTATTTCGGCCTGATCGGTATAGGAATTCCAAGTCTCACAGCGACTATCTTAGAAC
>NZ_JAHKSP010000145.1:0-494 GCF_021733735.1 Mycetohabitans sp. B2
ATGACGGTGCTGGCGGCGTGGAGCGCGGTGCTGGCGCGCCTGTCGGGGCAAGACGATCTGGTCATTGGTACGCCCAGCGCGAACCGCGGCCACCCAGCGATCGAGCCGCTAATTGGCTTCTTTGTTAATACACTGGCGCTGCGTGTGGATCTGTCCGGTGAGCCGACGACGACGCAGCTGCTGGAGCGCGTGCGGCGCACGATGCTTGAAGCGCAAATGCACCAGGATCTGCCGTTTGAGCAGGTGGTGGAGATCGTGCAGCCGCCGCGCCGGCTCAATCACACACCGCTGTTTCAAGTGATGTTTGCGTGGCAGGGGGCGCAGACAGAGCATTGGTGCCTGCCGGATCTCACGCTCACCCCGACCGAGCTTGGTGACAATCCGATCAAGTTCGACCTGGAATTGGGGCTACACGAGTCGGGCAACGAAATTGTTGGCGCATTGGGCTATGCGAGCGCGTTGTTTGACCGCGCGACGATCGAGCGGCACGTCGG
>NZ_JAHKSP010000146.1:0-1132 GCF_021733735.1 Mycetohabitans sp. B2
TGCGTGTCGGCGAGCTGCCGCACGAGCGCCTCGTCCAGCGGCTTCACGAAGCGCATGTTCGCCACCGTCGCGTCAAACTCCTGCGCCGCCGTCAGGCTCGGCGCCAGCATCGAGCCGAACGCCAGAATCGCCACCCGGTGGCCAGCCGGCGCCTGCGACTGCCGCCGGATCTCCCCCTTACCCACCGGCACCGCGCTCAGCCGCTTGTGCGTGGCCACCCCAGGACCCGTGCCTCGCGGATAGCGCACCGCGCTCGGCCCGTCAATCTGCAATCCCGTGTGCAGCATCTGCCGGCACTCGTTCTCGTCGGCCGGCGCCATCACCACCATGTTCGGGATGCAGCGCAGGTACGCCATGTCGTAGGCACCCGCATGCGTGGCCCCGTCCGCGCCCACCAACCCCGCGCGATCCAGCGCGAACACCACCGGCAGGTTCTGCAGTGCCACATCGTGGATCAACTGGTCGTAGCCTCGTTGCAGGAACGTCGAGTAGATCGCCACCACCGGCTTCAACCCTTCGGCCGCCAGCCCGCCGGCAAAGGTCACCGCGTGCTGCTCGGCAATGCCCACGTCGAAATAGCGTTGCGGGAAGCGCTGCTCGAACTCGACCAGCCCCGAGCCCTCGCGCATCGCCGGCGTGATGCCCACCACCCGCGGGTCCAATTCCGCCGCATCGCACAGCCATTCGCCGAAGACCTGCGTGTACGTCTTCTTCGACGACGCAGCCGGCTTGATGCCTTCAGCCGGATTGAACTTGCCCGGGCCATGGTACAGCACCGGATCGGCCTCGGCCAGCTTGTAGCCCTGGCCCTTCTTCGTCACCACGTGCAGGAACTGCGGACCACGCAAGCCGCGGATGTTCTGCAGCGTTGGGATCAGCGCATCGAGGTCATGCCCATCAATCGGGCCGATGTAGTTGAAGCCAAATTCCTCAAACAGCGTCGCCGGCGTGACCATGCCCTTCGCATGCTCCTCAAGCTTACGCGCAAGCTCCAGCATCGGCGGTGCGTGGCGCAGCACCCGCTCGACGCCTTTTTTCGCGGTCGCATAGAACTTGCCCGACATTAGCCGCGCAAGGTACCGGTTCAGTGCGCCAACCGGCGGCGAAATCGACATGTCGTTGTCGTTCAGGA
>NZ_JAHKSP010000147.1:0-405 GCF_021733735.1 Mycetohabitans sp. B2
GCATCGGCCTGGCCAGAACCGCATTGGCGCAGAGCAGGATCGCTCTGGCCGGGGTGAACTCGGTCTATGCTCCCGATTTCGACCTCATCGCGGAACGGCTTGCCCTGGCCGAGTCCACGTTGTCCGGTGCGGCCGCGTCGGTCGGCACACAGCGGCCTGCGGGCCGGCGCGAGTTGCTCTCGCTGCGACTCAGTTCCGCGAAGATCGCCTGTGCTAGTGCTGACCGGGAGATACGAGTGGCCGGAGGCAAAGGCTATGCGAGTAGGACGCCGACGAACCGCCGCTACCGTGAGGCTGCCTTCCTTCCGGTGCAGTCGCCATCTGAGGCCCAGCTGCGCTGGGAACTGGATAGATGCCGTTGAGTGACCGTGTGGGTCAACGATGACCCCGACCGCGGTACCCCCC
>NZ_JAHKSP010000148.1:0-401 GCF_021733735.1 Mycetohabitans sp. B2
GAGTCAGAAAACTTAAATAATTGACAACGCCACGATGCGAATGCATCACCCCTTTAGGCTGCCCTGTCGAGCCTGACGTATAAATCATGTAAGCAAGATGCTCGGCCGTGACTCCACTGTCCAGTCGTGTCTTGGGACACGCGGCAATCTTGGCCCAGTCCGTATCCAGATCAATACGTCGTGCCTGGATTTCAGGCAGCCTCGCTTCAAGGTGGGATTGCGTCACCAACACCGCGACGCTCGCCTGGCGCAACATAGATGCTAAGCGTTCGGCCGGATGGCTGGGATCCAGCGGCAAATACGCACCGCCCGCCTTCAGAATGCCTAATAGGCCAATGATTGCCTCAAGCGAGCGCTCGGCGCATAGTCCCACCACGACTTCCGGACCCACATCTAAGGCA
>NZ_JAHKSP010000149.1:0-347 GCF_021733735.1 Mycetohabitans sp. B2
CGTCGGCCTTGAACCACGTTGACGCCATCGTGCATTCGCTTGGACCGTATTGATTGACCACCGTTACTTGAAGGCCAAACGCCTTATGCACCTGCTCACATACACTTGCCTCTAGCGGCTCACCAGAGGTCAAGATAGTGTTCAACGACGATGCAATGGGACCCGCCGGTACGGTTTCACAAAGACTACGCAAAAAGCTTGGTGTGATACTCAGCAGTTTCGTCACCGACCTTTCACGAATCGCTGATAGATAGCGGCCTGGCTCTTTCGCCTGCTCATTGGGCAAGATGATCACGCGCGCGCCTGCTGTCAACGGACCAAACAAGTCGCGCACACAGGGGTCAAAG
>NZ_JAHKSP010000150.1:0-321 GCF_021733735.1 Mycetohabitans sp. B2
AACTTGCCGTTGAACGATTCGATGTAAGCATTCTGCGTCGGCTTGCCCGGCTGAATCAATTTCAAGCTTACCCCGTTAGCATACGCCCATTGATCAAGCGCCCGGCCCGTAAATTCCGGTCCCTGGTCCGTTCGCAGTGCTTTTGGATAGCCTCGGAAACGCGCGGCGCGCTCCAACACTCGCGCGACATACAAGCCGCACATGCCGTAGTCCACCATGATATCCACGGCCTCCTTGGTGAAATCGTCCACGATGGTCAGGCACTTCAGACGCCGTCCATTGGACAGCGCGTCCATCACAAAATCGATTGACCACACCTGG
>NZ_JAHKSP010000151.1:0-1073 GCF_021733735.1 Mycetohabitans sp. B2
GCATCCGTAATCTTTTCAACCATTTTTCCTATTTCCGCTTTCGCTGATATACAGGAAATAGTAGCTGAGTGTATAACAGAAGGAACTGATGCTAGCGGTGCTAGACATAGCTGCGACTCACAGACGAGTCGGATTACTGTTCCTGAAGGATATGTTCTTGCGGAAAAATCTTTAAAGGGCGGGTTCACTGGACAAAATGGTTCTGAAAACGATTGCCGTATTGGATGGGCAGATTACGTCGATGTTATTCCTGGCGTTACACAACCTCGAACCATTACTTTGCAAGCACATGCGAGAAGCCCCAAAGGGCATAGTTCCGGTCGTGGATGGACAAAATGCAAATACACCGTTGAGATGGTAAAATTACCGGGACGCTAGCGAAAGGTGATGATTGTTTCTGCCAGCAGCAGCTTGCTGCTGGTTGATCTGGGTCATTGCCACAATTGCTATCACTAATTATGTGCGTAAATCTCTAGTTCTACCTTTTAAGCGTTTTCCCCAAAATGTATGTCCAATATTTTATGTCAAGCCAAAGCTAAATTAAGAGTAGCAGGAGCCTATTATGTTACCGATTGTTCTTGCCCTTGCGCAGTTTGCGCCGCAAATCGCCCAATGGATTGGGGGTAGCCGAGCCGAACAGGTTGCGCAGAAAGTGGCCAACATCGCCCAAACGGTCACCGGCACCAGCACACCAGAGCAGGCATTGGCTGCAATCCAAGCCAACCCAGAACTTGCCTACCGGTTTCAAGAATCGATCGTCGAGAGCCAAGTCGAGCTGCAGCGTATTGCCGCTGAGTTGGAAAAGACGCGCATCACGGCTGACATCGAAACGGCAAAGGCTAATGCAGCCGACCGCGCCGATGCTCGACAGAGGGCGCTGACTGCACAAGACCGCACCCCGTGTAACCTCGCCTATCTATATACAGGCGCCCTATTTTTGGTGATCGGCGCGCACTTCTGGCTATTGTTCTCCCGCGTACCGATTGAACCCCTTGCCTTTGGGGTGCTCGGTAATATCGAGGGCGTACTGATTGCGATGGTCTTGGGTGCCAAGGAATTCTTCCTCGGCTCGT
>NZ_JAHKSP010000152.1:0-205 GCF_021733735.1 Mycetohabitans sp. B2
GCCGTGCAGCAGTTGCAGGTGCTGCCCGAGGCGGAGCGTGAGTTGCTGCTTAACACGTGGAATGCGACGCAGCAGGTGTATCCGAAACATCGGTGTGTGCACCAGCTATTCGAAGCGCAGGTTGAGCGCACGCCCGAAGCGCCAGCGCTGGTGTATGAAGCGCAGACACTGAGCTATGCGCAGCTGAACGCACAAGCCAATCGCC
>NZ_JAHKSP010000153.1:0-234 GCF_021733735.1 Mycetohabitans sp. B2
GGTGCGCAAACGCGTCAGCGCTGGGTGCCGGCAATGCGCGCCGATCCAGCTTGCCGTTCGGTGTCAGCGGCAATGCATCGAGTCGCACGAATGCACTGGGCACCATGTACTCGGGCAACGCGGCCGCCACATGCGTGCGCAACGTGCCCGCTAACGCGTCATCAGGATCGGCCACCACATACGCGACTAGCCGTTTATCTTGGCCTTCGCCTGTTGCCAATACCACCGCGTCGC
>NZ_JAHKSP010000154.1:0-456 GCF_021733735.1 Mycetohabitans sp. B2
ATTGCAGCCAGCCTTCAATGCCGTCCGATGTCTCGCCAAAGTACAGTGTTAGGTCGAATTTGGTACTAAGACGTTCCAGGTCGATCTTCTCAACGGTCAGTCCCGGTAGGGCAAAATCCGACACGGGTATATTGAATCCATTGACCATGACCTGAAAGATCGGTTGGCGAGAAAGGTCGCGTACCGGCTGCAGCACCTCCACCAACTTCTCAAAAGGCACTGTCTGGTGCGCATAGGCGCCCAGCGTGGTTTCACGCACGCGTGCCAGCAACGCGTCAAAGCGAGGATCGCCTGACAGATCGGTACGCAGCGCCAACGTATTAATGAAGAAGCCAATCAATTGCTCGGCTTGAACCTGCGTGCGTCCTGCGATGGGTGAGCCCACGACGATGTCGTCCTGTCCGCTCCAGCGACTGAGCACGACTTGGAACGCGGCGAGCAGGGTCATATATAGCG
>NZ_JAHKSP010000155.1:0-571 GCF_021733735.1 Mycetohabitans sp. B2
GGACAGGAAGGTGCAGGCGCCCTCGACGACCACCCGCCATTCGCCGTCGATTTGGTGTGCTTCGACCTTGGCCCGCAGCACTCGCCACCCCGTCATCGCGATGGCCAGGGCCAGCCCGATCATCACGCCGTGCAACAGATTCAGGAAGACCACCGCGACAATCGTCACCAGGTAGATGGCGAAGTCGCCGGTCTTGACCGCGGTTTCGATGTGTGCGGGCTGCAGTAGCTGAATACCGATGACGATCAGCAGTCCCGCGAGCGCAGCGCTGGGGATTTGTTCGATCAAACCCGCAAAGGGGAGTGCGAACAGCAGGACCCAGAAACCGTGCAGGATTGTCGACGCCCGAGTTTTGGCACCCGCCTTGATGTTTGCCGCGCTGCGGACGATGACACCGGCGATGGGGAGGCCGCCGATTGCCCCCGACACGACGTTGGATGCGCCCTGGCCGATCAATTCACGGTTGAGTTCGGTGGTTGGGCCGCTGTGCATTCTGTCGGTTGCCACCGCTGTCAACAGGCTCTGGACGCTGGTGATGAGCGTGACGGTGATGATGCCGATCACGATGGCG
>NZ_JAHKSP010000156.1:0-383 GCF_021733735.1 Mycetohabitans sp. B2
ACACTATCCTGAAAGGAAACGACTCAGATATTTCCGACGATCTAAATCTAAAAGAGTCGGGACTCCTTTCATCCTTGGCCACCATGCGCCTGGTTTCGTTTGTGGAGGACGAATTTGACATGATGGTTGGTGTCAGTGATCCGAGGACGCGCTTCACCACGATTCGCGAGATCGCGCGTTACGTGGATGAAAAATCATCGGAAATTGAAAAATGACGACCGACATTGTGACGCGGGGACGACAGTCCGAGCCATCGGCAGACTTAGCAAAATACTTAGACGACACGACGGCGCGACAGCCGAGCGCTCGTCGACTCCGACGAATCCGCGTTGAGCTATGCAGAACTTTCCGCTGCGGCCGATAGGATCGCCGTTTTTCTTCAT
>NZ_JAHKSP010000157.1:0-473 GCF_021733735.1 Mycetohabitans sp. B2
CTGAAGAATCGTGCCCAACCTGGGGCCGACAACCGAAGTGCCAGAACGCAAGTCAGGTGACGTCACGTTGCGCACCTAGATAGTGATCAAGATCACGCCTGACAGGAGGGGCGCCAAAAGACGTTGCGGCCCTCGAGTACGGCCGTACCGACCGTGGCCCCACACACCCGGCATGGATCTCCCGCGCGCCGGTACACGTAGGTGCGAGGCCGTCCCGCCGCGTACGACGGTGCCCCGTGGTCATGTTCGGGACGAACCACAACGATCTTGCCGCCGCGCGAACCGACTTTCATCAGTGCCACCAGATCGGTCCAGGCCGCGCTGAACTCCGCTTCGGTGATCCGCTGACCGCTGCGGTACGGGTCGATGCGGTGCCGAAACAACAACTCGCTGCGATAGACGTTGCCGACCCCCGCCATCACCTTCTGGTCCATCAGAAGTGCACCGATCGGCCTGCGCGACTTGGCGATCCG
>NZ_JAHKSP010000158.1:0-423 GCF_021733735.1 Mycetohabitans sp. B2
TCAGCCTCGGTCGTGGGCTCCGAGGGGGACCGTGTTAATCACAGGCGGCACAGGCGCGTTAGGCGCACACGTCGCAAGGTGGTTGGCCCACAAATATGAATCGGTAGATTTGCTCTTAACCAGCCGTCGCGGGATGGCAGCCGATGGAGCTACAGAGCTAGTGGATGACCTCCGCACGGCTGGCGCCAGTGTGACAGTGCACGCCTGCGACGTGACAGACCGCACTTCAGTCGAGGCTGCAATAGCAGGTAAATCCCTTGATGCGGTCTTTCATCTTGCAGGACGACACCAGCCAACTCTGCTAACAGAACTCGAGGACGAATCCTTTAGTGACGAATTGGCGCCGAAGGTTCACGGTGCCCAAGTATTGAGTGACATCACGTCTAACCTCACACTATCAGCGTTTGTCATGTTCTCGTCAGT
>NZ_JAHKSP010000159.1:0-241 GCF_021733735.1 Mycetohabitans sp. B2
GGCGCACCCTATTGGGTCAAGCTTGCCCAGGCGTGGTTGCGCTCGAGCGCGTGCCGGTCAAACAGCCTCATGCCGGGTTGACGGCGATTGGCCGCCAGGGGTGAGGTTCAAAGGGACATTGCCGGGGGCTGACCGTGAGCACGGGGAGCCGACGTGCTGAGGGCAAGGCACAAGGGGGGCGCCCCAAAGCATCACGCCCGCTTCGGGTCGAAGCGGGCGTGGGAGGGGAAAGGGGGAGCCT
>NZ_JAHKSP010000160.1:0-502 GCF_021733735.1 Mycetohabitans sp. B2
ACCTTCCGCAGTCGCCCTATCTGGCCGCGGTGGCCGGCCGCAAACCCAGCCGAGTACCGGTGTGGTTCATGCGGCAGGCCGGCCGCTCACTGCCGGAATACCGGGCGCTGCGCCGCCAGCACAGCATGCTGGCCGCCTGCTTCGAACCCGAGGTGGCCTGCGAGGTCACCATGCAACCGATCCGCCGCTACCACGTCGATGCCGCGATCCTGTTCTCCGACATCGTGGTACCGCTGCGCGCGGCCGGTGTGGACTTGGACATCGTGGCCGATGTCGGACCCGTCATCGCTGCGCCGGTGCGTACGGTTGCCGATGTCGACGCCATCAAACCCATTGACTCCCAGTCGATTGCGCCGGTGCTCGACGCGGTTGAGCTGTTGGTCGCCGAGCTGGGTGACACTCCGCTGATCGGATTCGCCGGAGCGCCCTTCACGTTGGCCTCCTACCTGGTCGAGGGCGGACCCAGCCGCCACCATGCCCGGACCAAGGCGATGATGTTGGC
>NZ_JAHKSP010000161.1:0-2799 GCF_021733735.1 Mycetohabitans sp. B2
TTGGCGCATTGGGCTATGCGAGCGCGTTGTTTGACCGCGCGACGATCGAGCGGCACGTCGGATATTTGCAGACGATGTTGCAGGCGATGGCTGCCGGCGCAGCGCACCCTGTGACACGCGTTGAGTTGCTGGCTCCGGCCGAGCGTACGTTGTTGCTCAAGACGTGGAACGCGACAGAATGTGATTATCCGTCGCAGTTGTGCATTCACCAGTTGTTTGAAGCGCAAGTCGAGCGCACGCCCAAGACCACGGCGCTAGTCTATGAGGACCAGACGCTGAGTTATGCTCAGTTGAATGCGCAAGCGAATCGCCTGGCGCATCGACTGATCGAACTGGGTGTCAAACCCGATGCACGGGTGGCCATTTGTGTGGAGCGCTCGCCATCGATGGTGGTGGGGCTGCTGGCGATCCTGAAGGCAGGCGGGGCGTATGTGCCGCTGGACCCGGCGTATCCGGGCGAGCGCCTCGCGCATATTCTTGCGGATGCGACGCCGCAGATTGTGCTCGCGGATGCGGCGGGCCGGGCAGCACTGGGTGAGGCGGCGTTGGCCGATCGTACGGTGCTAGATCCGAACACCTTGCCGGATCGGGCGGACACGAATCCATTAGTGCCGGATCTGACATCCCATCATCTTGCGTATGTGATTTATACATCCGGTTCTACCGGTATGCCCAAAGGGGTCTTAATTCGGCACGGTGGTGTGATCAACCAGATTACGGCGCTACCTCAACAACTTGAGTTGGGTGTACAGGACCGACGGTTGCAATTTGCATCGCCAGCCTTTGATACGTCAGTAGAAGAAATTTTTTCCACGTTGACCGTGGGTGCGGCACTGGTCCTACGCACGGATGCTTGGCTAGTGGAGGCCAGGAAATTTTGGGCGTTGTGCCAAGCCCATCGCATAAGCGTAGTGGGGTTACCTGTACAATTTTGGGCGCAATTGGCCCAGGAAGATGTTCCCATTGCAGACAGTGTGCGCTCCGTCATGATCAGTGGCGATGCAGTGAGCGTGTCGGCGTGGAATGCCTGGTTTACAGGCCGTGGCTATCGACCACGCTTGTTAAATAGTTACGGTCCGACTGAAACGACAGTGAGTGCCACGATCCATGAGATCACTCACGTTGAGGGCGACTGGCGCACGATTGGTCGACCGATTGCAAATACGCGACTTTACCTGCTCGATGCACACAAGCAGCCAGTGCCGCTGGGTGCGGTGGGTGAGCTCTATATTGGCGGAGCGGGTGTTGCGCGTGGCTACCTGAACCGGCCTGAGCTCACGGCCGAGCGCTTTGTGCGCGATCCGTTTACGGACGAGCCCGATGCGCGGATGTACAAGACGGGGGATGTGGCGCGCTATTTGCCCGATGGCAATTTGGAGTTCCTGGGTCGCAATGACCATCAAGTCAAGATCCGGGGCTTTCGCATTGAGCCGGGCGAGATCGAGGCGTGCCTGACCCAACACCCGCAGGTGCACGACGCGGTGGTGTTGGTCATGGGCGAAGGGCAAACTAAGCGCCTGGTTGCGTATGTGGTGGCTGAGTCCGATGAGGCGTTAGCGGGTACCTTGCGCGCGCATGTGGCGGCCGCGTTGCCTGAATATATGGTACCCAATGCGTTCGTGCGGCTCGATGTGTTCCCACTGACGCCGAACGGCAAGCTGGACCGGCGTGCACTGCCGGCACCCAGCGCCGAGGCATTCGCGCATCAAGCGTACGAAGCGCCGCAAGGCGAGCTTGAAACTGACCTCGCGGCGATTTGGGCTGAGCTGCTTGGTGTCGAGCGCATCAGCCGGCATGATAGCTTCTTCGCGCTCGGCGGCCATTCGCTGCTCGGGGTGCGGCTGTTGAATCGTATCGCTGGGCTGGGTGCCGATGTGCCACTGGCCACGCTATTTGCATCACCGACGCTGGCCGCGTTCGCGGCGGCGATCGATGCGCGACGTCATCACAGTACCGGTACGCTGCCTGAGATTGCGCCGGTGTCGCGCGAAGGCCATTTGCCGCTGTCGTTTGCGCAGCAGCGGCTATGGTTTCTCGCACAATTTGATGGCGTGAGCCGTACCTATCATATGTCGCTCGCGTGGCGTGTGCACGGGCCGCTGAATCGGGCCGCATGGCAGCACGCACTGGATGCGCTGTTCGCCCGCCATGAGGCGCTGCGCTCGGTGTTCGTCAGCGTCGGCGGTCAGCCGCAGGTGCAGCTGCTACCCGCCGAGACGGGCGTGCCGATGACCTGGCATGACCTGCGCGGCGTGCCCGATAGGCAAGCCCAGTTAGCGCAGCTCAGCGAAGAGGCCGCCCAGGCGCCGTTTGACCTGGCGCAGGGGCCGCTGCTGCGCGCCTGCGGGATTCAGTTGTCGGACGACGAGCACATGTTGGTACTGACGCAGCACCATATTGTGTCGGACGGCTGGTCGATCGAGGTGCTGGTGCGCGAACTCAGCGCACTGTACACGGCCGCCTGTCGGGGCCAGCCGGATCCGTTGCCGCCCTTGGCGGTTCAGTACCCGGACTATGCGGCGTGGCAGCGGCAATGGCTCTCGGGCGAGCGGCTGCAGGCGCAAAGCGAGTATTGGCGCATGACGCTCGCGGACGCACCGGTGCTGCTGGAGCTACCCACCGATCGGCCGCGTCCGGCGCAGCCATCATTTGCGGGTGCACAGGTGCCCGTGTGCATCGATGCGGACACGACAAGCGCGCTCAAACGCTTGAGCGGGGAGCACGGCACGACCTTGTTCATGACGGTGCTGGCGGCGTGGAGCGCGGTGCTGGCGCGCCTGTCGGGGCAAGACGATCTGG
>NZ_JAHKSP010000162.1:0-360 GCF_021733735.1 Mycetohabitans sp. B2
TGCTGAATCCTTGGTATCGGCAGGAGTGGGTGGATGTTGGGATGGGGATGTCGAAGTATGTACCGCCGAGCTCAATTCCATCATGGATGGGCAGTTTCGGAGGTGGCGTTATACAAGAAAAAGCTGGCGCGGCAGTGCAAAACAAGGTGAATGGAGCCGGCAAGAGATGAAATCGAAGACTGCCTTTGAATGGTTTCGTTGGGTATACAATGTGTTGCTCTGGTTTATCGGGGCAACCCTAATTGTGGCAATAAGTGAACTGATTGCCGGCCCTGCGCTGCAATGGCTGCTGTACGACATTCCGTATCAATTGCCAACGTGGAATCGGGCTGGCCGAATGGCAGTGTTTGTTGTTCTGTT
>NZ_JAHKSP010000163.1:0-258 GCF_021733735.1 Mycetohabitans sp. B2
TGACGGCCCGGCATCTGGCGTATGTGATCTATACGTCCGGCTCCACTGGCACCCCGAAGGGTGTACAGAATGAGCACCAGGCGCTCGTCAATCGTCTGGTGTGGATGCAGCAAGCTTATGGTTTGACGACGGCCGATCGTGTGCTTCAGAAAACACCCGTGAGTTTTGACGTGTCTGTCTGGGAGTTTTTCTGGACCTTACTCAATGGCGCTACCCTGGTTGTGGCGGCACCCGATGTGCATAAAGATCCGGCTGCCT
>NZ_JAHKSP010000164.1:0-437 GCF_021733735.1 Mycetohabitans sp. B2
ATATTCAATCGATGCATGCACCGATTTCGAATCTATGCGGCAGCGAGTGGTTCCACGGCGTGCGCGCCGCGCCCACGCCACGTCGCGGGTGGCCAATCGGGATAACAATCCCGGCTTTCAGCCCAACACCGACGGCAAACATGCGTAATAAACAGTGCTTTTAGGCGCACGAGGGAAATAGAGAATGCCGTCCGATCGGGCGGCCGCACGGGCTCATCGGGCATCGGCGACCCACTAGTCCCGAAGATGCATCGAACATCGAGTCGCTGCACCGCATCGATTGAATGCTTTGTTTGTGATAGCTTGAATCGATGCAGTCAGGCAGGCGGGGAGGCGACATGCAACAGCCCACAGAGCACACGACGCCAATGGATTCTTTGGCCCCGCCCGCGCTGGTGATTAAGACACCACACCAAGCCTTTACCGCTCATGCGGCC
>NZ_JAHKSP010000165.1:0-255 GCF_021733735.1 Mycetohabitans sp. B2
AGCATAGCGCGGGCGTCGGGCTTAACGTGAGCCAGGGTGGGGGCAGTGCCAGTTTCAACGTGCAGAACGGTAACGCGCGTGGCCACTACGCGAGCGTTGCCGAGCAGGCGGGGATCGAGGCTGGCGAAGGCGGTTTTGACATTGCCGTGAAGGGCAACACCGATCTGAAGGGGGCGTATATTTCGAGCGAAGCGGCGAAAGATCAGAATCGCCTGAAGACTGGCACGCTGAGCTACTCGGCTATCGAGAACCACT
>NZ_JAHKSP010000166.1:0-225 GCF_021733735.1 Mycetohabitans sp. B2
TTAACCTGGCGGGTGAGCCGCTGACAGCGCGCTTCATTCAGCAAATCTTTGAGCAAACGCCCATCCAACGTCTGTGTAACCTTTATGGGCCTTCGGAGAGCACCACCTATTCGACGTGGTTATCGATTCAACGGGGCGAGGCATGGATTGAGAGCATCGGCCGACCGATTGCGAACACGCGCGTTTATCTGCTCGATGCGCACGGCCAGCCAGTGCCACTGGGTG
>NZ_JAHKSP010000167.1:0-1652 GCF_021733735.1 Mycetohabitans sp. B2
CGCAAGGCGCGACGCTATTCATGACGGTGCTGGCCGCGTGGAGCGCAGTGCTCGCGCGGCTGTCAGGGCAGGAGGATCTGGTTATTGGCACGGCAAGCGCCAATCGTCACCATCCTCAGATTGAGCCGTTGATTGGCTTTTTTGTGAACACGTTGGCGTTGCGCCTGGATGTGTCGGGCGAGCCGAGCGCGGCGCAATTGCTTGAGCGGGTGCGGCGCACGACGCTGGGGGCGCAAGCGCATCAGGATGTGCCGTTTGAGCAGGTGGTGGAGATTGTGCAGCCGCCGAGGCGGCTGGATCATACGCCGCTGTTCCAGGTGATGTTTGCGTGGCAGAGCAACGAGCGTGCTGTGTGGGATTTGCCGGAGGTAGAGGTCACGCCAGCGGATTGGGCTTACGACGTGGTCAAGTTTGATCTGGACCTGCACTTGTACGAGTCTGGCGAGGAGATGGTCGGCGCGCTAGGCTATGCGACGGCGCTGTTCGATCGCGCGACGATCGAGCGACACATCGGTTATTTGCAGACGACGTTGCAGGCGATGGCCGCTGACGCATCGCATCCTGTGACGCGTGTTGAGTTGCTGTCGCCGGCCGAGCGCACGTTGTTGCTGCAGACGTGGAACGCGACGCAGCGGGACTATCCGGCGCACCAATGTATTCACCAGCTGTTTGAAGCGCAGGTGGCGCGCACGCCTGAAGCCACAGCACTGGTGTATGAAGACCAGACGCTGAGTTACGCCGAGCTCAATGCCCGGGCGAATCGTCTCGCGCATCAGTTGATCGAACTGGGTGTTGTGCCGGATGCCCGGGTGGCGATCTGCGTGCAGCGCAGTCCCGCGTTGGTCGTCGGGCTGTTGGCGATTCTGAAAGCCGGCGGCGCGTATGTACCGCTCGATCCCACCTATCCGAGTGAGCGCTTGGCGCATATCCTCGTTGATGCGGCACCGAGCATTGTGCTCGCCGATGCGGCCGGGCGTGCTGCGTTGGGCGAGGCGGCGCTGGCCGAGTGCACGGTGCTCGATCCGGCTACCGTGCCGGCGTTGCCGGACACGAATCCGTCGGTGGCGAGCCTGACATCCCGCCATCTGGCGTATGTGATCTATACGTCGGGCTCGACCGGTGTGCCCAAAGGCGTGATGGTCCATCATCAAGGCGTGGTTCGGTTGGTGCGAAATACAGATTATATAAAAGTTGAGCCGGGAGCCGTCTTCGCACTCGCATCGAACCTGGCATTTGACGCGACGACTTTCGAGATCTGGACACCGCTGTTGAATGGGGCACGCATCGAGGTTATCGAGCGGGAGACTTTGCTTTCTCCTGTCACGTTGGCCCGTAAGCTCAAGCAAAGTGGTGTGACAGTACTATTTTTGACGACGGCGCTCTTTAACCAGATGGTTAAAGAGAAGGTTGAGGCTTTTAGTGATCTGCATTACTTGTTGTTTGGAGGAGAAAATGCGGATCCGCGATGCGTGTTCCGCGTCCTACAGCAAGCGAAGCCGCGGCATCTGCTACATGTGTATGGCCCAACGGAAACGGTCACCTACGCGAGCTGGTATGAGGCGCGCAATGTCACACAGGATACAAGCATTCCTATTGGGCGTCCGATCGCGAATACGCGCATTTACCTGCTCGATCGCTACGGTCAGCCGGTG
>NZ_JAHKSP010000168.1:0-258 GCF_021733735.1 Mycetohabitans sp. B2
CTCGCCCTGTGGCGCCTCATACACTTGCAGCGCAAAAGCCGCGCCATCCGGCGCCGGCAGCGCACGCGGGTTCAGCTTGCCGCTCAATGTCAAAGGCAACGTTTTAAGCTGCACGAACGCGACCGGCACCATGTAATCCGGAAGCGTTTGGCTGAGATAGGCTTTGAGTTCGACCGGTGTCATCGCTCCACCATCAACCGCAACCCAATAGGCCACCAAGCGTCTGTCACCCGGATGATCCTCGCGTGACACCACCGC
>NZ_JAHKSP010000169.1:0-5407 GCF_021733735.1 Mycetohabitans sp. B2
CGACGCTATTTATGACAGTGCTCGCGGCGTGGAGTGCGGTGCTCGCGCGCTTGTCGGGCCAGGATGATCTGGTTATTGGCACGCCCACTGCGAACCGAGGGCACCGCGAGATCGAGCCGTTGATTGGCTTTTTTGTCAATACGCTGGCGTTGCGCGTGGATCTGGAGGGCGAGCCGACGACGACGCAACTGCTCGAGCGCGTGCGGCGCACGACGTTGGATGCGCAGGCGCATCAAGATTTGCCGTTCGAGCAGGTCGTTGAGATTGTGCAGCCGCCGCGCCGGCTCAATCACACGCCGCTGTTTCAAGTGCTGTTCGCGTGGCAGAGTAATGAGACAGGGCAGTGGCGCTTACCTGGGCTGGACGTCACCTCTGGCGAGCTCGAGTACGACATCGCTAGGTTCGACCTGGAAATGCACCTGTATGAAGCAGGTGAGGAAATCATCGGGTCGTTGCACTATGCGAGCGCGTTGTTTGACCCTGCGACGATCGAGCGGCATGTGGGGTATCTGACGACGATGTTGCAGGCGATGGCGGCCTGCCCACAGCAACCGGTGGCGACGCTTCAAATGCTAGGGGCGGATGAGCGTCAGTTGCTACTTCAAACATGGAACGCGACAGCAGCTCCTTACCCAGCGTACCCGTGCATTCATCAGTTGTTTGAAGCGCAAGTGGAGCGCACACCGGATGCTACTGCGCTGGTATATGAAGCGCAGACCCTAAGCTATGCGCAGCTCAATGCACGGGCGAACCGTCTCGCGCATCGGCTCATTGAACTGGGCGTCAAGCCGGATGCGCGGGTGGCGATTTGTGTCGAGCGCTCGCCGGCGATGGTGGTAGGGCTATTGGCGATTATGAAGGCGGGCGGCGCGTATGTGCCGCTCGATCCCGCATATCCATCTGAGCGCCTCACGCATATTCTCGCCGATACCGCGCCGGCCATTGCGTTAGCGGATACGGCTGGCCAGTCTGCGCTGGGCGACACGGTTCTGGCCTCGTTAACCGTACTAGATCCCAACGTACTGCCAGAAAGAGCGGCCACCAATCCACAGGTACCTGAGCTGACTGCTCACCATCTTGCATATGTGATTTATACGTCCGGCTCGACCGGCACGCCGAAGGGCGTGATGGTCGAGCATGCTCAAATTGCTCATCTATTTGATGTCACCCAACTCAACGATGCACAGAAGGAAAATCAAGCGTCAATAAACCATCCAGTTTGGATGCAACAAGCTTATGGGCTAACGCCTGGCGATCGTGTCCTTCAAAAGGCACCTTTTACTTTCGATGTCTCTGTCTGGGAGTGCTTTTGCACATTGCTCAATGGCGCGACCCTCGTCGTGGCAGCGCCCGGTGTCCATAAGGATCCGTCTGCCTTAATGGAGTTGATGATCCGGCAGCGCATCACGACGGTTCATTTTGTGCCTTCCATGCTCGGCATGTTCCTCTCTACTGACGGTGCTCAGCGCTGCACGGCTGTGAAGCGCCTACTTTGCACGGGAGAAGCCCTCACGAGTACGCATGTTCGGCTTTGCCAGCGTCTTTTACCCCACGCACAACTGCATAACTTGTATGGCCCCACCGAAGCAACGATTGGTGTGGCCGCTTGGACTTGTCCAGTAGAGTATTCGGAGGACACTATTCCGATTGGTCGGCCCATTGCCAATAACCGACTTTACCTACTGGACAGACACGGTCAGCCGGTGCCGCTGGGTGCGACTGGCGAGTTGTACATCAGCGGTGCAAGTGTTGTGCGTGGTTACTTGAATGGACCTGACCTGACCGCCGAGCGCTTTTTGCTCGATCCGTTTAGCGATCATGAGGGCGCTCGCATGTATAAAACGGGTGACTTGGCACGTTACCGACCTGACGGGAATTTGGAGTTTTTGGGACGCAATGATCACCAGGTCAAGATTCGAGGTCTTCGAATCGAGTTGGGCGAAATTAAAACATGCCTGGTTAGACATCCGAAGGTGCAAGAAGCTGTAGTGCTTACGCTGGGTGAGGGAATTGACAAGCGGCTCGTCGCTTACGTCGTAGCCGAACCGGATCAACAGCTTGCCCATGCGTTGCGTGCGTATCTTACGGCCAGGCTGCCTGAATACATGGTGCCGGCCGCGTTCGTGCGCCTGGATGCGTTGCCGTTGACGCCAAATGGCAAGCTCGATCACCGTGCGTTACCTGAGCCAGGCGCTGACGCACTCGCGCATCACGCGTATGAGGCACCGCAAGGCGAGCTAGAGACGACGCTCGCGACGATCTGGGCGGAGCTGCTGGGCGTCGAGCGTATCGGCCGGCATGACAGCTTCTTTGCACTCGGTGGCCACTCGCTGCTGGCAGTGCGTTTGATGAACCGGGTCAGTGCCCTGGGTGCTGATGTGCCGCTCACGGCTCTATTTGCGTCACCAACGCTGGCCGCGTTTGCGGCTATGGTGAGTGCTCAACTAAAACGACAAACCAGTGCACTGCCCAAGATCATGCCGGTTTCGCGCGAAGGCGGTGTACCGTTGTCGTTTGCGCAGCAGCGGCTGTGGTTCCTCGCACAACTCGACGGCGTGAGTAGCACTTATCATATCCCGCTCGCACTGCGCGTGCGCGGGCCGCTCGATCGAGCCGCGTGGCAGCAGGCGCTGGATGGGCTCCTCGCGCGTCATGAAGCGCTGCGCTCGACGTTTGTGAGCGTCGATGGCCAGCCGCAGGTGCGGCTGCTACCGTCGAACACGGGCGTGTCACTGCACTGGCACGATTTGCGGGGCGAGCCCGATGCCGACGCGCAATTGGTGCGTTTAAGCAGCCACGCAGCGCATGCGCCGTTCGATCTGGTGCATGGGCCGCTGATCCGCGCGTGTGGCATACAATTGGCCGATAATGAGCACAAATTGGTGCTCACGATGCACCATATCGTGTCGGACGGCTGGTCGTTTGGTGTGCTGGTGCAAGAACTCAGCGCATTGTACGCGGCCAGTGCTGCCGGCCAAGTCGATTCACTGCCACCGCTGGCGATTCAGTATCCCGACTATGCGGCCTGGCAGCGGCAGTGGCTCTCGGGCGAGCGGCTGGAAGACCAGAGCCGCTACTGGCGCGCGACGCTCACCGACGCCCCTGTGTTGCTGGAGTTGCCCACGGACCGGCCGCGCCCGTCACAGCCATCATTTGCTGGCGCACATGTGCCGGTGCAGATCGATGCGCAGACCACGCGCGCGCTGAAGCGCTTGAGTGCGGAGCACGGCACCACGCTATTTATGACGGTGCTTGCTGCGTGGAGTGCGGTGCTCGCGCGCTTGTCGGGCCAAGATGATCTAGTCATTGGCACACCCAGCGCGAACCGGGGGCACCGCGAGATCGAGCCGTTGATTGGTTTTTTCGTCAATACGCTGGCGTTGCGCGTGGATTTGTCCGGCGAGCCCAATACGAGCGAACTGCTTAAGCGCGTGCGGCGCACGACGTTGGATGCGCAGGCGCATCAAGATCTGCCGTTTGAGCAGGTTGTCGAGATTGTACAGCCGATGCGTCGGCTTAATCACACGCCATTGTTTCAGGTCATGTTTGCGTGGCAGAGTGATGACATAGAACAATGGCGCCTGCCAGATCTAGATGTCACGCTTGACGATCTTGACTACAACATAGCCAGGTTTGACTTGGAAATGCACCTGTATGAAGCAGGTGAGGAAATCATCGGGTCGTTGCACTATGCGAGCGCGTTGTTTGACCCCGCGACGATTGAGCGGCACGTTGGATATCTGACGACGATGTTGCAGGTGATGGCGGCTTGCCCACAGCAACCGGTGGCGACGCTTCAAATGCTAGGAACGGATGAGCGTCAGTTGCTGCTTCAGACATGGAACGCGACGACGTCTCCTTATCCAGCGCACCCGTGCATTCATCAATTGTTCGAGGCGCAAGTGGAGCGCACACCGGATGCCACTGCGCTGGTATTTGAAGAGCAAACATTAAGCTATGCGCAACTCAATGCACGGGCGAACCGGCTCGCGCATCGGCTCATTGAATTGGGCGTCAAGCCGGATGCGCGGGTGGCGATCTGCGTCGAGCGCTCGCCGGCGATGGTGGTGGGGCTGCTGGCGACCTTGAAAGCGGGCGGCGCGTATGTGCCGCTCGATCCCGCATATCCGTCTGATCGCCTCGCGCATATTCTCGCCGATGCCACACCAACGATCACGCTGGCCGATGCGGCGGGCCAGGCCGTACTAGGTGAAGTGCCACTCGCTGTACAGACCGTACTTGATCCAAATGAGCTGTCGTCGCTGGCGGGTACCAATCCGTCGGTGCCGGGCCTCACTGCTCACCACCTTGCGTACGTGATCTATACGTCTGGTTCTACCGGCACGCCGAAGGGCGTGATGATCGAACATGCGCAGGCGAGCAATTTTTTGTGCTGGGCAATGAAAACCTTTAGCCCGGCAGAAACGCGGAACACGCTGTTTGCGACCTCAATTAATTTCGACCTTTCTGTCTACGAATGCTTTGTGCCGCTGGCGCAAGGCTCATCTCTTCACTTAGTCGGTGATGCGTTAGCGTTACTCAATTACTCTCGGCCAGTATCGTTGATCAATACCGTGCCTTCTGCCGTACAGTCTTTGCTAGAACATCGCGCAGGCCTAAACTCCGTAGCCACAATGAATTTGGCAGGCGAGCCGCTGACAGAGCGCTTGATCGAGCAGATTTTTGAGCAGTCACCAGTTCAGCGGCTGTGCAACCTGTATGGACCTTCGGAAAGCACCACCTATTCGACCTGGCTGTCGATTCAGCGTGGCGAACCCTTGATCGAGAGTATCGGCCGGCCGATTGCAAACACGCAAGTTTATCTACTTGACACGTACGGCCAGCCGGTACCGTTGGGCGCGGTCGGTGAGCTTTACATCGGCGGAGCCGGTGTTGCCCGTGGCTATTTGAACCGCCCCGAGTTGACGGCTGAGCGCTTTGTGCCTAATCCTTTCTCGGACGTGCCCGGCGCAAGGATGTACAAGACCGGCGACTTGGCTCGCTATCAGCCCGGCGGCAATTTAGTGTTCGTTGGCCGCAGTGACCAACAAATCAAGATTCGCGGTTACCGGGTTGAACCGGGTGAAATTGAAGCTGTACTTCAACGTCATCCTGCTGTGGCACAAGCTGCTGTTATTGCGCGCGAGAATCGTTTTGGCGATAAGCAGTTAGTCGGTTATGTTGTGTTTGGCAATACATCTATCGAATCCGATTTTGCAGCTGAAACAGAGCAAGTCAACGAATGGCAAAGCGTCTACGATGCTTATTACAGTAATGAACAGGATTTTGCTTTTGGCGAAGATTTCAGCGTCTGGAAGAGCAGCTACGATGGTCAGCCGATTCCGCTGTCGGACATGCAAGCGTGGCGCGCGGACGCGGTCGCACGGATTCGTGAGTTGCAACCGCG
>NZ_JAHKSP010000170.1:0-456 GCF_021733735.1 Mycetohabitans sp. B2
CTCACCCCGCACAAGCACCACCGCATCGCGCACCTGCTCATGTTGCACCAGGCACGCCTCGATCTCACCGGGCTCAATGCGAAAGCCGCGAATCTTCACTTGCTCATCGTTGCGCCCAACAAACTCCAAGTTGCCATCGGGCAAGTAACGCGCTAAATCGCCTGTCTTATACATCCGCGCATCAGGCGTATCTATGAACGGATCGCGCATAAAGCGCTCGGCGGTCAGCTCCGGGCGGTTCAGATAGCCATGCGCAACTCCCGCACCACCAATGTACAACTCGCCAACCGCACCGAGCGGCACCGGCTGACCGTGCGCATCGAGCAGGTAAATCCGTGTGTTCGCAATCGGCCGCCCAATCGGGATATTGACGTTGCCCTTGGGCACCGCAGTGATCCTGTACGTCGTCGCGAACGTGGTGCTCTCGGTCGGACCATAACCGTTGATCAATTGCTG
>NZ_JAHKSP010000171.1:0-373 GCF_021733735.1 Mycetohabitans sp. B2
GGGCTCGGGCGGCGGCGGGGCGTCGGTCTCGGTATGCGTCGACCAGGCCGGTCCGTCAGCGGCATAGAGCACCAGATTGCGATCGTCTTGCAGCACCAGCCGGACGTTCTTCTTACCTTTGGTGTCGGTGTGCCAGACCGGTTTGTCCGCCGTGTACACCACAAAGTTGCCGTCGCGCTGCACCTCGGCGCGCACCACCTGCTGGCCGTTGGTGGCGCTCGCCCACAGCGGGGTGCCGCGGGAGGCCAACACTAGATTGCCGTCGTCTTGCAAGGTCAGGGTGTAAGCCCCGTTCTTGGAAACCAGTGACTCCCCCGGCACCAGCTGCTGTCCTTCGGTCAGTGTGTCCGACATTGGCAATACCCCTCTCGTT
>NZ_JAHKSP010000172.1:0-1283 GCF_021733735.1 Mycetohabitans sp. B2
TGCGCTTCAAATAGCTGGTGAATACATTGGTGTGACGGATAGTCTTGCTGCGTCGCGTTCCACGTCTCGAGCAATAACGTACGCTCAGCCGACGTCAGCAACTGAACACGCGTGACCGGATGCTGGTCGTCAGCGGCCATCGACTGCAACATCGTCTGCAAATACCCAACGTGTCGCTCGATCGTCGCGCGATCGAACAGCGCCGTCGCATAATTCAGCCAGCCGACAACCTCCCCATCTGCTTCATATAGGTGCAGGTCCAGATCGAACTTGGCCACGCCATCAGCCAAGTCCGCTGGCGTGACTTCCAGCTCCGGCAGATCCCACACGGCACGCTCGTTGTTTTGCCACGCGAACATCACCTGAAACAGCGGCGTATGCTCGAGCCGACGCGGCGGCTGCACAATCTCCACCACCTGCTCAAATGGCAAGTCCTGATGCGCTTGCGCCTCCAACGTCGTGCGCCGTACCCGCTCGAGCAACTGCGCCGGGCTCGGCGCACCCGACACATCCACACGCAGCGCCAGCGTGTTCACAAAGAAGCCAATCAGCGGCTCAATCTGAGGATGGTGACGATTGGCGCTCGGCGTGCCAATGACCAGATCGTCTTGCCCCGACAGGCGTGCGAGCACCGCGCTCCACGCCGCCAGCACCGTCATAAATAGCGTCGCGCCCTGGGCTTGGCTTAAACGCTTCAAGGCTCGCGTGATGGGTGCATCAATCCGAATCGGCACCCGTGCCCCCGCAAACGATTGCTGCGCCGGGCGTGGCCGGTCAGTGGGCAGCGCCAGCAGCACCGGTGCATCGGCCAGCGCCGTGTGCCAGTATTCGCTTTGCGCTTGTAGCCGCTCGCCCGAGAGCCACTGTCGCTGCCAGGCCGCATAATCGGGATATTGGATCGTCAGCGCCGGTAATGGATCGGCCGGCTCACCGCAGGCGGCGCGATACAACGTATTCAATTCGCGCACCATCACGCTGATTGACCAACCATCCGACACGATATGGTGCTGCACGAGCAGCATTACGTATTCGTCGTCAGCCAACTGCATCCCGCACGCACGCATGAGCGGGCCACGGGCCAGGTCGAACGGCGCTTGGGACGCCTCAGCGCTCAGGCGCACCAACTGCGCCTGCGCATCCGGCACGCCGCGCAGATCATGCCAGGCCATCGGCACCCTCACCTCGGCGGGCAACAGTTGCACCTGCGGCTGACCGTCAACGCTGACGAACACCGAGCGCAGCGCTTCGTGACGCACAAACAGCGCATCCAGCGCTTGCTGCCA
>NZ_JAHKSP010000173.1:0-717 GCF_021733735.1 Mycetohabitans sp. B2
GCCGGCCGGAGTTTAGTAAAGTTCGTTTTCGGAGAAGAAGACGAACATGAAGAAGCGCTTTACGGAAGAACAGATCATCGGTTTTCTGAAGGAAGCCGAGGCCGGCAGGCCGGTCAAAGAGTTGTGCAGGCAATACGGGTTCAGTGACGCGTCGTTCTACACGTGGCGCGCGAAGTTCGGCGGCATGGAGGTGTCAGAAGCGCGCCGGCTCAAGGAGCTGGAAACCGAGAACGCGCGGCTGAAGAAGCTGCTGGCCGAGGCGATGCTCGATATGGAAGCGTTAAAGGTTGTCGTCAAGGTAAAGCCTTGAGCCCGCAAGCCAAGCGCGAAGCAGTCGCGGCGATTCGCAAGAAGGTGAATATCTCGGAGCGCCGCGCCTGCCGGCTTGTCGGGCTTTCTCGCAGCGTGTTGCATTACAAAGCGAAGCTGGACCACGAGAATGATGCGCTGAGGGCTCGCCTGGTGGAACTGGCACACGAGCGTCGGCGCTTCGGTTATCGGCGATTACACGCGATGATGGAGCGCGAGGGTATCCAGGCGAACCATAAGCGCGTGCATCGCCTTTATCGTGAAGCGGGGCTTGCCGTACGGCGCCGTCGACGGCGCCACGGCGCCATGATTGAGCGCGAGCAGTTGGCGTTGCCAAGCGGACCAAACCAGGTGTGGTCAATCGATTTTGTGATGGACGCGCTGTCCAATGGACGGCGTCTGAAGTGC
>NZ_JAHKSP010000174.1:0-277 GCF_021733735.1 Mycetohabitans sp. B2
CATGCGGCGCGCCTTCGTCTACCGACATATCATCTTGCATACCGGGCGGCTTCACATCCCAGCGCGTTTTTCGCCCCTTGGGCTGGCTCGGCCCCTTATCATGCGGCGCGACTTTGTCTATCCGCGTATCTTGCTTATCGGACGGCTTCACATCCCAACGCGATGTTTCCCGCACCTTAGACGGGATCGCCCCCTTACCATGCGGCATGCTTTCGCCTACCGACATATCATCTTGCATACCGGGCGGCTTTACATCCCAGCGCGAGGCTCTCCGCGC
>NZ_JAHKSP010000175.1:0-1013 GCF_021733735.1 Mycetohabitans sp. B2
GGCCGAAGCGGACGAGCCACTGGCGAGCACGCTGCGCGCGCATGTTTCGGCCCGCCTGCCCGAGTATATGGTGCCCAGTGCGTTTGTGCGGCTGGACGCGTGGCCGCTAACGCCCAACGGCAAGCTCGATCGGCGTGCACTGCCCGCACCGGATGACGAGGCGCGGGCACATCAAGCGTATGAAGCGCCGCAAGGCGAGCTGGAGACGACGCTCGCGGCAATCTGGGCCGAGCTCTTGGGTGTGAAGCGTGTGGGTCGGCACGACAGCTTCTTTGCGCTCGGGGGCCACTCGCTGCTGGCGGTGCGGTTGATGAACCGGATCAGCGGGCTGGGTGCTGACGTGCCGCTGGCCGCCTTGTTCGCCACGCCCACATTGGCCGCGTTTGCCGCGGCGCTCGAAGCCCATCTGCAACAAGGCACCGATACGCTCCCCGAGATCACGCCGGTGTCACGCGAAGGCCATTTGCCGCTGTCGTTCGCGCAGCAGCGACTGTGGTTCCTCACGCAGCTCGATGGGGTCAGTGAGACGTATCATATGCCGCTGGCGCTGCATGTGCGCGGGCCACTGGATCGAGCGGCCTGGCAACAGGCGCTCGATGTGCTGTGGGCGCGTCACGAAGCGCTGCGCTCGACGTTTGTAAGCGTCGAGGGGCAGCCGCAGGTGCGGCTGCTGCCGGCGGACAGGGGCGTGCCGCTGCGCTGGCATGATCTGCGTGGGGCGCCGGATGCGCAGGCACAACTGGCACGCTTGCGTCACGAAGCCGCGCACGCGCCATTCGATCTGGCGTGCGGGCCGCTGATGCGCGCATGCGTCGTTCAGCTCGCCGATGACAACTATCAGTGCGTGCTCACACAGCACCATATTGTGTCGGACGGCTGGTCGCTTGGGGTACTCACGCGCGAGTTAAGTGCACTGTACGCGGCGAGCATGGGGGTGCAAGCCGATGCGCTACCGCCGCTGTCGGTTCAGTATCCGGACTATGCGGCGTGGCAACGACAGTGGCTCACGGGTG
>NZ_JAHKSP010000176.1:0-2733 GCF_021733735.1 Mycetohabitans sp. B2
CGGCAAGCACCGTCATAAATAGCGTCGTGCCATGCTCAGCGCTTAAGCGCTTGAGCGCTTGCGTGGTCGATGCATCGATCTGCACCGGCACCTGCGCACCAGCAAATGACTGTTGCGCCGGGCGCGGCCGATCGGTCGGTAGTTCCAGCAGCACGGGTGCGTCCGCAAGCGTCGCGCGCCAATAGTCGCTTTGCGCCTGCAGCCGCTCGCCCGTGAGCCACTGTCGTTGCCACGCCGCATAGTCCGGATACTGAACTGCCAACAGCGGCAGCGGATCGGCTTGTGCCCCGACGCTTGCGGCATAGAGTGTACTTAACTCGCGCACGAGCACCCCGATCGACCAACCGTCCGATACAATATGGTGCTGGGTGAGCACACACTGATAGTTGTCATCGGCGAGCTGAACGACGCATGCGCGCATCAGCGGCCCGCGCATCAGATCGAAGGGCGCGCGCGCTTCATCGGCGACCAACCGCGACAGGTGCGCGTCGGCATCGGGCATCCCACGCAGATCATGCCAGTGCAGCGGCACGCCCATGTCCGCCGGCAGCAATTGCACCTGCGGCTGACCCTCGACACTCACAAACGTCGAGCGCAATGCTTCATGACGCGCAAACAGCGCATCTAATGCCTGTTGCCAGGCCGTTCGATCCAGCGACCCGCGCACGCGCAGCACCAGCGGCATATGATACGACTCACTGGCCCCATCGAGCTGCGCGAGGAACCACAGCCGCTGCTGGGCGAACGACAGCGGCAAACTACCTTTGCGCGAGACCGGTGTGAGCTCGGGCAGCGCATCGGTGCCTTGCTGCAAGTGGGCTTCGAGCGCCGCGGCAAACGCCGCCAACGTTGGCGTCGCGAACAAGGTCGCCAGCGGCACGTCAGCGCCCAGCCTTCTCACCCGGTTCATCAACCGCACCGCGAGCAGCGAGTGGCCCCCGAGCGCAAAGAAGCTGTCGTGCCGACCCACACGTTCGACACCCAATAGCTCGGCCCAGATCGTCGCGAGCGTCGTCTCCAGCTCGCCTTGCGGCGCTTCATACGCTTGATGCGCCAGTGCGTCATCATCCGGTGCGGGCAGCGCACGCCGATCGAGTTTGCCGTTCGGTGTCAGCGGCCACGCGTTGAGCCGCACAAACGCACTGGGCACCATATACTCGGGCAGGCGGGCCGCCACCTGTGCGCGCAGTGTGCTCACGAGTTGCTCATCCGCTTCGGCCTGCACATACGCCACCAGCCGCTTATCCGGGCCCTCACCTGTTGCTATCACCACCGCATCACGCACCTGCGGATGCGCCGTTAAGCACGCTTCGATCTCGCCCGGTTCAATCCGAAAGCCGCGGATCTTCACTTGCTCATCGTTGCGCCCCACAAACTCCAGATTGCCATCCGGTAAATACCGCGCCAAATCCCCGGTCTTATACAACCGTGCATCCGCGTCCTCTGAGAACGGATCGTGCACAAAGCGCTCAGCGGTCAGCTCCGGGCGGTTCAGATAGCCCCGTGCCACCCCGGCGCCGCCAATATACAACTCGCCGACCGCACCCAGTGGCACCGGCTGGCCGTGCGCATCCAGCAGATAGATCGTCAGATCCGGAATCCGTGTGCCAACCGGACTGCCCGCTTGCTCGCTATCTTGCTGCCGAAGTGGCCGATACGTCACATGCACGGTCGCTTCGGTAATCCCATACATGTTGAACAATTGCGGATGACGCTCGTCGTGCGTGGCATACCACGCCTGTAAGAGCGTCGGCTCCAGCGCCTCCCCGCCCAAGATCACATAGCGTAATTGATCGGATAAAGCGCTGTGTGCTTGGCTGGCCATCAACGCCTTAAACGCACTAGGGGTCTGATTTAATACGGTGACACCCTGCTCACAGATCAACGGGTAAAAAGCGTCGGCAGAGCGAGCAATGGGATGAGGTACGATGACAAGCTTGCCACCATAACGCAGTGCGCCCCACAGCTCCCAGACAGAGAAATCAAACGCGAACGAGTGAAAGAGGCACCACGTATCATGCTCGTTAAAGCCATACCACGGTTGAGTCGCCTCGAACAGCCGCACCACTTGGGCATGTTCGACCATCACGCCCTTCGGGGTACCGGAGGAACCGGACGTATAAATCACATACGCCAGATGCCGGGCCGTCAGCTCGGCCACCGACGGATTCGTGTCCGGCAACGCCGGCAGGGTGGCCGGATCGAGCACCGTGCACTCGGCAATCACCGCGTCGCCCAACGCAGCACGTCCGGCCGCATCCGCGAGTACAATGTTCGGTGCCGCATCGGCGAGAATGTACGCCAAGCGCTCACTAGGATACGCGGGATCCAACGGCACATACGCACCCCCGGCCTTCAAAATCGCCAGCACCCCCACAACCAGCGCCGGTGAGCGCTCAACGCAGATCGCCACCCGGATGTCTGGCTTGACACCACCCAGCTCGATCAACTGGTGCGCGAGGCGATTAGCTTGTGCGTTCAGCTGCGCATAGCTCAGTGTCTGCGCTTCATACACCAGCGCCGGCGCTTCGGGCGTGCGCTCGACTTGCGCTTCGAACAACTGGTGCACGCACAAGTGCGACGGATAGTCCCGCTGCGTCGCGTTCCACGTGTCAAGCAGCAACTGGCGCTCATCCGAACCCAGCATCTGAAGCGTTGCGACCGGCTGCTGGGGGCAAGCCACCATGGCGCGCAACATCGTCTGCAGATACCCGACGTGCCGCTCGATCGTGG
>NZ_JAHKSP010000177.1:0-471 GCF_021733735.1 Mycetohabitans sp. B2
GTGGCAAGCGCTGGGCGCTAGCTACGCCGAGGGGGCCGCCGAACTCGAAGCGCTGCTGACCACCGTGCAAGCCGGGCCCTGGCAGGGGCCCAGTGCCGCCAGTTTCGTTGGCGCCTACGGCCCGTATCTGGCGTGGCTGACTGCGGCCAGCGCCGACTGTATGGCGCGGGCCGCAACACACGAGGCCACCGCGGCCGGCTACGTCAGCGCGCTGGCGGCGATGCCGACGTTGGTGGAGCTGGAAGCCAACCACGTCATCCACGGCGTGTTGCTGGCGACGAATTTCTTTGGAATCAACACGATCCCAATCGCGCTCAACGAATCCGACTATGCGCGAATGTGGATTCAAGCCGCGACCACGATGAGCGTCTATGACGCCGCCAGCGCCGCTGCGGTTGCCGCAACACCACACACCAACCACGCCCCGCCCATCCTCAAACCCGGAGCCAGCTCACTCACCAGCCTGCCTCC
>NZ_JAHKSP010000178.1:0-291 GCF_021733735.1 Mycetohabitans sp. B2
GCCGGAGCGTCATATGGCGTTTCGGCTAATGCGTTACGCGATAGCCGCCATGCAGCGCCATTTAGAGGCCGGACATGACCAGTTACCGCTGGTGATTCCGCTGCTGTTTTATCACGGGCAGGTCAGTCCGTATCCGTACTCGATGCGGTGGCTGGATAGCTTCGAGGTGCCTGAGTTGGCGTCGCAGCTGTATGCAGGAGGCTTTCCATTGGTGGACGTCACCGTGATTCCGGATGATAAAATCATCACGCATCGACGCATGGCGATGCTGGAATTGCTGCAAAAGCATAT
>NZ_JAHKSP010000179.1:0-578 GCF_021733735.1 Mycetohabitans sp. B2
CAAGCGCTCAAGCGCTTAAGCGCTGAGCATGGCACGACGCTATTTATGACGGTGCTTGCCGCATGGAGCGCGGTGCTCGCGCGCCTGTCAGGTCAGTACGACGTGGTCATCGGCACGCCCAGCGCCCATCGTAACCATCGCCAGATCGAGCTGTTGATTGGCTTCTTTGTCAATACGCTGGCGTTGCGCGTGGATTTGTCGGGCGAGCCCGATATCGCCCAGCTGCTCGCGCGCGTGCGGCGCACGACACTCGACGCGCAAGCGCATCAGGATCTGCCGTTCGAGCAAGTGGTGGAGATTGTGCAGCCGCCGCGTCGATTGAATCATACGCCGTTGTTTCAAGTGATGTTGGCGTGGCAGAACAATGCGCCAGGCGAGTGGCGTCTACCCGGGCTCACGGCCACGCCGGCTGAGCTCGAGTACGAGGTCGTGAAGTTCGATCTCGAGCTGAACTTATCTGAGGCAGGCGACGAGATCATCGGTAGCTTAGGGTATGCGACGGCGCTGTTCGACCGATCCACGATCGAGCGGCACGTCGGGTATCTGCAGACGATGTTGCGCGCCATGGTGGCTTGCCC
>NZ_JAHKSP010000180.1:0-835 GCF_021733735.1 Mycetohabitans sp. B2
CCCATTGGTCCGCTTCAGCTAGATACTGCTGCTTCAGTTGCGGATCGTCGCTCTCCTCGGCCGCCTTGAGCAAAGCGTCGCGTTTAGCATCCGCCACATCCCCGATCCGCCGCGCAACCGCCTCACCGGCGTCACGCATCGCGCTCATCAGCTCACCCTGATTCTGCAAACTCTGCTGGACGTCCGGCGTCTTGTCCACCTGGCCGTTCAGATTCGTCGTATGGCGGTTCAGTCCTGCGATATCTTGCTTTTGCTGACCAGGGTTCGTGATTTCGATCTCAGCATCGCTGATCGCGCTTTGCGTGCGGGCACGACTGCTGCCGCTTTCACTCAGATACAGCGGCGACGCCCCCCCGGTATTCTTGCCCGAAGTTGATCCGGTCGGCTTGTACACATTGCCGCCGTCGCCTGTCGTCGCGCCACCGCTGATGCCGAAGGTGCTCGCCTGGTAATCCGAGTGGTTCTCGATAGCCGAGTAGCTCAGTGTGCCAGTCTTCAGGCGATTCTGATCTTTCGCAGCCTCGCTCGAAATATACGCACCCTTCAGATCGGTGTTGCCCTTCACAGCGATGTCAAAACCGCCTTGGCCGGCCTGCATCCCCGCCTGCTCGGCAACGCTCGCGTAGTTGCCACGCGCGTTGCCGTTCTGCACGTTAAAACTGGCACTGCCCCCGCCCTGGCTCACGTTAAGTCCGACGCCCGCGCTATGCTGGTGCGCCGCATTCACGCTGGTGTCCTGGACGCTCGCCACATTCAGGTCGCCCTGGACGTCGACGACCACCCGATTGCCCTTCACGTTCGCGCCCACGACGTTCGTATCGCCGCCGCTCTTGAG
>NZ_JAHKSP010000181.1:0-315 GCF_021733735.1 Mycetohabitans sp. B2
CAATCACGGTGGCCACTCGAGTATCGGCGGGTAACTCGTCAAGCCGCCGCGCAATGGCCGGCAGTGCGGTATCGTCGCCGATCAGCAAATGCCAGTCGAAGTCGGTTGGGATGACCAGCGAGCTTCGTGGTCCGCCGACGCCGAGCCATTGTCCCGGTTGCGCTTGCCTTGCCCATGCGGATGCGGGGCCGGCATCGTGCAGTGCGAATTCCAGATCCAATTCACCTGCGTGCCGATCGTAGCGCCGCGGCGTGTAGTCGCGTGCCGGGGGGCGCGGATGATGCTCCGGGAACGCGACGCCATCCGGTCCCACAG
>NZ_JAHKSP010000182.1:0-1628 GCF_021733735.1 Mycetohabitans sp. B2
CGCAAGGCGCGACGCTATTCATGACGGTGCTGGCCGCGTGGAGCGCGGTGCTCGCGCGGCTGTCAGGGCAGGAGGATCTGGTCATTGGCACGGCCAGTGCCAATCGTCACCATCCTCAGATTGAGCCGTTGATTGGCTTTTTTGTGAACACGCTGGCGTTGCGCATGGATGTGTCGGGCGAGCCGAGCGCCACACAGCTGCTTGAGCGGGTGCGGCGCACGGCACTGGAGGCGCAAGCGCATCAGGACTTGCCGTTCGAGCAGGTGGTGGAGATTGTGCAGCCGCCGAGGCGGCTCGAGCATACGCCGCTGTTTCAAGTGATGTTTGCGTGGCAGAGCAACGAGCGTGCTGTGTGGGATCTGCCGGCGTTAGAAGTCACGCCTGCGGACTTGGCTTATGACGTAGCCAAGTTCGATTTAGACCTGCACCTATATGAAGCAGGTGGGGAGATTGTCGGCGCGCTAGGCTATGCGACGGCGCTGTTCGATCGAGCGACGATTGAGCGACACGTCGGGTATTTGCAGACGATGCTGCAGGCGATGGCTGCTGACGCAGCGTATCCGGTGACGCGCGTTGAATTGCTATCGCCGGCCGAGCGTACGTTGCTGCTGCAGACGTGGAACGCGACGCAGCGGGACTATCCGGCGCACCAATGTATTCACCAGTTGTTCGAAGCGCAGGCCGAGCGCATGCCTGAAGCCATAGCATTGGTGTACGAAGACCAAGCATTAAGCTACACGGAGCTCAATGCGCGGGCGAATCGCTTGGCACATCAGCTCATTGAACTGGGTGTTGTGCCGAATGCCCGGGTGGCGATCTGCGTGCAGCGCAGCCCGGCGATGGTGGTGGGGCTGCTGGCGATCCTGAAAGCGGGTGGCGCGTATGTGCCGCTTGACCCAAGCTATCCGGGCGAGCGGCTCGCGCATATTCTCATGGATGCGGCGCCGGATATTGTGTTGGCCGATGCAGCGGGCCAGGTGGCGCTGGGTGACGCGGCCTTGGCTCATCGCACGGTGCTCGATCCGAATAGGCTCCCGGCGCAGCGGGAGACGAATCCGTCGGTACCGGCACTCACGTCCCGACATCTGGCGTATGTGATCTATACGTCGGGTTCCACCGGTATACCCAAAGGGGTGATGGTCGAGCATGCTCAAACGGTCAATTTCCTGTTCTGGGCCCTTCAAACCTTTACTTCCGCAGAAACGCAGCATACGTTGCTTGCCACTTCGATCAGCTTCGATTTGTCCATCTACGAGTGCTTTGTACCGCTCGCTCAAGGCTCAACCGTACACCTGGTTGAGGATGCACTGGCGTTAATGCATCACGCTCAGCCAGTTTCGCTGATCAATACGGTGCCATCTGCATTGCAGTCGCTGCTCGCTCATCAAGCGGACCTATCTTCGGCTGTTACGATTAATATGGCAGGCGAGCCCCTGAAGGCGTTGTTAATCAAGCAGGTCTTCGAGAAAACGCCGGTGCAGCGTTTATGCAACCTTTATGGACCCTCGGAGAGCACCACCTATTCGACGTGGTTATCGATTCAGCGGGGGGCGCCCTTCATCGAGAGTATTGGGCGTCCGATCGCGAACACGCGCATTTACCTGCTCGATCGCTACGGTCAGCCGGTG
>NZ_JAHKSP010000183.1:0-369 GCF_021733735.1 Mycetohabitans sp. B2
CGCTGACGAGCCTATTTGCGTCGCCGACGCTGGCTGCGTTTGCGGCGGCGGTGAGTGCGCAGCTGAACCAGCAAACCAGTGCGCTGCCTGAGATCACGCCGGTCTCGCGCGAAGGCGATTTGCCGCTGTCGTTCGCGCAGCAACGGCTTTGGTTTCTCGCACAGCTCGACGGCGTCAGCGATACTTATCACATGCCGTTTGCGCTGCGTGTGCGCGGGCCTTTCGATCGGGCTGCGTGGCAACAGGCATTGGATGCGCTCTTCGCTCGCCATGAAGCGTTGCGCTCGACGTTTGTGAGCGTTGATGGTCAGCCGCAGGTGCGGCTATTGCCGGCCGACACGGGCGTGCCATTGCACTGGCACGATCTGC
>NZ_JAHKSP010000184.1:0-642 GCF_021733735.1 Mycetohabitans sp. B2
CGCGGTTGCAACTCACGAATACGTGTGACCGCATCCGCGCGCCACGCTTGCATGTCCGACAACGGAATCGGCTGACCATCGTAGCTGCTCTTCCAGATATTAAAGTTTTCACCAAATGCATAGTCCGCGTCGTCTTTATAGTACGTATCGTAGACCTTCTGCCATGCTTCGACTTGCTCCGCCTCCGTCGCAAAGTCTCGCTCGACAGGCACTTGGTCAAGCACGATATAGCCAACCAGTTGTTGGCTCCCGCCCTGATCCTCTCGAGCAATCACCGCAGCCTGCGCGACGGCCGGGTGATGCTGAAGCACCGCCTCAATCTCACCCAACTCCACTCGAAAGCCCCGAACCTTAACCTGCTGGTCCGCCCGGCCGATAAACTCCAGCGCGCCATCCGAGCGCCAGTACGCCAGATCGCCCGTTCGGTACACCCGCGTACCGCTCGCATCGAACGGGTTAGCAATGAAACGCTCGGCGGTCAATCCCGGTCGGTTGAAGTACCCCCTGGCCACGCCCTCACCGGCTATATACAATTCCCCCACTACGCCAACCGGCACCGGACGCAAGCATGCGTCTAAAACATAGGCTCTGGCGTTATCCAGTGGCGTGCCTATCGGAATAGACGCTTGCGCTTGATACGGC
>NZ_JAHKSP010000185.1:0-527 GCF_021733735.1 Mycetohabitans sp. B2
ATGCGATTGCGCGGCTGGTCATCAACAATGGCTATGTTGACATTCGCACCGGTGATCGTGTGGCGTTCGCGGCAAACCCGGCTTTCGACGCGAGCACGTTTGAAGTGTGGGCACCGCTGTTAAATGGCGCCACCGTTGTGGTGATTGATCATGACACGGTGCTGATGCCCGCTGCGTTTGCGCACACGTTGCGCGAACAGCGCATCAGCATTTTGTGGCTCACCGTTGGCTTGTTCAATCAGATGGCCGCACAGGTGGACATGGCCTTCTCTCAACTCAAGGCATTGATTGTCGGAGGAGACGTGTTGGATGCGAGGTGGGTTGCGCAAGTGATGCGCGAGTCCCCTCCTGAGCAACTGATCAACGGTTACGGTCCGACCGAGAGCACCACGTTTGCGACGATTTACAAGGTCACGTGCGTTCCGGAAAGAAACGCCAGCATCCCGATTGGCCGACCCATTGCGAACACGCGTGTTTATTTGCTGGACGCACACAGCCAGCCGGTGCCCCTGGGTGCGGTCGGTGAA
>NZ_JAHKSP010000186.1:0-5670 GCF_021733735.1 Mycetohabitans sp. B2
GCCACGCCTGCACCACCGATATACAGCTCACCGACCGCGCCCAACGGCACTGGTTGGCTGTCAGCATCTAGGAGATAAACCCGCGTGTTATCAATGGGTCGGCCAATAATGCGCCAGCTGCTTTTATGGCGAGTAACCTCATGCACGATAGCAGTCACTGTCGTTTCGGTTGGGCCATAAAAATTCCACAAGCGCGGCCAACAACCATTGCTGGCAAACCATGTATCGTGTGCCGTCGCGCTCAATGCGTCTCCCCCAATGATAATTGCGCGCACACTTTTCGCAACAGGAACCTTTTCCTGACTCAACTGTGCCCAAAATTGCACAGGTAGATTCACTACACTCACACGGTTCGCGTCGCAAAGCGACCAAAATCGCTGGCTTCCAACCAGCCACGCATCGGTGCGCAGCACCACTGCGGCGCCCTGCGTCAAAGGCCTGAAGATTTCCTCGACCGACGTATCGAAAGACAGGGAAGCAAATTGCAGCATCCGGTCTTGCGCAGTAATGCCGAGTTTGCGTGCCATCGCTGTAACGAGATTCACCACGCCTTGATGCGGAACCATGACTCCTTTAGGCTGGCCTGTTGAACCCGACGTGTAAATCACGTAGGCGACATCTTGCGTATCCAAAGCCAGCTCATGCGCATCAAGATTATTTATGCTTCGGTTCGCCCACTGCGCCGTATCTTTGTGCAAATCCAGAACCGGTACCCCGGATCTTAGGCCTTGCATCACCTCAGTATGCGGCTTGCCCACGCTAAGTAGGACTATCGGCACGCTGTCCGCGACCATATACGCCAACCGTTCTGGTGGATAAGCCGGGTCTAGCGGTACATAGGCACCGCCTGCCTTGAGCGTGGCGAGCATACCAATCACCGTTTGCGGGTCACGCTGCGCGTACAGCGCTACATGACGGTTAGGGCCTACGCCTAAATCCCGTAAATGGTGCGCGAGACGATTGGCCTGTGCATTGAGTTGCATATAACTGAGTGTTTGCTCTTCGCCCACTACCGCCGTCGCATCGGGGGTGAGTTCGGCTTGCGCCTCAAACAACTGATGAATGCATAGATGGGCTGGATAGTCTTGTTGTGTCGCATTCCATGTCTGAAGCAATAAAGCCCGCTCCTCACTGGGTAATACCTCCAACTGCCGCACTGGCTGTTCGGGCGCTGCCTCGAGCGCCTCGACCAAACCATACAGCGCCTGCTGCATATATCCGCACACCCGGTCGGGATCAATCGGTTGCACAACCTGCGCGGTCAGGCCCAACCCTTGCCCAAAATCTTCCACTGACAACCCAATTGGATAGTGGTCACGCTCTTGCGCTTTCAATAGCTCGACACCCGGTAGAATGCTGCGCTCGCCCGGATCCATCACGATGTGTCGATAGTTTAATAGCGCGCTAAAGAGCGGCATACCAACCGGCATCCCACTGCAACGCTGCGCAAGCGCAAGCGACGCGTGCTCGTGCTCGAGCAGCGCAGCAAGCTTCGCGTGCGTGGCTCGTACACTGTCTTGCACATTACCGTGCAACTCTAAACGCAGCGGCAGCGTGTTGATAAACAGTCCCATCGCACTGGCCGCACCGTCACCGGCATGCATCCGCCCGAACAGCACCGTGCCAAACACCACAGACTGTTGACCGCTCGTGCGCGCGAGCACCTGTGCCCAAGCCAAATGGCATAGACTCGCGAGACTCACCCCCAAATGCCGAGCCTGCATGCGTAGCCGGTCGTTCAACGACGGCGGCAGCCTGCGATGCGCTTCGGTCACTTCCGCGCTATCATGATGCACATCCTTCAGGCCAAACGGCAGCGTCGGCTCCTCCACGTCAGCAAGCATCTCGGTAAAAAAGCGCTTGTGTGCTTCTTGACTGAGCCCCAGACGCGCTTGTGCCACCAGATTACGGAACGGCTGCGCAGCAGGCAGTGCCTGCCCTCGGCCTGCAATAAACATCTGTACTTCCGAGTGCATAATCTGCAACGAAGATACATCGTCAATCAGATGGTGCATCAACCGGATTGCTAACCAGCGGCCATCGGTGTCCTGAGTGATCGCAAAACGCAGCAGCGGCGCCTGCGTCAGGTCGAGCCGATAATGGTGGGGATCGAAGCGCCGCGCCAACTGTTCGGCAATCGGCCCATCATCGGCGTTTAAAGCGAGTTCGGTCACCGACAGCGTTGCATGACGCCAGACCAACTGTGCGGGTGTGGACACACCTTTCCACACGAACGCGCTGCGCAAAATGTCATGTCGATTGACGACCTGCTGAACCGCCTCCAGATACTGATCGAGCCGCGCTCGTGTATCAAACGCCAGTTGCGCGAACTGCAAATACGGATCGCCGTCGCTCGCCAGCAGATGGTGAAACAAAATGCCGTCCTGCAGTGGCGAGAGCGCATAAACGTCCTGAATATTAGCGACGCCACCGGGCACCTGCATGACGATTCGATCAATGTCAGCCTGCGTCAGCTCAATCAGCGGCAACATTGAGGGGACAAGCGCAGTGGTCTCGGGCGTGATGACATTAGCGGGCACCGCCACTTCACTATGTTGGTGCTGGACTAGCGATTGTGCTAGCGCGCTAAGCACCGGCGTGTCAAACAGTGCACGTACGGACAACCCAAATCCTCGACGTCGAAGAAGCTCGATTAATTGCACTGCAAGCAACGAATGGCCACCCAGCGCAAAGAAGCTGTCGTGCCGACCGACTCGCTCGACACCGAGCAATTTGGCCCAGATCGTCGCCAGCGTCGTCTCTAGTTCGCCTTGCGGCGCTTCATATGCGTGATGTGCAAGCGCCTCGGCGTCTGGCTCGGGCAGCGCACGCCGATCCAGCTTGCCGTTCGGTGTCAACGGCAACGTGTCAAGTCGCACAAACGCCGCCGGCACCATATACTCGGGCAAGCGAGCGGCCACATGCGCGCGCAATGTGCTGGCTAGCACCTCGTCCGCCTCAGCTACCACGTACGCGACAAGCCGCTTATCCATACCCTCACCGCGCACTAGCACCACCGCATCGCGCACCTGCGCGTGTTGCATCAAACACGCCTTGATCTCACCGGGCTCAATGCGGAAGCCGCGAACTTTGACTTGGTCATCGGCGCGGCCCAGGTATTCGAGATTGCCATCGGGCAAATACCGCGCCAAGTCTCCCGTCTTGTACATCCGCGCCTCGGGCTCGTCCGAGAACGGATCTCGCACGAAGCGCTCGGCCGTCAACTCAGGCCGATTCAGGTAACCTCGTGCCACCCCCGCGCCGCCAATATACAATTCCCCGACAGCGCCCAGCGGCACCGGCTGACCATGCACGTCAAACAGGTAAATTTTTAAGTCGGGGATTCGGACGCCAATTGGATTGCTCGCTTGCTTGCTATCTTGTCGCCGAATGGGTCGATAAGTCACATGTACGGTGGTTTCGGTAATCCCATACATGTTGACCAATTGCGGGCAGCATTCGTCATGCGCGGCATACCAAGCTTGCAAAGCGGTTGGCTCTAGCGCCTCGCCGCCAAAGATTACATAGCGTAATCGGTCCGATAAGGCGCTTTGGGCTTGGCTGGCGATCAATGCCTTAAACGCACTGGGCGTCTGGTTCAATACGGTGATGCGCTGCTCGCAAACTAGCTGGTAGAAAGCGTCGGGAGAGCGAGCAATGTGATGGGGCACAATAATCAGTTTGCCGCCATAACGTAACGCACCCCACAGCTCCCAGACGGAGAAATCAAAAGCAAAGGAGTGGAACAGACACCAGGTATCATGCTGATCAAAGTGATACCAAGATTGTGTCGCTTCAAACAGCCGGGTCACCTGTGCGTGCTCAACCATCACACCTTTGGGCATGCCGGTGGAGCCGGACGTATAGATCACATACGCGAGATGACGGGCGGTGAGGCCCGGTACTGACGGATTGGTGTCCGCCCGATCCGGCAGTTCATTTGGATCGAGCACCGTGCGAAACGCGAGTGCCACGTCACCCAGCGCAGCGCGGCCCGTCACATCGGCCAATACGATGTCCGGTGCAGCATCGGTTAGGATATGCGTGAGCCGCTCTCCTGGATACGCCGGATCGAGCGGCACATACGCGCCACCCGCCTTTAGGATCGCCAGCAGCCCCACCACCATCGCTAATGAGCGCTCAACACAGATTACCACGCACGCATCGGGTTTGACGCCCAACTCGATCAGTTGATGCGCCAAGCGGTTCGCCCACGCATTCAACTCAGCGTAGCTCAGCGTCTGGTCCTCATAGACTAGTGCCGTCGCCTCGGGCGTGCGCTCGACCTGAGCCTCGAACATTTGGTGGATGCACAAGTGCGATGGATAATCTTGTTGCGTTGCGTTCCAGCTCTGCAATAGCAGTTTGCGCTCATCTTCAGGTAGCACCTGCAGCTGCCAAGCTGGCTTATCGGGTGCTGTTTCCAGCTCGTTAGCCAGACTTGCCAGCGCCTGATGCACATACCCGCACACGCGGTCCGGGTCGATCGGCTGCACGACCTGCACGGTCAGGCCCAGCGCAGTACCAAAGTCTTCCACCGATAGGGTAAGTGGATAATTGGTCCGCTCTTGTGCGCCTAGAAATTCAATACCGGCCGCTGTTTTATTCTCGCCTGACGATGGTGAATTGTGCCGATGGTTGAGCAGTGCACTAAACAGTGGCGAGCCCGCCGGCACGCCACTGCAGCGCTGCGCCAGCGCGAGCGACGCATGCTCATGCTCAAGCAGAGCGGCGAGCCGCGCGTGTGTATCACGTAAGCTGTCGCGTACACTGCCGTTTAAATTGACGCACAACGGCAGTACGTTGAGAAATAACCCGAGCGCCTGGTCCGCACCGCCGCCTGCCTGCATTCGACCAAGCAGTACCGTGCCAAACACAACCTGCTGTTGACCACTTGCACATGCGAGCACTCGCGCCCACGCGAGATGACATAGGCTGGCCAAGCTTACACCTGAGCGCTTGGCTTGAATGCGCAGCCGATCATTTAATACCTGCGGCAACATCTGATGTGCTTCGGTAATCTGGTCGCCATCGCGATGCACGTCAGCCAACCCAAATGGCAGCGTCGGCTCGTCAACATCGGCGAGCATGTCGGTAAAAAAGCGCGTATGCTCGTCTTCACTGAACCCCAAGCGTGTCTGCGCAACTAGGTTGCGAAACGGTTGCGCAGTCGGCAGTGCATCGCCTCGGCCTTCGAGAAACGCTTGCACTTCCGCATGCATAATTTCCCCCGTTGAGTGATCACCAATCAAATGATGCAGCAGTTGCACCATCAACCATCGGCCATCGATATCTTGCGCGATCACGAAGCGTAGCAAAGGCGCCCGTGTTAAATCGAGCCGATGTTGACGGGGATCAAACCGTTGGACAAGTTGCTCAGCAATTGGTCCGTCGGCAGGCTTTAGTGCCAGCTCGATGACCGACAGCGGCGCATGTCGCCAGACGACCTGCGCAGGTGTGGACAACTCTTGCCAGATAAACGCGGTACGTAAAATGTCATGTCGATTAACGACTTGCTGCACCGCATGCAGATAACGATCCAGCAATGCTCGGCTATCAAAAGCCAACTGCACGATCAGTAAGTACGGGTCACCGTCGCTGGCGAGCAAGTGATGAAACAAGATGCCGTCCTGCAATGGGGACAAGGCATAAATGTCCTGGATGTTCGCC
>NZ_JAHKSP010000187.1:0-455 GCF_021733735.1 Mycetohabitans sp. B2
CGGCGTGCAGATACAAAAAGCGCTGTTGCTCATGCACCGGGATTTCACCTATGAGCGTGAATGGATGGAACTATTTGATTTTGCCTACGCGTTGGCCGAACAGCACGAGCCCGGGCAAGACAATGTGTGGCCGGAACTGGCGCTTGGGCTGTCGAATTTCTCAATCGATACTCCTGAAACCCCTCACTTTGCTCAGTGGTATGACAAGATTCTCGCACGGCTGCCGTCATTGAGCGTAGCCGAGCAAGCGCAGATCATTCCCACATTAACCCTTTTACTAGATAAATTTAGTCAAGCCGACCCGCGCATCCCTGAGCTTTATACGCTCTTACACGACTACGCGTTACGCCTGCCCCCCTCTTATCAAGGCGCATCGGTCGGCGCATTGGCAAGCTACGTGTGGCGCTTTCCGGAAGCGGAGCGATCCGTGTGGTATGCGCAGATGCGCGATTGGG
>NZ_JAHKSP010000188.1:0-330 GCF_021733735.1 Mycetohabitans sp. B2
AAGTCATCGCGCGCATTGGTGACTACGTGCCCGTCCAAGACGTGATGGCGTTTGCTACCGTTGATCGGCGTACCTATTATGCAATGCAGACCAGGCGCCTCGTTCACAGCTATTGGCAACGAGCAAAACAAGCGGTGACCTTTCAGTCGATCCACCGCCTGCTCGATGAGATGGACGACACGTTCGCCGATCCAGCGCAGTACGCCGACCCCCTGGACGCGCTGTGCCAACGTTTGAAAACGTTGAAGGCCGGGCGCACCCGCGTATTTAAGCGTTTATTCGCAGCCGCGCAGCGTATCCCGCAAGACGGCGTGCAGATACAAAAAGCGC
>NZ_JAHKSP010000189.1:0-999 GCF_021733735.1 Mycetohabitans sp. B2
CCAATGCCGTCACATCCGGCGTGCGCTCCACCTGCGCTTCGAACAATTGGTGAATACACCGGTGCGATGGGTAATCCTGTTGTGTCGCGTTCCACGTCTCGAGCAGCAACGTACGCTCGGCCGGCACCAGCAGCTCGACGCGCGTCACCGGGTGCGATGCGTCAGCGGCCATCGCCTGCAACGTCGTTTGCAGATAGCCGACGTGCCGCTCGATCGTCGCGTGATCGAACAACACCGTTGCATAGTGCAGAACGCCGACCATCTCTCCATCGGCTTCATGCATGTGCAGGTTCAAATCGAACTTGGCCACCTCGTGGTCCCAGCTAGCGGGCATGACTTCCAGCCCCGGCAAGGCCCACGTGCCGTGCTCGTTGTTCTGCCACACGAACATCACCTGAAACAGCGGCGTATGATCAAGCCGCCTCGGCGGCTGCACAATCTCCACCACCTGCTCGAACGGCAAGTCCTGATGCGCTTGCGCCTCCAGTGCCGTGCGCCGCACCCGCTCAAGCAGCTGTGTGGCGCTCGGCTCGTCCGACACATCCATGCGCAACGCCAGCGTGTTCACAAAAAAGCCAATCAACGGCTCAATCTGAGGATGGTGACGATTGGCGCTTGCCGTGCCAATGACCAGATCCTCCTGCCCTGACAGCCGCGCGAGCACCGCGCTCCACGCGGCCAGCACCGTCATGAATAGCGTCGCGCCTTGCGCCTGGCTCAAACGCTTGAGCTCACGGGTTGTCTGCGCATCGATCCGAATTGGCACACAGGCACCGGCAAACGATTGCTGCGCCGGACGCGGCCGGTCGGTCGGTAACGTCAGCAGCACCGGTGCATCGGCCAGCTGCGTGCGCCAGTATTCGCTTTGCGCTTGCAGCCGCTCGCCCGAGAGCCACTGACGCTGCCACGCCGCATAATCCGGATATTGGATCGTCAGTGCCGGCAGCGGATCTGTCTGTCCGTCACAGGCCGCGCGATACAACGTATTCAATTCGCGCA
>NZ_JAHKSP010000190.1:0-462 GCF_021733735.1 Mycetohabitans sp. B2
CTATTTCCTGTATATCAGCGAAAGCGGAAATAGGAAAAATGGTTGAAAAGATTACGGATGCCCACAGTTTTGCAATCATCATGCTCTCCTAGTTTGTCAAGCTGTGATAGTAAGCAGAATAAAAGATATGCTTAGCCACCACGGGTACAGGTTTACCAATCGTAAACTTGCCAGCACAAGCGTTGTCGAGACAACGGGAGCCACCAGTGATGCGGCTGTTATTATAGATAGATCGGTTAATACATACACATTAAAAAGATTTCAAGGTTTTCCTTCGGCTAACGATGGCCATGTCGCTGCCTCAACGTTCGTCAGCATAGGCTGCACTTGGGTTGCAGCATAGGTGTCCGGATCGGTCGCAAAGCTGGTAATCACTGCGGCCTGCTTTTTCGCCGTGGATGACGAGCCGAGGAAGAATTCCTTGGCACCCAAGACCATCGCAATCAGTACGCCCTCGATATT
>NZ_JAHKSP010000191.1:0-414 GCF_021733735.1 Mycetohabitans sp. B2
GAAAAACCGTGGGCTCCTGGGCGTCCCCGGAGCGCAGAAAGTACCCGTGCAACGAGTGGACCTGATAGCGCGGGTCGACCGTGCGCACCGCCGACACCAGTGACTGCCCGGCCACATGGCCGCCGAATGTGCGCTGCAGAAAGCCTGATTCCGGGCTGAAGACACTACCGCGATAGATGTTGACCTCGAGTTGCTCGAGATCAAGAATCTCCTCGATTGCCACGAAAGATTCTTACCACCCGCGCTGCGCCAGGCGATGCGGCTGCGCGATCTCCTCCACGTTGATGCCCACCATTGCCTCGCCCAGCCCGCGTGACACCTTGGCCAGCACGTCGGGGTCGTCGTAGAACGTGGTGGCCTTGACGATCGCGGCGGCCCGGTGTTCCGGGGCGCCGGACTTGAAGATGCCCGAGC
>NZ_JAHKSP010000192.1:0-1018 GCF_021733735.1 Mycetohabitans sp. B2
TCGCCGACGCGCCGGTGCTGCTTGAACTACCGACCGATCGGCCGCGCCCGGCACAACAGTCATTTGCCGGCGCGCAGGTGCCGGTGCAGATCGATGCATCGACCACGCAAGCGCTCAAGCGCTTAAGCGCTGAGCATGGCACGACGCTATTTATGACGGTGCTCGCCGCATGGAGCGCGGTGCTCGCGCGCCTGTCAGGCCAGCACGACGTGGTCATCGGCACGCCCAGCGCCCATCGTAACCACCCGCAAATCGAGCCGTTGATTGGCTTTTTTGTCAATACGTTGGCGTTGCGCATGGATTTGTCGGGCGAGCCGGATACCGCAGAGCTGCTCGCGCGCGTGCGGCGCACGACACTCGATGCGCAAGCGCATCAGGATTTACCGTTCGAGCAAGTGGTGGAGATCGTGCAGCCGCCGCGTCGATTAAATCATACGCCGCTGTTTCAAGTGATGTTGGCGTGGCAGAGTAATGCGCCAGGCGAGTGGCGCCTACCCGGGCTCACGACCACGCCGGCTGAGCTGGAGTATGAGGTCGTGAAGTTCGATCTCGAGCTGAACTTATCTGAGGCAGGTGAGGAGGTCGTTGGCAACTTAGGGTATGCGACGGCGCTGTTCGATCACGCGACGATCGAGCGGCACGTCGGGTATCTACAGACGATGTTGCGCGCCATGGTGGCTCGCCCCCAGCAGCCGGTTGCAACGCTTGAGTTGCTGTCACCGGCCGAGCGTCAGTTGCTGCTTGACACGTGGAATGCGACGCAGCGGGACTATCCGAAACATCGGTGTGTGCACCAGTTGTTTGAGGCGCAGGTCGAGCGCACGCCCGAGGCGCCAGCGCTGGTATATGAAGCGCAGACACTGAGCTATGCGCAGCTGAACGCACAAGCTAATCGCTTGGCGCACCAGTTGATCGAGCTGGGTGTCAAGCCAGACATCCGGGTGGCGATCTGCGTTGAGCGCTCGCCGGCGCTAGTTGTGGGGCTGCTGGCGATCCTCAAAGCGGGTGGCGCCTATGT
>NZ_JAHKSP010000193.1:0-493 GCF_021733735.1 Mycetohabitans sp. B2
AGTTCTTCGATGGCCTTCTCCACGATCGGCAGGCTGACCACCGGCACGGTGAAGATCCGGTCCTGGTAGCGAAAGCCCCATTCCTCGTGCAGCCATTCGTTGAGTGCGTGCACCACTATGTGGATGAGCAGCGGATCGTCGCGCGGAATCGAGGTGGCCGGGTGCGCAATCCGATCAAGCTGGCGTTCGTGTGTCTGCTCGCGTCAGCCGGTCTGACCGGCTGCGGCTCGTCGTCGGGCTCGCAGCTGGCCAGCACGGCGTCGATGACCGTCAACGGCGCCGACGTGCAGCCACGCGTGGTGCGGTGCACCCAGATCGAGTGGTACCGGACCATCCAGATCGGAGACCAAGCCTCCGGGGTCAGGATCCTGATCGACCAGGGGGCGCGGCCGATGATCGCGAAGTCGGTTCGCATCACCAATCTGGGGGGCTTCACCGGGATGTACGCCCAGGGCGACGGCGGCGACGCGGGCCTGCACTTCAGCGATGGCCG
>NZ_JAHKSP010000194.1:0-583 GCF_021733735.1 Mycetohabitans sp. B2
CTCGCCGAGTCCCTTCACCCCGATCGGGTCGGCGATGGTGTCCTGTGCGGGCAGAAAACTTGCGTCCAGCACGGGAACGTCGGCGTTGATCGGGACCAGGTAATCCGAGATGTTCGCGTTGACGACGCGACCGTCTCGGTAATCCAACTCGGTCCCTTCCAACAGAGCCATCCCTATTCCGCCGATCATGCCTCCGATTGCCTGGCTGTGCGCGAGTTTGGGATTGATCACCCGGCCCGCGTCGTAGCAGGCATAGATGCGGCGGATCCGCACCGTGGGCAGCAATGCGTCGATGGCGACTTCGGCGAATACGGCTCCGTAGGCGTAGGTGGAGTATCGCTTGCCGGCATCATCGGGTGTCCAGGTGTGTTCGGATTCCAGGGCTGGCCAGCCACGCCTGCGCAGCAGATCCTGATACGACTCGCCCCGCGCCGGCCCGTCCGTGGCGACCGTGGAAAACATGTGGCCGTTGGTTACCATCACGTCTTCCGGGCGCAGGCCCGCCAGCGGCGATTGCGGGTCAGTCACCGCCGCACGAATGAACTTGTCGTGCAGCATATTTGCGACAGTGAACACAGCCGAG
>NZ_JAHKSP010000195.1:0-290 GCF_021733735.1 Mycetohabitans sp. B2
CCATCCGAGCGCATCAGGTGAGCGCGCTGTGGTTGACCGCGGGGCTGTTTCAGGTCATGGCTGAAGGTGACTTGAGCTATCTGCGCAGTGTGCGTCAGCTGACGGTGGGTGGGGATATTGTTTCGTCCGCGGCGGCGCAGCGCGTGCTCGAGCACTGTCCCGCACTGCGCTTGATTAATGGGTATGGGCCCACTGAGACAACCATTGCTACGGGCCATCTGATCGAGGGGCCGTATCAAGCGCAAGCGTCTATTCCGATAGGCACGCCACTGGATAACGCCAGAGCCTAT
>NZ_JAHKSP010000196.1:0-470 GCF_021733735.1 Mycetohabitans sp. B2
GAGTGCGTTGATGGCTTTGATCAGGTTCGCCTGATTGGGTGCCAGCAGGCTGATACCGGTGTTGGAAAGTCCGATGGTGGCCAGCAGCAATGCGTCCAACTGGGTGGAGTGGCCGGTGATGGTGGTGCTGGTCGTGCTCAGCGCGTTGAGCGTGTCCAGAATGTCCTGCGCCGCAGCGCTGAAGGTGTCGTTGAAGTCCTTGACGGCCCGCAGGTCGGCGGTCACGGTTTCGTAGCGCGGATTCAGCTCGAGCAGGACCTGGTTGGCATCGGTGGTCGCTTGTCCGATGAGTGGACCTTGACCGCGTAGGCCCTCGGCAAGCGCGGAAAGCGCGGCATTGAGCTTGGCCGGGTCGATCTGATCCAGCACCGCCACCAGGTTCTGGAACACGGTGTTGGCCTCGCTGGTCACATTGCGCGACATGAGCACCTGGCCGGCCTTCAACCGTTGCGGGCTGGGGTCTTCGGGGT
>NZ_JAHKSP010000197.1:0-620 GCF_021733735.1 Mycetohabitans sp. B2
CTTGTAGGCCTGGCTCATCTGGCGGGTCTGTCTGATTAACGGTGTAAGCGGCGTTTTCGGTTAGGTGGTTTCGCTTCCTGGCATGCGGTCGGCGAAGGTGATCGCGAAGGCGTTCAATGCTGGTTTCCAGCGCATCGTCCATCGCTTCTGTCCGGTTCCGGTTGGATCTAGCGACCGGGTGACCAAGTATAGGCATTTCAGGGCGGACTGCTCGGTGGGGAAATGACCACGCGCCCTGATCGCACGGCGGTAGCGGGCGTTGAGCGATTCAATGGCATTGGTCGAACAAATCACCTTCCTTATCTCGGTGTCGTAGTCCAGGAATGGGATGAACTCATTCCAGGCGGTGCGCCACAATCGAATTGCCGCTGGGTAGCGGTGTCCCCATTCGGTGTCGAAGGCATCTAAGGCTTCGGCGGCCGCAGCAGCGTTGACCGCGGTGTAGATCGGCTTGAGCGCCCGGGCGATCGCGGTGTGGTGCTGGCGCCCGGGGTAGCGGAACGTGCCGCGGATCAAGTGGATGATGCAGGTTTGCACCACGGTGTCGGGGAAGACCGCGCTCACCGAGTCCGGCAGTCCTTTGAGGCCGTCACAGACCAGGAAGAAGATGTCGGCCACGC
>NZ_JAHKSP010000198.1:0-2066 GCF_021733735.1 Mycetohabitans sp. B2
GGACAACAGCGGATGCTCCTGCCGCTTTCCAGGAGCTGGTTTAAAAGGACTTTGCTAGAAGACGGCTGGCACTAACCAAGGGGGCAGGTCAGCCCGGCCTTGACCGGCTGTGGCGCAGCTCGCGCAGTTGCTCGACTGGCGACTCGTGGATTTGGTGGCAGAAGGAGGCACCGGTGCGCTGGACCGCGCTATGCGCATGCACAGGAAGTTGGCAAGGTTATCGCTCACGCAGCAGAAGGCACTGGAACATCTGCTGGACGAGGCTATTGTGATGGTGACCGCCACCCTTGCGGCCGCTCGCAGGCGTGGTCGGAAAGCCGAGAGTTGACACGCTGAGGGTGCTACGAGGCACCATATCGGATGCGCCACGGCCGCGCGTATGCGCTGCGCTTTTCAGGATGCGACTCAATGTGCTTATCGGCAACATATGTGGTACGTGCACAAAAATGAGCCATGGTAAAATTGAATTTTACGCACGTTCCAGCTACGGAACTATGCGAGTGCCTCCCGTAAAAGCTCACCTCGATGGTATGTCGACTATAGGTAGACTTACTGGTCTTCAGTCATAGTTGACAGTTTTGCTGTGAGCGCCGCGCTGCCCTTTTCAAGCATCAAGCCGCTGCAAACCGCTCAACGCTTGAATCGCGTGGCCGCTGTTCCAGTGGACCCGTGCGTTGTCAAGGAGGACAGGGCGCGGCGACAGAGGGCGGGGCAGCGTTGTTCCGGTCCGGCCGGGCAGCGGGGGCAGACCTCACGTTTGACGATAGCGAGCCAGCTCAGCGATCAACTCTGGCGATGCCGGCACGATCCGCGCGCGTTTTCCCTTGCCGACGATCTCGAGCCACCATTGATTGTGCCCCTGCGCGCTCAGACGTCGCGAGAAGTCGTCCATTGTTGTGCTGGCGACCTCGGAGATGCCAGGCCTTGCAAGTAGAGAAGCGTTGTCAGCTAGCGGCAGTGCGCATAGTATGCTTGCTGCGCCGCTTTCTGCTGGGGCAGTTGCTCGACGAAGCGTTTGACTTTGTCCCACAGCGAGAGTGATAGGTCGCGCGTGATGCGAGCCGCTGGCCGTCGGCCGCGTTGACACAGCAGCGCCATCGGGTTGCCGCGCAGGTAGCCGGCGTCCACCAGCCAGGTGAACAGGCCGTTCAGAATGACCCGTGCTTGCCGCTGGCTGGCCGCGGACAACGGCCCGTTAAAGAGTGCGGGCATCGCCGCTAGAGTACTTGCTCCCGGTGGCCGGCACCCAGCGGCTCGCGGGCTGCGGGTCGGCCAGGAGCGCGTTGAACCGCTGTAGATCCTCGGGCGTGAGCGACGACAGCGGTTTACCCAGTTGCACGACGGCCCAGAGCATGAGTCGCTTGCGCTCTCGCGCGTGCCGCGATGGGTGCCGTTGCGCCCGTCCAGATGCTGGAGCAACGCAAACGCCTTGACCGGTTGCACGGAGGTGAACGGGGCGAGGGACATAATTTGAGTGTTGGAACAGTGAACGTGACACGAGACGGCCTGAGCGAGGTACGCGTAGCTAAATAGCACGCGACAAAAACGCTTGGAGACGCTGCGAATTATGGCAGCCGCGCGCGTCGTTCTCATTTCCGCGTGGGGGCTATGCTCAGTTTAGTCGTTCACCCGTGTGCGGTCGCCTTCACGCGCTGCCTCTGGGCAAGCGCTGCAATGGTGCATGCCACGGCATGCCGGGCGCAGCACGCGCTTGGCGTGGTCTGCACGTGAAGTAGGGGTCCCAGCCCTAAATTGCCCTGATGATTAGTGGCAGATTTGCTTCATGTCGGCTTCGGACAAGCCCGTCATACGTTTTACCGTCTCGTGCTCCAAACCGTTTTCTAGCAACGTGCGTGCGATCTTCAGTGCGGCTTCCTTGTGGCCTTCTTCACGTCCCAGCATCCGGCCGCGCTCCAGACCTTTTTGCTCGCCTTTTTGCTCGAGCTTTTGTGCAATCGTCATCAAAACCTCCTCGTGTTGCGGGGAACGGATCGCCAACTCTCGCATAAATCGCTCCGGATCCGTCGTGTCGCCCCACTGCAGCATATAATGCATCAGCGACACCA
>NZ_JAHKSP010000199.1:0-677 GCF_021733735.1 Mycetohabitans sp. B2
GCCGCTACCGACAACTCCCGCGGCCACGGCCGTGTCGAGACCCGCACCCTGCAAATCATCACCGCTGCACGAGGAATCGGCTTCCCCTACGCAAAACAAATCATCCGGATCACTCGTGAACGCTTGATCACCGCCACCGACCAGCGCAGCGTGGAGGTGGTCTATGCCATCTGCAGCCTGCCGTTCGAGCACGCCCGCCCTACCGCGATCATGACCTGGATGCGTCAACACTGCGGAATCGAGAACAGCCTGCACTGGATACGCGACGTCACCTTCGACGAAGACCGTCAAAGGGCACATACCGGAAACGGCGCACAGGTCCTAGCAACGCTACGCAACACCGCGATCAATCTGCACCGCCTCAACGGCGCCGACAACATCGCCGAAGCCTGCCGGATCACCGCTTTGACCGCCAACCGCCGCCTAGACCTCCTCAATCCACAATTCCCCAGCTCACAAGCCTGCTAATCAACAACGCCGGAGCCCTGGTGCGCATCCCGATATCGAAGGCGACCGCCCACGAGGTGATCAGCATCTCGTACGGTTTCTTCACGCCACTATCGGGATTCATGGGTCGCCGAGAGGTCGACGAAACCCTTGACAGCATGCAGCTTCCCGACGGAACGCTATGGAGCATACCGATAGTCTTCGACCTTTCCGCGGCAGACATCGACAGC
>NZ_JAHKSP010000200.1:0-312 GCF_021733735.1 Mycetohabitans sp. B2
TCTGTGCCGAGCGCTCGCTACAGATGCTCGTGGGCTTATTGGGTATCTTGAAAGCAGGGGGTGCTTACTTGCCCCTGGATCCAAGTTATCCGGCTGAACGCATCGCTTATATGTTGGAGGATGCACAAGTCGCAGCAGTGGTGCTGCAGCCCCATCTTGAGCCACTGTTGCCCGCCACCCAGGCTCAGACCGTGGTGCTGGAGACAAGCTGGGCCCAGATCGCCACGCAGCCCTCAACACGGCCAACCAGTGTCGTGAGACCGCACAATCTGGCCTATATCACCTACACGTCAGGCTCAACGGGTAAGCCTA
>NZ_JAHKSP010000201.1:0-5852 GCF_021733735.1 Mycetohabitans sp. B2
ATACGGTGTGGGGGTGCACAGCGCGGGTGAGATTAGCGCGCAGGCCGGTGATTTGACGCTGACGAGCGAAGGCCGCCTGGTGTTGACGGGCAAGACGCAGGCGAGCGGCAATATCGGGCTATCGGCCGCTGGCGGGATCGATAATCGCGGCACGATCGATAGCCGACAGTACCTATCTGTAAATACGTGCGCCGACCTTGTCCACAGCGGAATGCTGACGGCTCAGAAGGATGTCACGGTGAACGCTGGCAGTGTCCATTCGACTGGTACGCTCGGCGCGGGCGTAAATGGCGACGGCTCAATGGGCCAATCCGGTGACCTGCAAGTGACGGCGACAGGGCTGTTGAGCGTGACTGGCAAGCACGGCGCAGGCAGCAGCGTGTCCCTAATGGGTAGCGACATGCCTCTGATGGGCAGCGATGTGTCCCTGGCGGGCAGCAACGTGTTCCTGACGGGCAGCAACGTGAATCTTGCGGGTAGCCTTACCATCGCAAATGGCGGCCTGACGTTGAACGCTAACGCGGGCGACCTAAATCTATCGGCCGCGACGACGAGCGCGCAAGGCGGGATCAAGGCGAGCGCATCGGGCGCATTAATTAACGACCACGGCAAGCTGTCGAGCGGCGCGGACGTGACGCTGATGGGCGGCAGCGTATCGAACCAAAGCGGCAAAATCTCGGCGCAAGGCCCGCTGTTAGTGAAGACAGGCGGACAAGTTGCCAATCAGAGCGGCGAGCTGCTGTCGCAAAGTACGGTCGAGGTGCACGGCGGGGCAATCTTGAACCAGCAAGGCATCATCGAGAGCGCCAGCCACATGACTGTAGACGGCGCATCGCTGGACAATTCTGGCGGTCGAGTGACGTCGCTCAACCGTGACAGCCTGTCCGTCACGACGAGTGGCCAGTTGACGAACACAGCGGGCACGGCGGCGAACGGCGCGCAAGGCGGTGTGATCAGTGGCAACGGCGACGTGACGGTGCAAGGAGGAATTGTCGCCAATCAGGGCACGATGTCGAGCAAGGCGAATCTGCGCGTGATCGGACAGCAGTTTGTTGGCAATGGCAACGGGCTGCTGAAGGCCGCTCAGAACGTCACGGTTGATGCGGGTTCGCGTCTTTATAATGCCGGCGGCACGATCGTAGGACAGGCGGCCACATTGAACGCAACGACGCTGGACAATCGGTCCGGGACCGTAGAGGCAGATCGGTTGTCGTTGAACGGGACCGACTTGCTCAATCGCGGTGGCTCCATAACGCAGACCGGATTCGATCCGATCGCCATCAACATTAGCGGCACACTCGACAACTCGAACGACGGCACGCTCAAGACCAACAGCACGGATCTGAAACTTGCCCCCGCGGCGTTGATTAATGACGGCGGTACGCTTTATCACGCAGGCAACGGCACGCTCACGCTCGGCAATGGCGCAGGCTCGATTTCGAACGTCAGTGGTAAGATCGACAGCAACGGCCAGATCGTCGTCCAAACGAACACTTTCAACAATACGTCGGGGTCCCTGGTCGGCCAAACCGGACTCAACGCGACGCTCGGCGGCACGTTGACGAGCGACAACGGCACATTGAAGACAAGCGCGGGGGCAGCGATCCTTCATAGCACCACGCTGTCGAATCGCGGTGGTTCGATTGGCGCACCCCATCTAAGCCTGACGGTCGATTCAACGCTGGATAACGACGAAGGGACGCTTGAAGCCAACCAGCTTACATTGAAGGCGGCGGACCTTACGAACCGCGGCGGCAAAATCGCGCAATGGCAAGCGTCTCCGATGACCGTTGAGGTAAGCGGCAAGATCGACAACTCGAATGGCGGCACGCTCAAGACCAACAGCCATGAGCTAACGCTCGCTCCCGCTGAGCTGATCAATTCAGGGGGCACGATTACGCATGCCGGCACAGGGACGCTGACGGTGGCGCCGGGTCACAGCGCAGGCCCTCTGGACAATACATCGGGCCGGATCGAGAGCACGGGCCAGGTGCTTATTGAAGCCGGCGACCTAAACAACGTACAAGGGGTCGTGTCGGCCCAACACGGCATCATTGCCACGATCAAGGGCGATGTCAATAATACGCAAGGACTGCTGCATTCGGACATGTCCCTGTCGTTGACGAATGAAGGCGCGCTTGTGAATCAGGCCGGCCATATTCAGGCGGGCCAATTGACGCCCGGCGATACGAGTACGCTCGAGATTCAATCCGCGTCGATCGACAATACTGACGGTTTGATCAACGATCTTGGTACGGGCAACATGACCGTGCGAGGTACAAACCAAATCGTCAACAGCCATGCGGGCGGTGTTGCCGACATGGGCAAGATTACGGGCAACGGCGATGTGACGGTAAGTGCGGCGTCGATTGTCAACACGCAAGGTGGCCAACTGAGTGGCGCGACGCTCCACGTTCAAGGGGCCACGCTGGACAATCGTGGCGGCAAAATCGGTAATCTCGCCAACTCGAACGGCGACGTGGACGTGACAATGACTGGCGCAGTGACGAACACGGATGGCTCGATTAGCTCAACGCGCAACCTAACGGTAGCGGCGGCCACGCTGCAAGGCGGCGGCACATACGGCGCGGCCAACGATGCAACGTTGCATCTGCAAGGCGATTACACGGTGGCCTCCGACACGCAGTTCAATGTCGGTCACGGCCTGACCTTCACGTTGCCGGGGACGTTCACGAACCACGCGAACCTGCAATTGGTCCACAATCTGAGCGTCAATGCAGGCAATATCGTCAACTCTGGTTCGATCTCGGCGGGTAGTTTGCTTCGTACGCATTCGGGTCATCTGACCAATACCGGAACGCTGGTTGGCGGCAGTGCGACGATTCAGGCGCACGGTACGGTGTCCAATCTGGGGCCGACGGCACTGATGGGCGCCTCGGACAGCCAAGGCCTGCTGGAAATTCTCGCGCGCGACATCGAGAACCGCGACGACACGACGGCCATTGACACGATGGCACAAACGGGAATCGTCGGCATGGGCAAGGTCGTGTTGGCCGGGGGCAAGGATGCCAATGGTCATTACACGAGAGCTGCGCTAATCAACAACCAGTCCGCGCGGATCGAGTCCGGTGGCCCAATGCAGTTGCATGCCGACAGGGTCCTGAACACGCGCCGCGTGATGAGGACATCGGGCTTCACCGAAAACGTTGACCCGGCCTTGCTAGCGCGACACAACATCAGCATGCAAGGCTGCACAGCGATTTATATGGAGGCCTGCTACGGTCACAGTGTTCCTTGGGTCGACAAGCCCACGCCGGAGATGGCGAACATGATTGGCGGCGCATTCATCGAGCCGCCGCATGGCGGCCAGTGGAACAGCACATATCAGTACACGACCTACGAGGGCAAGGCGGTCGCGAACACTGTGACGGACATCAGCCCAGCCGGACAGATCATCTCGGGTGGAGCCCTCGACGCGTCGGCAGTTGGCCTGCTGCAAAACTATTGGAACAATGTGGCGGTAGTCGGCGATATCCAGCAACCCACCCACCTGGACATGGATGGCTGGGCCGCCACTGGCCAGCAGGCGCCGATGGTCAGAGTGAGGTACTCGGGGCAGTATCATTACAACAACTACGACAACAGTGAACACAACTGGCAGTTGCCGTTTGGCGATGCGCCGTTCGTCACTGGCCGTCCGGGAGGCTATACGCAAGCGGCACCTGCTGACATCAAGGATTACAGGCTGCCGGGTTACGACGCGACCTGGGGGGCCAACGGCACGATTTCTGGCACGGGCGTGAGCATCAAGAACCCGGGGGGCAACGCATCGACTCCGTCGCTTGGTCTGCCTCCCGGCCAGCCGGTGTCAGGGCCGGAGATCGGCTCGCTCAACGGCAGCGTGAGCGGGACGAAATTGCCGGGGATGCCAGTACGGGGCAACGTATCGACGATCGTCGATCCAATCATCGCGAGTGCCACGGCGCTAAACGTGCTGAACAACCTGACGATTCCACAAGGCGGCTTGTTCAGACCGAATCTCGCACCGAACCCAAGCTATGTGATCGAGACGAACCCCGCGTTCACGAACCACAAGCATTTCATTTCGAGCGATTACTTTTTCAAGCAGATCGGCGTCGATCTTACGCCCCTCGTGAAACGTCTCGGCGATGGGTTCTACGAACAGCAACTGGTGCGCAATCAGGTCACGGCGCTCACGGGCAAGGCGGTGCTCGGTCCGCACACGGATGTGCAGTCGATGTACCAGTCTCTGATGGCCGCCGGTGCGGAGTTGTCCAAGTCGCTTGATTTGCCGATTGGCGTGAGCTTGTCAGCCGAACAGGTGTCGAAGCTGACGGGCAACGTGGTGATGATGGAGACGCGCGTGGTCGACGGTCAGTCGGTTCTGGTGCCGGTCGTGTATTTGGCGAAGACTAGCCAGCAAAACATGGATGGCCCGCTGATTACCGCGACAAATATCGATCTGCAAAATGTGCAGTCGTTCACGAACAGTGGCACCGTCAAGGCAGAGCATACGCTCGCCATTCAGGGCAAGCAAATCGACAACGCGTTCGGCACGCTGCAAAGCGGCGGCCTGATGTCGCTCACGACCGAGGGCAAGATCGACCTGACGTCGGCCAACGTGAAGGCCGGCAGCTTGCAACTGGAGGCGGGGAAAGATCTGGTTCTCGATACCGCGACGAAGACGACGCATCAGGTGAGCCGTGACGGCGCGACGCGTGTCACGACGAGGCTGGGACCGACCACAAAACTGGAGGTAACGGGCGATGCGAGCATCGTGACCGGTGGGGATGTCCAGCAGCATGCGGGCAATCTTGTGGTTGGCGGCGATCTCAGTACCGATATCGGCGGTCACTGGACGCTCGGCGCGCAGCAGATTGGCGAGCACAAAATCGTACAGCGTGCGAATGGTGTATCGAACACGGACATCAACAGCGTGGTCGGTAGCTCGGTCAAGGTCGGCGGTATGTCCAATATCAACGTTGGCGGCGACCTCACGGCGAAGGGTGCGCAGATCGACCTCGGGCAAGGCGGCAACCTTGTCGCCAAGGGGGACGTGTCACTCGGCTCGGCGAGCGCGACAACGACCACGAACAGCAACAGCTCGGGCAGCGACAGTCATGGCAGCTACGCGGAGACGCGGCATACGTTGAGTCAAACACTCACGGGCACGACACTCAAGGGTGGCAACACCGTCAATATCGTGTCGGGTCAGGACATCACGGTCAGCGGCAGTGCGATCAGTCTAGACAAGGGTCGTGCGAACCTGCTGGCGGCCGGAGACGTGAACGTGGGCGCGGCGACTGAAACGCACGTGTTGAATTCGCACGAGACGCATAGTCATAGCAATGTCGTGAGCGGATCCCAGGCGGCGAGCGGCATTGATCAGACGGCGGCTTACAGTCAAGGCAGCACGATTTCAGCCGACGGCGTGACGGTGGCAAGTGGCCGGGACGTCAATATCATGGGCAGCAATGTGGTCGGCTCGCATGATATGAAGTTGCAGGCGGGTCGTGATGTCAACATTACGACCTCGCAGGACGGGGCGCAGTCGTCGAGCTACTATGACAAGAAGGAATCGGGCCTACTGTCCGGAGGCGAACTGGCCGTGACGATCGGCTCGCGCAGGCAATCGGACCAGGCGCAGTCATCGTCGCTCACGCATCACGGCAGCGTGGTCGGTTCGGTCAAGGGCAACGTGACGATCGATGTGGGCAGCGAACTGCTTATGAAAGGCAGCGATCTAATCGCCGCGAAAGACGTGGTGGGCACGGCGAAGACGGTGAAGCTGCAGAGCGCAACCGATGAACAGCACCATAGCGGACAACATGCGATGCGGCAAAGCGGCGTGACGCTCGGGGTTCAAACGC
>NZ_JAHKSP010000202.1:0-261 GCF_021733735.1 Mycetohabitans sp. B2
AGGCCAGCAGCACGACGCTGAGCGGGATCAGCGCCGGTACGATTCACATTACGGACGAGGCGCAACAGCAAGCTTTGACGGGGCAAGACGTTGCGCAAAGCCTGGCCGGGCTGAACCAGCAGGTGTGGAGCGGACAAGATGGCGATAACGCGCTCAAGCCGATCTTTGACAAGCAGAAGATTCAGGCGGGGTTCGAGATTGCGAATCAGCTGACGCATCAAATCGGCACGTTCGTGGGTCATCGTCAAGCGCAACTGGATG
>NZ_JAHKSP010000203.1:0-382 GCF_021733735.1 Mycetohabitans sp. B2
CGGCTCGCGCATATTCTCATGGATGCGGCGCCGGATATTGTGTTGGCCGATGCAGCGGGCCGGGCGGCGCTGGGTGGGGCGGCCTTGACCGATCGCACGGTGCTGGATCCGAATCGGCTGCCGGCGCAGGCGGAGACGAACCCGGTGGTGCCGGATCTGACATCCTGCCATCTGGCGTATGTGATCTATACGTCAGGTTCCACCGGTGTGCCCAAAGGGGTGATGGTTCATCATCAAGGCGTGGTTCGGTTGGTGCGAAATACAGATTACATAAAGGTTGAGCCGGGAGCCGTCTTCGCACTCGCATCGAACCTGGCATTCGACGCGACGACTTTCGAGATCTGGACACCGCTGTTGAATGGGGCACGCATCGAGGTTATCG
>NZ_JAHKSP010000204.1:0-378 GCF_021733735.1 Mycetohabitans sp. B2
CCGCCAGCAGCGAGTGGCCCCCGAGCGCAAAGAAGCTGTCGTGCCGACCCACACGTTCGACGCCCAATAGTTCGGCCCAAATCGCCGCGAGCGTCGTCTCCAGCTCGCCTTGCGGCGCTACATACATTTGATGCGCCAGCGCCTCATCATCCGGTGCGGGCAGTGCACGCCGATCGAGCTTGCCGTTCGGTGTCAGTGGAAACGCATCGAGTCGCACGAATGCACTGGGCACCATATACTCGGGTAGGCTCGCCGCTACCTGCGCGCGCAGTGTGCTCGCCAGTGGCTCGTCCGCTTCGGCCTGCACATAGGCAACTAGCCGCTTATCCGAGCCCTCACCGCATGCGAGCACCACCGCATCACGCACCTGCGGGTGCG
>NZ_JAHKSP010000205.1:0-732 GCF_021733735.1 Mycetohabitans sp. B2
GCGCATCAGCGGGACACAGGCCAGGTCGAACGGTGCTTGGGCGGCCTCGGCGCTGAGTTGGACAAGCTGAGTAGCCGCGTCAGACACGCCGCGCAGGTCATGCCAGGTCATCGGCATCCCCGTCTCGGCGGGCAACAGCTGCACCTGCGGCTGACCGTCAACGCTGACGAACACCGAGCGCAGCGCTTCATGACGCGCCCATAGCGCATCCAGTGCTTGTTGCCACGCGATGGGGTTCAATGTACCGCGCAGGCGCAATGCCATCGGCATATGATACGTATCGCTCGCACTATCGAGCTGCGCAAAAAACCACAGCCGTTGCTGCGCGAACGACAGCGGCAGTGCACCGTCACGCGAGACCGGCGTGATCGCGGGTAGCGCCGCACTGTCTGACGCGCGCGCCTCGAGTACGGCAGCCAAGCCGGCCAATGTGGGTGCAGCAAACAACGTCGCCAGCGGCAATGTGATGCCCAGCGCAGCTACCCGGTTCATCAAGCGCACCGCCAGTAGTGAATGCCCACCGAGCGCGAAGAAATTATCGTGTCGGCCCACTCGTTTGACACCCAGCAACTCGCTCCAGATCGCCGCTAGTGTGGTCTCGAGCTCGCCCTGTGGCGCTTCATACACTTGCAGCGCAAAAGCCGCGCCATCCGGCGCCGGCAGCGCACGCTGGTTCAGCTTGCCACTCAGCGTCAAAGGCAGCGTATCAAGCTGCACGAACGCGACCGGCAC
>NZ_JAHKSP010000206.1:0-664 GCF_021733735.1 Mycetohabitans sp. B2
GGTGCGCAGGCGGCGTACAACGTCGATCGGTTTAATCGGCAGTTGCATCAGGGCGAATACGATTTAGCGAAGCGGCATGCGAAGCTGGTGGCGCAGCAGCTCAAGATTAGTGAGCAGGAAGCGGAAGGCCGGATCGTAGCGGAAATACTGCGCAATTCGGATCAGCAAACAGCGGAAGCGACAGGCAGCAAGCATGATTACGAGATTCGCAGTATTGTAGGTTGCCAAAATCTGAATTGCTACGGTGATAAGAAGGATCTGCAATATGCGGATCATAATTACAACAGCCAGTACATCAAGCCGAATCAAGAGGCGTATGACGCAGGGCAGAGCCAGCTTGGGCGGGGACAGACGTATAACGAGCTAGTGACGTCGAACATCAATAAGGATCCGGTTGGTGCAACGGTGGCGGGCGCGGGGATGATGGGTCTAGGTTTGGCCGCGGGCGGTTCGTTGGCTCCGGCGGGCATGATGGGCGCGGGTGCGCTTTTGGGGCTGGGAGCTAATGGAGGTGTCCAACTCATGGGTGATCAGCCGTTTGACTGGACGAGCTTTGCGTTGTCGGGAGTGACGAGCGCGGTATCGACGGGGATGAAATTTGTTCCGGTGTTCATGACGGGAGTCGGCGGTGCGTTGACCGGCTCAGCACTGCAAGGTCAGAACC
>NZ_JAHKSP010000207.1:0-531 GCF_021733735.1 Mycetohabitans sp. B2
CGCAATTGATTGACTTGCATGACGCGGATCCGGACCAGTTGCTGGCGCATTCGATGTAGCGCCAACATCGCCTGTTGGTGCGCCGATTTGACGGCAACAAAGCGCATGCCTGGGCGCTGGGAAGCCTCCCAGATGGCGGCCGCGTCTGCCGCGTCGTTCTTATTCGACTTGACGAACGGGCACACGAACTGGGCAGCAATGAGCCTGACTTCGTGCCCAAGCCTGGTCAGTTGCCGAGCCCAGTGGTGGGCGCTACCGCACGCCTCCATGACGATCCGGGCCGCTGGCCGGTTGGCGAAGAACGGTAACATCTGGGCACGCTTGAGCGCCTTGCTGTGAATCGTGCCGTCCGTATCGACAAAGTGGATCTGAAAAACGCGCTTAGCCAGGTCGATGGCGATCGTCATGGGCTCCATTGAATCTCTCCTGCACGAAAGAACGGAAAAGACAATGTCGCATATTTGCACCGAAACCAAGCACCCAGCTCAGTCGCTGGAACAGCTGCTGAGGCGGGAGGCGACCATTCCATCT
>NZ_JAHKSP010000208.1:0-521 GCF_021733735.1 Mycetohabitans sp. B2
GAAGATGAGGCCGGCGCCGTGGCGGCTATTGACGTTCCCAGTAGTCGCGATGTTGATGAGTTAGAAGTCGCCCGCGAGTTGGTGCGCCAGGCCCGCGAGGCCGGCGTTGGGTTAACCGGGCCTGGCGGATTGCTCAAGGCGATGACCAAAACGGTCATTGAGACCGCTTTGGATGAGGAACTGTCCGAGCACCTTGGATATGACCGCCACGATCGGGCTGGGTATGGCAGTGGCAACTCGCGCAACGGAACCCGCTCGAAAACGGTGCTCACTGATGGGTGCGGTTCCATTGAGATCGATGTCCCACGGGATCGGGCAGGCACATTCGAGCCGAAGATCGTCGAAAAACGCCAGCGTAGGTTGACCGACGTCGATGAGGTGGTGTTGTCGCTGTATGCCCGCGGGTTGACCACCGGGGAGATCAGCGCCCATTTCGCCCACATCTACGACGCGGCGGTGTCCAAGGACACCGTTAGCCGGATCACCGACTGCGTTCTCGAGGAGATGACCGCCTGGCATAC
>NZ_JAHKSP010000209.1:0-1063 GCF_021733735.1 Mycetohabitans sp. B2
TCGACACGGCCGTGGCCGCGGGAGTCGTCGGTAGCGGCTGCGGGCACCTCGGCCCAGGGCAGCGCGGTGATACGGGCAAGTATTTTGGCTTGGTTGGACTTGACGATCATCAGGTAGTGCGACTTCAAGGTGGCGCAGATCAACTTCGCGGTGACGACCTGGGTATGCATCGCATCCACGGTGACCAGCCACCGCAAGCTACCCGGCAGCAGCGTGAGCAGGGCACGTACGCAGGGAATTTCATTGCTTTTCTCGGCGACAGCGAGTTGACCGAGCACCAATCGGGCACGGTGGGCGAACACCGACACGAGATGCGTGGCTGTCGCTTTGGCGCGTAAAGCACCACGCAGCATCTTGCCGTCCAACGCGATCGGCACCAATCCACTGGGGTCGCTGCTGGCCACGTGTGCAGTGAAGTAACTGCCCATCCTGGCGTTGAGGTCGGCGGGGTCTAGCCGAGACAAAACAGCGCGGAAGGTCTTCTCACTGGGCCGCCGGAACCGGACCCCTAATTGGGCCAACACATCATCGGAAGCGGTGGCCGCCCATGTGGCAAAACCAGCATAGCCGCGCATCCCCGCGGCAGTGGCCAGAACCGCGATCGCCAACAAAGCCATCAGCGAATACCTCCGACCGCGTGGGTCCCTCGGGTCTGGCACCGAGGCCAACACATCGAGAAACTCCGATCCGATGAGCTCGCTGCGCTCACCAGGACTCCAGCGGTCGAACACCTCTGGAACCGACGACACAGGCAATACTGAAACGGTAGGCACGGGCAACTCCAGACCAACGACGAACAGTAACCAACTCGATCGTTCTCCAGATAGCCCGTGCCTACACTCCGGCCCCAATAGCGCGGCACCAAAGATCATCAACCCAGCTCACAAGCCTGCTAATCAACAACGCCGGAGCCCTGGTCGTCTGCCCACCTGTGACGAACGTGAAACAGACACCCCATGGTCCGCCTACCGGAAACCCACGACCTCCCGGCCCCAGGCGGCGCGAATGGGTGCGTCGATATCGCGCGCAACCCTGTCGGACTTGTCGATGACCAGGCAAGCGC
>NZ_JAHKSP010000210.1:0-5472 GCF_021733735.1 Mycetohabitans sp. B2
GCCCCAAAGCATCACGCCCGCTTCGGGTCGAAGCGGGCGTGGGAGGGGAAAGGGGGAGCCTGACGATTACCTACTTTCACACGGGCAATCCGCACTATCATCGGCGTGGAGTCGTTTCACGGTCCTGTTCGGGATGGGCAGGGGTGGGACCGACTCGCTATGGTCATCAGGCAAAAGGGGGTGCTGTCGCGCACGGGGCGCGCCAGCCAATCTGGAATAGGAAGCAATGGGTAGGAGTGGGGGGTGGCACAACGGTAAAACGGACCAGTTATAGGATCAAGCCTTACGGGCAATTAGTATCGGTTAGCTTAACGCATTACTGCGCTTCCACACCCGACCTATCAACGTCCTGGTCTTGAACGACCCTTCAAGGGGATCGAGTCCCCGGGGAAGTCTCATCTTGAGGCGAGTTTCCCGCTTAGATGCTTTCAGCGGTTATCTCTTCCGAACATAGCTACCCGGCGATGCCACTGGCGTGACAACCGGTACACCAGAGGTTCGTCCACTCCGGTCCTCTCGTACTAGGAGCAGGCCCCCTCAAACTTCCAACGCCCACGGCAGATAGGGACCAAACTGTCTCACGACGTTTTAAACCCAGCTCACGTACCTCTTTAAATGGCGAACAGCCATACCCTTGGGACCGGCTACAGCCCCAGGATGAGATGAGCCGACATCGAGGTGCCAAACACCGCCGTCGATATGAACTCTTGGGCGGTATCAGCCTGTTATCCCCAGAGTACCTTTTATCCGTTGAGCGATGGCCCTTCCATACAGAACCACCGGATCACTATGACCTGCTTTCGCACCTGCTCGACTTGTCGGTCTCGCAGTTAAGCACGCTTATGCCATTGCACTATCAGCACGATTTCCGACCGTACCTAGCGTACCTTCGTACTCCTCCGTTACGCTTTGGGAGGAGACCGCCCCAGTCAAACTGCCTACCATGCACGGTCCCCGAGCCCGATTCAGGGCACTAGGTTAGAACCTCAAACAAACCAGGGTGGTATTTCAAGGACGGCTCCACGCAAACTAGCGTTCGCGCTTCAAAGCCTCCCACCTATCCTACACAGATCGGTTCAAAGTCCAATGCAAAGCTACAGTAAAGGTTCATGGGGTCTTTCCGTCTAGCCGCGGGTAGATTGCATCATCACAAACACTTCAACTTCGCTGAGTCTCGGGAGGAGACAGTGTGGCCATCGTTACGCCATTCGTGCAGGTCGGAACTTACCCGACAAGGAATTTCGCTACCTTAGGACCGTTATAGTTACGGCCGCCGTTTACCGGGACTTCAATCAAGAGCTTGCACCCCATCATTTAATCTTCCGGCACCGGGCAGGCGTCACACCCTATACGTCCACTTTCGTGTTTGCAGAGTGCTGTGTTTTTATTAAACAGTCGCAGCCACCAGTTCATTGCAACCCCTTCACCCTCCTGGCGCAGGCCAGTCAAGCTAACAGGGCGTACCTTATCCCGAAGTTACGGTACCAATTTGCCGAGTTCCTTCTCCCGAGTTCTCTCAAGCGCCTTAGAATACTCATCTCGCCCACCTGTGTCGGTTTGCGGTACGGTCTCGTTAGACTGAAGCTTAGAGGCTTTTCTTGGGACCCCTTCCGATTGCTTCGCAGCACTAGGCCGCTCGCCCCACACCCTTGAATTGCGCGCCCGGATTTGCCAAAGCGCCTTCTCCAATGCAGGGACCGGGATTTCCGACACCCGGACAACCTTCCGCGATCCGTCCCCCCATCGCATCTAACGACGGTGCAGGAATATTAACCTGCTTCCCATCAGCTACGCATTTCTGCCTCGCCTTAGGGGCCGACTCACCCTACGCCGATGAACGTTGCGTAGGAAACCTTGGGCTTACGGCGAGGGGGCCTTTCACCCCCTTTATCGCTACTCATGTCAGCATTCGCACTTCCGATACCTCCAGCACACTTCTCAATGCACCTTCGCAGGCTTACGGAACGCTCTCCTACCATGCGCACTTAACGCGCGCATCCGCAGCTTCGGTAACTGGCTTAGCCCCGTTACATCTTCCGCGCAGGACGACTCGATCAGTGAGCTATTACGCTTTCTTTAAAGGGTGGCTGCTTCTAAGCCAACCTCCTGACTGTTTTAGCCTTCCCACTTCGTTTCCCACTTAGCCAATTTTAGGGACCTTAGCTGGCGGTCTGGGTTGTTTCCCTCTTGACGTCGGACGTTAGCACCCGGCGTCTGTCTCCCGTGATTGCACTCTTCGGTATTCGGAGTTTGCTATGGCGAGGTAATCCGCAATGGACCCCTCAACCATGACAGTGCTCTACCCCCGAAGGTGATACACGAGGCACTACCTAAATAGTTTTCGGAGAGAACCAGCTATTTCCAAGTTTGTTTAGCCTTTCACCCCTATCCACAGCTCATCCCCTAACTTTTCAACGTTAGTGGGTTCGGTCCTCCAGTACGTGTTACCGCACCTTCAACCTGGCCATGGATAGATCACTTGGTTTCGGGTCTACGCCCAGCAACTGATCGCCCTATTCGGACTCGCTTTCGCTACGCCTGCCCTATCCGGTTAAGCTTGCTACTGAACGTAAGTCGCTGACCCATTATACAAAAGGTACGCCGTCACCCCTTGCGAGGCTCCGACTGTTTGTATGCATGCGGTTTCAGGATCTATTTCACTCCCCTCCCGGGGTTCTTTTCGCCTTTCCCTCACGGTACTGGTTCACTATCGGTCGATCACGAGTATTTAGCCTTGGAGGATGGTCCCCCCATCTTCAGACAGGATTTCACGTGTCCCGCCCTACTTGTCGTACCCCTAGTTCCACACCACGGCTTTCGCCTACAGGGCTATCACCTGCTACGGCCGCCCTTTCCAGAGCGTTCGGCTAGCCGCGATGCTAAATGGTACAGGCTCATCCCATTTCGCTCGCCACTACTTTGGGAATCTCGGTTGATTTCTCTTCCTGCGGCTACTTAGATGTTTCAGTTCGCCGCGTTCGCTTCGCGTGACCTATGGATTCAGTCACCGATGACCCATACGGGCCGGGTTGCCCCATTCGGACATCTGCGGATCAAAGCTCGTTTGCCAGCTCCCCGCAGCTTTTCGCAGGCTACCGCGTCCTTCTTCGCCTGTGATCGCCAAGGCATCCACCACATGCACTTGTTCGCTTGACCCTATAACAAGTCCGTCTCGCAACGCACCCGCTATAGGCTGAGTTTTCGCGTTGTGCCGTATCTTCCAAGCGTCTTCTCAGATCACTCAAAACAATACTTACAATCACTACCCGTCTATCGGATGCGCCCATCTCAAGACGCCTCCAATAGACATTACTGCTTCTTCTTCCAGATTGTTAAAGAACGTCACAGCCATACTGCACTGCTTGACCCACGGGTCAATCGCCAGCGCTCGCGCTACTGGAGCGCTCGCGATTGAGCAGTGGTGGAGGCAGACGGGATCGAACCGACGACCCCCTGCTTGCAAAGCAGGTGCTCTCCCAGCTGAGCTATGCCCCCGTGTTGGGTTCGGGCCTGCGCCACGCGCAGCGCTCAGCGCACACCAGACTCGCGTGGTGGGTCTGGTTGGATTCGAACCAACGACCCCCGCCTTATCAAGACGGTGCTCTAACCGACTGAGCTACAGACCCTTCGTCTGTCCCTGTGACTTTCACAGCCGATAAGCGTGAGTACTTGAATTGGAGGCGCTTTCGCTCCAGAAAGGAGGTGATCCAGCCGCACCTTCCGATACGGCTACCTTGTTACGACTTCACCCCAGTCATGAATCCTACCGTGGTGACCGTCCTCCTTGCGGTTAGACTAGCCACTTCTGGTAAAACCCACTCCCATGGTGTGACGGGCGGTGTGTACAAGACCCGGGAACGTATTCACCGCGACATGCTGATCCGCGATTACTAGCGATTCCAGCTTCATGCAGTCGAGTTGCAGACTGCAATCCGGACTACGATCGGTTTTTTGGGATTAGCTCCCCCTCGCGGGTTGGCAACCCTCTGTTCCGACCATTGTATGACGTGTGAAGCCCTACCCATAAGGGCCATGAGGACTTGACGTCATCCCCACCTTCCTCCGGTTTGTCACCGGCAGTCTCCCTAGAGTGCTCTTGCGTAGCAACTAAGGACAAGGGTTGCGCTCGTTGCGGGACTTAACCCAACATCTCACGACACGAGCTGACGACAGCCATGCAGCACCTGTGCGCCGGTTCTCTTTCGAGCACCCCCACCTCTCAGCAGGGTTCCGACCATGTCAAGGGTAGGTAAGGTTTTTCGCGTTGCATCGAATTAATCCACATCATCCACCGCTTGTGCGGGTCCCCGTCAATTCCTTTGAGTTTTAATCTTGCGACCGTACTCCCCAGGCGGTCAACTTCACGCGTTAGCTACGTTACTAAGGAAATGAATCCCCAACAACTAGTTGACATCGTTTAGGGCGTGGACTACCAGGGTATCTAATCCTGTTTGCTCCCCACGCTTTCGTGCATGAGCGTCAGTATTGGCCCAGGAGGCTGCCTTCGCCATCGGTATTCCTCCACATCTCTACGCATTTCACTGCTACACGTGGAATTCTACCTCCCTCTGCCATACTCTAGCCTGCCAGTCACCAATGCAGTTCCCAGGTTAAGCCCGGGGATTTCACATCGGTCTTAGCAAACCGCCTGCGCACGCTTTACGCCCAGTAATTCCGATTAACGCTCGCACCCTACGTATTACCGCGGCTGCTGGCACGTAGTTAGCCGGTGCTTATTCTTCCGGTACCGTCATCCAGCCCAGGTATTAACCAGGCCGTTTTCTTTCCGGACAAAAGTGCTTTACAACCCGAAGGCCTTCTTCACACACGCGGCATTGCTGGATCAGGGTTGCCCCCATTGTCCAAAATTCCCCACTGCTGCCTCCCGTAGGAGTCTGGGCCGTGTCTCAGTCCCAGTGTGGCTGGTCGTCCTCTCAGACCAGCTACAGATCGTCGCCTTGGTAGGCCTTTACCCTACCAACTAGCTAATCTGCCATCGGCCGCCCCTTGAGCGCGAGGCCCTAAGGTCCCCCGCTTTCCTCCTCAGAGCGTATGCGGTATTAATCCGGCTTTCGCCGGGCTATCCCCCACTCCAGGACACGTTCCGATGTCTTACTCACCCGTTCGCCACTCGCCGCCAGGCCGAAACCCGCGCTGCCGTCCGACTTGCATGTGTAAGGCATGCCGCCAGCGTTCAATCTGAGCCAGGATCAAACTCTTCAGTTCAAACCTGTTACTTGTTCGGGCCCCGAAGGACCCTGTCGCTCAACTCAAAACGTTGACAAGTTTCGATCTCTCAAAACCTACCTTCATTTCGTATGAGACTTGATTATTCCTTCGCTTTGCTACAGCCCGGCTTTGACCCCCGACTCCAGCTCGCCTCACCATCAAGTACCCACACTTATCGGCTGTTACTTGTTAAAGAGCATCGCGCCCACCGTGCCTCAGCCTGCCCGGCTTCAGCCCCCTGCG
>NZ_JAHKSP010000211.1:0-213 GCF_021733735.1 Mycetohabitans sp. B2
GCCGGCAGTGGATCCGTCTGTCCGTCATAGGCCGCGCGATACAACGTATTCAATTCGCGCACCAGCACCCCGACCGACCAGCCATCCGACACGATATGGTGCTGCACAAGCAGCATCACGTACTCGTCATCGGCCACTTGAATGCCGCACGCGCGCATCAGCGGGCCACAGGCCAGATCGAACGGTGCTTGGGCGGCCTCGGCGCTGAGTTGG